>JAJVTK010000001.1:226115-236655 GCA_021622245.1 Segatella copri | reverse complement strand
GTTTGCAGATATAAAGATTTTTACCTCTTTATTTTTCCAAGTGCAAATATAATAGTAAGGGCAAAAGCTTTGTACATTGCCCAGTATTTTAAAGCTTTTGCCCTTACAGGGCGACAAGTTTGTGGCCGTAATTACCCAGGGCGATGCCCTGGGCTAGGAGTTTCTGCCCTTTCAGGGCGTGTGGAGCTTACATGCGAAACTTGAGTAAGATACTATAAATTGATAGTTTTTTATCAGAAAGCGATTTGCTTTCCCTTTTCTATGAACTCTGCATTCACGATGTCGATATCCTTCCACATCGCCATATCCGACTCCAATGCGGCCAGGCTTGAGATATCCTCGCCATAACCGAAGAGGCGCTCTATCATCACACCATAGGTAAGATGCTCTATCTTCTCTATCGGATGAAGAACCACCGATTCCTCAAAACTGCTTTTCTTACCATTCCGGATTTCTACCAGCAAAGCGGCACGCAGGAGTTCTTTAACCGACTGGTTAATAATCTGTTGAGGTATCTTCGTTAAATCATGAATTTCTTTCGGAGTATACGCCTGTTCGCCCTGATTGAACCGACGACATACCAGATGCATCACTACCCCACAAACCTTGATGCGCTGCACCAGTTTCAGGTGATCGTACTGCAAATCACCATCATAATAATGGATGTTCTGGTTGGTATGGCAAAGCAAGGCGCCAAAGACCACGATAGCCCAGGATATCTGAAGCCATAACAGGAACAGCGGAATGGCTGCCAGCGAACCATAGATGACATTGTAGCTGGAAAGGAAAACCTGCAGATAGATGTAACCATACTGAAGTGCCGTCATGCAGACACCCGCCAGGAACGATGGAACCAGGGTACTGCGAACCCGGATATAGGTATTCGGGATGACATAATAGCAGAACACGAAGAACAGGAACATCGGTACGAAAGCCGCCAGATGGAGAATGAACGAAGGAATGGTATCGCCGATATCCGCTATCCTATCGACATTATCCACCATATTCACCGTCCATACATTGATGCTCGAAGCAAAGAGAATCAGCAGTCCCAGACCGAACAGGATGGTAGGATATTCGGTAACAATCTGCTTCCATGAACGCTCGCCCGTATGCCAGATATCATCGAAGGTAAGCTCTATCTTCTGCATCAGCGAAACGATGGTATAGAGAAACATTACGATACCCGTACCGATGATATAGTTGCTCTGCGTATTCTCGATATAATTATGAACGAAGTTAACGATAGTCTGCGCCACAACAGGCTGTGCCTCGAAGGTGGTAGAGAGCCAGGATTCGAGCAGAGAGGCATAGCCGAAACCACGGGCTATGACAAACATCATAGCCATGAAAGGTATCAGAGCCATGAAGGAGGCAAAAGTCAAGGCAGCCACATCCCTTGCCCACATATCCTTGAGATAGAAGATGCGACCGGCAAGCATACCCATCTTGAGCCAAGATTTGAATCTGCCCCGGAAGTCTTTGATATTAGAAGAATTGAACTCCCTGATATCTTCGTAAAAACCTAGTATTCTGTCTATTACCCCCATAAGTTTAAAGTATTGGTTTCATGATAAAACATCAAATCCCTCCACAACACCACCGGGATGCCGTGAAGGGATTTGTCTTAGTATAAATTGCTTCTGTTCTATGGATTAATAGAACTTGAAGTAGTTGCGAGCATTGTTGTAAGAGATATCCTCTACCATACGAGAGAGGCTCTCCATGTCGTTAGGAAGCAAGCCCTTCTCTACATCATTGCCGAGGAGGTTGCAGAGCAAACGACGGAAGTACTCGTGACGTGGGTAGCTGAGGAATGAACGTGAGTCAGTCAACATACCTACGAAACGGCTCAGGAGACCCAATACAGAGAGTGCATTCATCTGGCGGGTCATACCATCGAGCTGATCGTTGAACCACCAGCCAGAACCAAACTGGATCTTACCTGGGCAAGAACCATCCTGGAAGTTACCGAGCATGGTAGCGATTACCTCGTTGGCACATGGGTTCAATGTATAGAGGATAGTACGTGTGAGCTTACCCTCCATGTTGAGCTCATTGAGGAAGCTGCTCATAGCCTTGGCTGTAGTGAACTCACCGATAGAATCGAAACCGGTATCAGCACCAAGCTTGTTGTACATCAGTGTATTGTTGTCGCGGATAGCACCATAGTGGTACTGCTGTGTCCAGTCGGCAGCGTGATCCATCTCAGCGCAAACCTTGAGGAATGCATGCTTGTACTGACGGATTTCGAGAGCAGAAAGCTGCTGGCCACGCATAGCCTTGGCAAAGATAGTCTCAATCTGAGAATCTGTGTATGGCTCATCGTAGAACTCCTCGATACCGTGGTCGCTCAACTTACAGCCGTTCTCAGTAAAGAAGTCGTGACGCTTCTGCAAAGCATCAACCATATCCTGGAATGTAACGAGGTTAACACCTGCTACCTCACCGAGCTTGTTCATATAGTCAGCGAAATCTGGCTTCTCGATGTTCATAGCCTTGTCAGGACGCCAAGCAGGAATCATCTTGATTTCGAAACCGCTCTCACGTGTCTGCTTGTGGTAACGCAGGTCATCGATTGGGTCGTCTGTTGTACAAACGCACTCTACATTGTAATGACGCATCAAGCCACGAGCGCTGAACTCAGGCAACTGCAACTTCTCGTTACACTCATCGTAGATTTCACGGGCTGTCTTAGGGCTGAGCTGCTTATCGATACCGAAAGCAGTCTTGAGCTCCAGGTGAGTCCAGTGATAGAGAGGGTTACGGAAAGTATAAGGCACTGTTTCAGCCCACTTCTCGAACTTCTCCCAGTCGCTGGTATCAGTACCTGTGCAGAAGCGCTCATCTACACCATTGGTACGCATAGCACGCCACTTGTAGTGGTCGCCGCCGAGCCAAAGTTCTGTAATACTCTTAAACTTGTGATCATTGGCTACCATCTCAGGGATGAGGTGGCAGTGATAATCGATAATTGGCATTTTAGCCGCATGATTGTGGAAAAGATCCTGTGCAGTCTTAGTGTCGAGCAGGAAGTTTTCATCCATAAATTGCTTCATAATTCGTTATCGTAGTTTTTAAATGTTTATTTATACATTTCAAATTGTAGCGCAAAGATACAACAAATATCGGAAAAAAGAATCGTTTAAGCGAAATATTTTTGATAATTTCACTTAAACGATTACGTTGGCTGTATTATACAATGATTCTTGTCTTATGATAGCTTTCACGGAACTCGCTTGGCGAGCATCCTTTCTTTTTCTTGAAGATGCGGTTGAAGTTGCTGAGATTGTTGAATCCGCAATCAAAACCTATCTCGCTGATACTCTTGGCGGTATCTACCAGCATGCGGGCAGCATAACCCAGACGCAGGTCGATGATATACTCAGAGATATTTCTGCCGGTATGAAGCTTGAAGAAACGGCTGAACGCACTGCTGCTCATGCCTGCCAGCGAGGCAAGCTCCGGCAGCCGGAGTTCATCCATATAGTTCTTTGAGATGAAATTCTTCACCTTCAGGATGCGCCGGCTATCGTCTTCTACCGTTACCTTGGCATAACTGCTGGAAGCCAGCGTACGGGCATTTTCGCAGCGTGACAGTTCATAGAGAATGGTCAGGAACTGCTGCACGGCATAGAAACCGTCTTTTACAGAACTTAAAGTATCGAGCATTCCGTATACCTTCATGATTGCCTGCAACGGGAATGAGAGTCCCTTCTTCGCTTCCTGCATCATACGGGTAATGCTGGCGTAGGGATTTCTTCCGAAGAGCGTTTCATCACTCATGGAGAAATCAAACTGGATGGTAATCTCACGGATGTCATCGCTGTGGCATTCGTTCTGCTCCCATACATGCTCCAGATCGGGCGATGTGATGAGACAGAGATCATAGTCGCCTATCACCTCCTGCGAATCTCCAACGATTCTTCTTACTCCCTTTGCATTCTCTACAAAGTTCAACTCGTACACCGAATGGTTATGGATAGGATAAGTAAACTCCTTCTTATGCCTGTCTGCAATATAGAGCACATCCTTACCCATCAGCGGTGTTATCTCGTGTATGATTCTTCTATCATCTACCATGGTACTAAATGATTAATAACTAATCACTATTTTAGATATTCAAAGTCTTCAGAATGTCGCTCATCTTCTGCTTGGTTGCGATACGGGTAGGAACCAGAGGCAGACGGAGTTCGTTCTCGATGAAGCCCATATCATTGAGGAGCGCCTTTACACCGGCAGGGTTACCGTCAACGAAGAGCAGACTGTAGAGCTCGGTAAAAGAATGATGAATCTTACGGGCTGGCTCATATTCGCCACGGAACTCGAGACGGATCATACGGCTGAAAGCCTTAGGCAGGGCATTGCCGATAACAGAAATAACGCCGGCAGCACCACTGGCAATCATTGAGAAGGTAAGCGCATCATCACCACTGATAACATCAAAATTATCAGGCTTGTTCTTGATAATCTCATCTACCTGCTCCAGGCTGCCACTAGCCTCCTTCACGGCTACCACATTAGGGAAGTCGCGGGCGATACGGCAGGTGGTTTCAGGCTTCATGTTGATACCGGTTCTGCCAGGAACATTGTAGAGCACGATAGGCAGCGGACTAACCTGGGCGATGGCCTTGAAGTGCTGATAGAGACCTTCCTGAGAAGGTTTGTTGTAGTAAGGACAGATACTGAGGATGCCATCGATGCCACTCCAGTCGGTGTTCTTGATTTCTTCAACGACAGCAGCAGTATTATTACCACCACAATATTTCAATATCTTGATGCGACCCTTGTTCACGTCTTTCACCAATTCTGTGATTTTATCTTTCTCTTCCTGTGTAAGACATGGAGCCTCACCAGTTGTGGCAAGGATGCAAAGGAAGTCTGCACCATTGTCAATTTGAAACTCTACCAATCGCTTGAGCGACTGATAATCAACCGAGCCATCGGTGTTGAAAGGAGTAATAAGGGCAACACCTAAACCCTTGAATATGTTCTGTGCCATAATCTATAATATCAAAAACGTTGGCAAAAGTACACAATTATTGTCAATTTGCAAAATAAAAATGAACTTTTCTTTCAAGATTGTACCATTTTTGAAAAAAATCTGTATTATTATACCATATTTCACGTTTTTTTAGTAACTTTGCACCCGAATTAAGCAAAGAACGAAGAACAAATCAAAGCTCAAAGTTCATAGCAAAAACAAAAAAGTTCAAAGATAGCACATGAGATATTTCATATTCTTCGGTTACGACGGCACCAACTATCATGGCTGGCAGATTCAGCCCAATGCCAATTCGGTGCAGCAGGAGTTGCAGCGCGCCCTCTCCATACTTCTGAGAAAGGAAATGGAGGTGGTGGGAGCAGGAAGGACCGATACCGGCGTACATGCACGACACATGGCAGCCCACTTCGATACCGACAGGATTCCGATGGAACCCGACCAGCTGGTATACCGTCTGAACCGCATCCTGCCCCGCGACATCGCCGTATACGAAGTAAGGGAGGTAGCCCCGGAGATGCATGCCCGCTTCTCTGCCACATCGCGCACATACCATTATTATATACATACGCAGAAAGATCCGTTTGAGCGCCATTATTCACTGCAGATGAACTATCCCCTAAATTTCGAGAAGATGAACGAGGCGGCTCAGCATTTTCTGCATCACGAAGACTATGCAGCGTTCTGCAAGGCGGGTGGCGACAACAAGACCACCATCTGCCATGTAACAGCCGCCCGATGGATACAGACCTCTCCTACCACCTGGTATTTTGAGATTACCGCCAACCGTTTTCTGAGAAACATGGTGAGAGCCGTAGTGGGAACGCTCATCGATGTAGGCAGAGAAAAGATTACGATGGAACAGTTTCTCGATATCCTGCACAACGGAAGCCGCAGCGATGCAGGCGAAAGCATGCCGGGTAACGCATTGTTCCTGGAAGAGGTAGGATATAATTTCAATGATTAAAAACACAAGGGCGTGAGCCTCATTCAACATTCAACATTCAACATTCAACATTAATAAAAATGTGGTTAGTATTAGCATTTCTCTCAGCAGCGCTGCTGGGATTTTATGATGCCTTCAAGAAGAAGGCGCTTTCAGGTAACGCAGTGATTCCCGTGCTCTTTCTGAACACGCTCTTCTCATCGCTCATCTTCCTGCCGTTCATCGTGATGAGCTATACAGGAAATTCGCTGGATGGAACGATGTTTCATGTAGCAGAAGGCGGATGGGAAGTTCACAAGTACATCGTGCTCAAGAGTTTCATCGTATTGAGCAGCTGGATTTTCGGCTATTTCGGCATGAAGCACCTGCCGCTCACCATCGTGGGACCTATCAACGCCACCCGACCGGTAATGACACTCGTGGGTGCCCTGCTGGTTTATGGCGAGGTACTGAATCTGTATCAGTGGATTGGTGTCATACTTGCCATCATCTCCTTTGCCATGCTTTCGCGCAGCGGCAAGAAAGAGGGTATCGACTTCAAGCACAACAAATGGATTTACTTCATCGTGCTGGCTGCCGTGCTCGGTGCAATAAGCGGTCTCTACGACAAGTATCTGATGGCTCCACCAGAGAATGGTGGTGTAGGATTAGACAGAATGATTGTGCAGAGCTGGTACAACATCTACCAGTGTTTCCTCATGGGAGCCATGCTGCTGATGATATGGTGGCCTACCAAGAAGAATTCTACCCCATTCCACTGGCACTGGAGTATCATCTTCATCAGTATCTTCCTTTCGGCAGCCGACTTCGTTTATTTCTACGCTCTGAGTCTGCCTGGCGCCATGATCAGTATCGTGAGCATGATTCGCCGCGGTTCGGTTATCGTCAGCTTCCTCTTCGGTGCAGCCATCTTCCACGAGAAGAATCTCAAGGCGAAGTTCATTGATCTGCTCCTGGTATTACTAGGTATGCTCTTCCTCTATTTCGGAACGAAGTAATGATTATAAAAAAAGTCTTGCAAGCAATGCCTGCAAGACTTTTTTATGTTTTTACCAGATATGTGCACGCTTGTTCTTAGGAACAAAGAGCTTGTCGCCCTTCTTGATGTTGAATGCCTTATACCATGAATCCACCATTGGGAGGGCACCGTTCACACGAGCCTCGTTTGGAGAGTGAACATCCACGGTCATCAGATACTGCAGGTACTCAGGACGGGCATTGCCTGCCCATACACGTGCCCATGCCAGGAAGAAGCGCTGTTCTGGAGTAAATCCATCCTTCACACCCAACTTCTCTGTCTTCATCACATTCTGAAGTGCACGGAAAGCGATGTTCAAACCACCATTGTCACCGATGTTCTCACCCAGGGTCATCTGGCCGTTTACCAGTTTGCCAGCCAACTCAATCTTGTTGAAATGGTCAACCAGGATCTTGGTGCGAGACTCGAAGTTCTTCTTGTCAGCAGCAGTCCACCAGTTGTGCTGGTTACCGGTCTTGTCAAACTGGCTGCCCTGATCGTCAAAGCCATGACTCATCTCATGACCGATTACACCACCGATACCACCATAGTTCATCGCATCATCGGCTGTTGGGTCGAAGAATGGAGGCTGGAGAATAGCTGCAGGGAAGCAGATCTCGTTGGTAGTTGGGTTATAATAAGCATTGATAGTCTGAGGAGTCATTCCCCACTCAGTCTTATCTACCGGCTTGTTCACCTTGCGGGCGATTTCATCCTTTGTAAAGAACTCAGAGATATTTGCCATATTCTCGTAGAGAGAAAGGCTGTCATCTACCTGCAATCCGCTATAGTCCTTCCACTTGTCAGGATAGCCGATCTTGATGATGAAGTTCTCCAGCTTATCCTTAGCCTGTGCCTTGGTAGCAGCACTCATCCATGTAGCCTCGTCGATGCGCTGTGAAAGCGCAGTCTGGAGATTGTGAACCAGTTCGAGCATACGCTTCTTGCTGCTCTCCGGGAAGTACTTCTCTACGTAAATCTTTCCGATAGCCTCGCCCAACACACCGCTCACGGTACTTACGGCACGCTTCCAGCGAGGACGGTCCTGCTGAACACCGCTCATTACCTTGCTCAACTCAAAGGATACGGCACGGAAATCATCGCTTAATACGCTGGTTGCACCAGAAATCACCTTGATCTCTGCGTATGTCTTCAGATCATCCAGAGAGGTCTCTGCGAGAATCTTCTCAACCTCGTGGATTGGTTCAGGCTGACCCACGCAAATTTCCTTGAAAGCAGGGAAACCGGATGCCAGGAACACATTGCCCCAGTCGATGCCAGGATAATCGAGCACGAGCTGGTTGTAGGTCATCTTGTGATAGTTCTTGTCGATGTCGCGGAGCTGTACCTGGCTATAGCTTGCCTTAGCGATGCGGGTCTCGATAGCCATCACAGCCTCCATCTTCTTCTGGGCGGTAGCCTCGTCGTTGCCTACCATCTGGAAGAGCTTCTTCATATAAGCCTTGTATGCATCACGAATCTTCTTGGTCTGCTCGTCATCGTTTACATAGTAATCGCGTACACCAAGACCAAGACCACTCTGGTCTACCTCAACGAGGTTGTTGGCGGCATCACGAAGGTCGGCACCCACACCGATGCCATACATCATGGTACCCTCGCCACGGAAATCGAGCTGAGCGGTAACGAGCTGATACTCTCTGCGGTCCTTGATGGCTGCAATGCGGTCGAGAGTTGGCTTGATAGGTGCCCATCCCTCCTTGTTCAGGCGAACGCTGTCCATACGGAGGTTGTAGAGCGAACCGATCTTCTGTCCGAGTGACCCCTTCTGCTGTGGCTTGGAAGCATATTCAAGGATGATGTCCTGGATGCGCTTCTGGTTCTGCTCAAAGAGATCGGTGAAAGCACCATTGTCGGTATGCTCGGCATCGAGTGGATGATTCTTCATCCAGTTGCCTGCGGCATAGCGATAGAAATCATTACCCGGCTTGATGGTCAAGTCCATGTTGGTCTTGTCAATACCGGAGCCCAACTTCTCCTGCTGGGCAAAAGCAGTTGTTGCACTGAGCAACAATGCTGCGAATAATACTTTTGTTCTCATTATTGTTTGTATTTAACTGTTTCTTTTTTTATAAGGGCGAGACCTGCAAATGTCAGGGCGCCATTCAGCATCAGAAGCTCATAGCCGAACTTATAGCCCACATACTGCGAGGTAAGGGTATCGATGGCGAAGCAGATGAGCGGACTGGCGATGCAGACCCATGGCGACCAGCGGTCGTTTACCTGACGCTTGGTGAGCAGACTGAAGGCAAACAAACCCAACAGCGGACCGTAAGTATAAGAGCAGAGGATGTAGATGGCATCTATCACGCTCGTAGAATTAATCGCCTTGAAAGCAATGATGAAGAGCATGAAGACGAAAGCCACCAGCAGATGCATACGCTTGCGAAGCTTCATATCCTCTTTCCTGCCCAATATATCCACACAGAGACTCGTAGTAATCGCGGTCAAAGCAGAATCGGCACTCGAAAAGCTTGCCGCCACAATGCCAATGGTAAACAAGACCACCACCAGGTTTCCCATCGCCCCCGAAGCCGCAAACATCGGCAACAGATCATCAGGAGCATCAGGCAAAGCCACTCCCTGTTTCTGAGCCAGCATCACCAGCAACACACCCAGACTCAGGAAAAGCAGATTGGCAGGCACAAAGGCAAAACCATAGCTGCAAACATCCTTCTGGGCCTCACGGAGCGACTTGCAGGTAAGATTCTTCTGCATCATGTCCTGATCAAGACCGGTCATCACAATCACTACAAAGACACCGCTGAGGAACTGTTTCCAGAAATTCTGTTTCGACATCCAGTCATCAAAGACAAAAATACGGGAATGACTGTCGTGAGCAATCGCAGTGATCGCTTCGGAAGGACTCATGCCCAACGCCGACATCACCTGACAGATAATGAGGATGAGCGCAGCAAACATACAGAGCGTCTGAAAGGTATCCGTCCACACCAGCGTCTTGATGCCACCCTTGCGCGTATAAAGCCAGATAAGCAGTACCATGACAGGAACCGTGACCCAGAACGGAACACCAATCCCATCGAGCACGAAACGCTGCAAGAGGATACAGACGACAAAGAAACGGACCGCCGCACCCGTCATCTTGGACAAGAGGAAAAACGAAGCTCCAGTCTTATACGAACGTTCCCCCAACCGCTGCTGCAGATAACCGTAAATCGTAGTAAGATTATAGCGGTAATAGATAGGAAGCAAAAGAAAGGCAACCAGGAAATAACCCAGGATGAAACCGATGCACATCTGAAGGTAGGTCATATCCGTTCTCATCACCATGCCCGGCACACTGACGAAAGTGATGCCCGAAATAGACGCACCCACCATACCGAAAGCAACCATATACCAAGGCGAACGGCGGTTGGCACGATAGAAAGTTTCATTACTTGCCATTTTACGGGCAGTAAGATGACTGAAGAGCAGAAGCACACAGAAGTATGCCAGAACTGTGATAACGATAGCCATATTCTCTTAAATTTATATAAAAACAAAAAACCTCCGAGATCACTCTCGAAGGTTTCTGCGGTGCGTACGAGACTCGAAC
>JAJVTK010000001.1:0-226015 GCA_021622245.1 Segatella copri | reverse complement strand
TCGTGACCTCCTGCGTGACAGGCAGGCATTCTAACCAACTGAACTAACGCACCAAACTATTTTGGCAAACCAGCAAGATGATTTTGAGCGGTGCGTACGAGACTCGAACTCGTGACCTCCTGCGTGACAGGCAGGCATTCTAACCAACTGAACTAACGCACCAATCATGAAATCAAATTGAATGGCTTAGCGCTCATTTTTCATTTGCGAGTGCAAAGGTACTACTTTTTTTTGGTTCTACCAAATTTTTATGCAACTTTTTTACAGAAAATATTGAAAAAACATCGCATCCTCATATCCAACTGGGCCACAAAGCCATTGTTTCAGGATATTATTCCCCTCAAATCCAACAGATTGCAGCATTTTAGCCGCTTTTTGGTTTCTGATACCTACAATAGCATAAATCTGCTGAAGATGAAGTATATTCCGGGCATATTGCAATAAGCGTGACACAGAAGCCTTCGCATAACCCTGCCCCTGAAACTCCTTTTTGATGACAATGCCGAGTTCGGCACGGTGATGACGGGGATCAAAATCTGTAAGATCCAGGATGCCCACCTGCTCATTCTGCTCATTCTCTACTATCAGGCGCACCTGATTGTCTACATAAATATCTGCCGAAGCACTGGTTATATAGTCGAGCAGCACCCGGCGCGAATATGGAACATTGGAAACACCCAGTTCCCAAAGCCGATCATCATTCTCTATATGGTAGAGAAAATCTAGATCTTCCAACTCTAAAGCACGTAATCGAATATTCGGTTCTTTCATAAACTACACTTATTAATAATGTACGCGCGTACCTTATAACATAGAAATAAATCTATCCTTATAAATAACCAAATTCATCCTTATCCATCACCTCCCTATCCGTAATCACCTTACCGATGTCCTTCGTATAGGTAGCCAGTTTGATATTCTCGTCAGACCGCTGCGCAAGCTGATGCAGCATCTCTTCATAGCTCATCTCGTCAGCATCAAACAACACCTGGTTTGACAGGTCGACATGAGAAGGAGAAAAGAATCCCAGACTCTTTCTGATTCTCGCAGTCATCATCTGCGTAAAGGCTACAGAGGCACGGGCATAGATGGCAAATTTGATAGGAATACTCAAGAGATGCGACATACCCGAATAATGTTTACGGAAGAAGATAAGCATCGCCTCGTAAAACACATGCACATAGCGGAAGCTCGACTTCTGAGTACTTTCACCTTTGTAATGAAGGATATCTACAGGCAGATAATAGTTCTGATAACCACCCTTCAAGATACGGTAAGAAAGATCAATATCCTCGCCATACATGAAGAAATCCTCATCCAGCAACCCCACCTTCAGCAAGGCTTCACGACGAATCATACAGAAAGCACCGCTCACAACCTCTATCTTTGCCGGCTTATCCCATGGAAGATAACCCATGTAATAATGACCGAAACTACGATGCTGAGGAAACCGGCTGCACAACCCCATCATCTTATAGAAAGCCACCATCGGAGAAGGCAATCCTCTCCTACTCTCAGGAGCCGGTTTGCCATTGGCTCCCAACATCCTTACACCCAGTGCACCGGCATCAGGATGAGAACGCATAAAACTGACAGCATCCTTGAGAACATGCTCACCGATAATGGTATCCGGATTCAGCAAAAGAACCAGATCACTCTCGCTCTTGCGGATAGCAAGATTGTTGGCACGGGCAAATCCGTTATTATGCGTACAGGCTACAACATGGAGATTAGGATATCGGGAAGCCGGGAAGCACTGTTCGAGATATTCCACCGTTCCATCCTGAGAATGATTATCAACTACGATAATCTCTGCCGTATCGCCACTTGCATCCCCCTGCTGCCCACACTCCAACACGCCGATAGCTTTCTCTACCGAACGCAGACACTGGGCAAGATAGTACTTCACATTATAGCTTACTATGATAACACTGAGTTTCATACCGAATATCAAATATTAGATACTGAGAGTTTAACCTTCCGCCTCTGTTGTTTCGTCCTCACATCTTCCGACAGAAGGATAAACAAAGAAGAGACAGAGAAAAAGGATGATAGCCATATATCCGAAAGCAGGAGCCATCGTCTGATAATACATAAACGTATTGATCAGCATTGGCAAGCAGAGCATATTCAGACGGGCAGTGCCCAGAGGAAGAAGTGCATCTCCCTTACGGGTTACCAACTGACGGTGAATAGCCTTGAAACTGAAGAGTTTGAGCGCCAAAGGAATAACGGCAATGGTAAGAAACTCCATCGCTACGGTAATTACATAGACCAACGTGACATCCCCTGCCAGATTAGTAGGTTCCAGAATTTCTGTCTCATAGAGCAAGACCAGCAGGAATCCTACCAACAGGACAAAGAGGAAATTGGTCATCAATATTCGTTGTACTTGTTTGATTTTCATTTTATTGTCTTTTGTTATTGTCCAAATGGAGTTCTGTTCAGAATACTCCGTCCGAGGGTAACCTCATCTGTATACTCCAATTCATCACCCACCGAGATACCACGGGCGATAACAGAGAGTTTAACAGGATAATCAGCAAGTTTACGGGAGATATAGAAGTTGGTAGTATCACCCTCCATCGTACTGCTGAGAGCAAAAATCACCTCCTTCACCCCACCTTCAGCCACACGCTGAACCAGCGATTCTATCTCTATATCCGAAGGTCCGATACCATCCATCGGCGAAATGATGCCGCCCAAGACATGATAGAGTCCGTGAAACTGCTGCGTGTTTTCTATCGCCAGCACATCCTGCACATTCTCTACGACACAGATGGTAGAAGCATCGCGCCGGGAATCAGAACAGATCGGACAGACATCAGTATCGCTGATATTATGACAAACTCTGCAGTATTTCACTTCACGCCGCATCCTGGAAATGGTATCAGCAAAGAGTTCCACATCCTCACTCTTACGCTTGAGCATAAAAAGTACAAGGCGCAAAGCTGTTTTGCGCCCTATACCTGGCAATTTAGAAAACTCCGCCACTGCCTTTTCCAACAAAGTCGAAGAAAACTGTTGTTGCATCTTAGCAGTTTAGAGATAAATACCAATACCCAGTTTCAAACCTACGGTAGAATAATCTACATGCTTCTTGAAACTCTGATCGTAGTAGACAGCTGGCTCGAGGGTAACCGACTTGCCGAGAAAGAAAGCATAACCTACCTCTACCCCTGGCATGAAATCATTATAACCTCCGGAATGAGCCAACTTTACGCCGCCACCCAGATACAGACCATTCTGCTCGATATAATAACGTGCCTGGGCACCGACAGAGAAATAATCCTTCACGCCTTCAAGACCAGAATGATTATATTCTACCTGCCCCAACAGCATCCAGTCGTCTTCTACGAAGTATCCAGCCTTAGCCTGAATACCGAGATTGAGGTCCTGAGAGCCATTATAACTCAAGTTTAAGCCCGTCATCGACGCACCTATATACTGTTTTCCACTTTCAAACTGAGCATGGGCAGCTGTCGAAACGACAAGTGCCAATGCTGCAATAGCTAATTTTTTCATTCGTATCATATAAATTTACGTATATTGATTAATACTTATATATAAATCTATTGTTTCTTCTGATAACTGCGATACCAACCCAGGAACCATACCAAGGCTATCACCAGAATGATGACACTGCCCGTATAAGCCAGGCTCTCACCCAAAGCCAAAGCTGTTGGCGAAATGAGCAGGAAGGTTGAACATATCACGGTCATAAACAAGGCAGGAACCAGCGTCATTACAAAAGGCTTCTTCTGCTGTACCAGATAAACCGTCAATGTCCAGAGAGTGAACACAGAAAGCGTCTGGTTAGCCCAGCCGAAATACTGCCAGATGATATTGAAACCATCAGGATTCTCCATCTGCCAAACCAGAATGCCCACCGTAAGAGCAAACAACGGAACGCAGATATAAAGACGCTTGCGCATAGAGCGCTGCTCCAAACCGATAAACTCGGCGATAATCAGACGGGCACTTCTCAAAGCCGTATCGCCACTGGTAATAGGCGCTGCAACAACACCCAACAGAGCCAGGATTCCACCAGCCACACCCAACCAGCTGGAACATACAATTTTCACAACGGTAGGCGCATCGAAGTTCTGGATAAGCGACTTGCCGCCATCAAACTGAGCTATAAACTGCTGAGCCGCCTCAGGACTTACGCATTCACGCCATCCACCATAGTAGAAGAAATACATGGAAACCGTAGCCCATATCAAGGCAACAACACCTTCTGTAATCATGGCTCCATAGAAAATAGGGCGTCCCATCTTCTCATTCTTCATGCATCGGGCCATGAGCGGACTCTGCGTAGCATGGAAACCACTGATGGCACCACAGGCTATCGTGATAAAGAGGCAAGGGAAAATCGGACTCTTCTGTACAAAAGACTCCGTTCCCAACCAAGCCGGATTCTCATTGAGATTGCAACTCTGCAAATTGCTCCAAAGTTCAGGCAATGTAGGCCACTTCACAAAGAGACCTATCATCAGAGCACCCGCCATAAAGAGAAGCGAGAAGGCAAAGAGCGGATAAACCTTACCGATAATCTTATCGATAGGCAGTAATGTAGCAATGACGTAATAAACGAAAATCACCACAATCCAAAACATCTGGCTGCCCCATAATGCATCCGTATTGCAAATGCCACTCATAATGATAGCCGGACTGTATACAAACACAGCTCCCACCATCATCAGCAAAAGTACCGAAAAGACCAGCATCACTTTCTTGGTGCGTCCACCCAAATACTTACCTACCAATTCCGGCAAACCAGCTCCACCGTTACGGATACTGAGCATACCGCTCATGTAATCATGCATGGCTCCTGCGAAGATACACCCGAAGATAATCCACAGATAAGCCACCGGTCCGTACCAGGCACCCATAATGGCACCGAAGATAGGACCCGTTCCTGCAATGTTGAGGAACTGAATCATGAAGATCTTCCAACTAGGCAGTACCATAAAGTCGACCCCATCGGCTTTGGTCACTGCAGGCGTAGGGCGGTCATCAGGACCGAACACATGCGCCACAAACTTTCCATAAAGAAGGTAACCCAATACAAGGGCGACCAAACTAATAACGAAACTGACCATTTTGCTTTTATTGCTTAAAATTTTCTCTCTTTTCGGTGCAAAATGCACTTTATTTTAATATTTCAACCGCAAAAGTAATATTTTTATTTGAAATAAAAAAAAATATTGGTATCTTTGTTGCCAAATTGTAAGATTATGAAGAGATTTAAGATATTTTTTATCGTTTTATGCTCTGTTTTGGCCGCTAAAGCCCAGAGTATCGTGTTCAATAACCAGGTGCCGAAACATGAAGTAAGAGCTGTATGGCTGACAACCATAGGAGGTATCGACTGGCCACACTCTTATGCCCAGTCTTCTTATTCTGCCGAAAAGCAGAAAAAGGAACTGACGGATATACTGGACCGGTTACAGCAGGCTAAAATCAACACCGTACTGATACAGACCCGCGTAAGAGGTACCATGATTTATCCGTCGGCATACGAACCTTGGGATGGATGTCTGTCAGGATTTCCGGGCAGAAGTCCGGGCTATGATGCCCTGCAGTTTGCCATCGACGAATGCCATAAGCGCGGTATGGAACTGCATGCCTGGGTGGTAACCATCCCTGTAGGAAAATGGAACGCACTCGGCTGCAAAACCCTCCGACAGAAGATGCCGAAACTCATCAAGAAGATTGGAGCCGACGGATACATGGATCCGGAAAACAGTCGAACTGGTGATTATCTGGCAAACATCTGCAGGGAAATTACACATAAATATAATGTAGACGGTATTCACCTCGACTACATCCGTTACCCTGAAACCTGGAACATCAAAGTGAGCCGGGAACAGGGACGCCGGTATATCACCAACATCGTAAGAAAGATTCACGATGCAGTGAAGGCTGAAAAACCTTGGGTAAAAATGAGCTGCTCTCCTGTAGGAAAGTATGATGACCTGAGCAGATACCGGAGCTTTGGGTGGAATGCATACACGAAGGTCTGCCAGGATGCACAGGGCTGGCTCAAGAGCGGTCTGATGGACGAGCTCTTCCCTATGATGTATTTCAAGAACGAACACTTCTATCCGTTTGCCATCGATTGGCAGGAACAGAGTCATGGAAAGATTGTGGTTCCAGGGCTGGGCATCTACTTTCTCGATCCGAAAGAAGGAAAGTGGAACATCAATGACGTGACGGCAGAAATGTATCACATCCGAAACCTCGGAATGGGATATGCATTCTTCAGAAACAAGTTCCTTCTGGACAACAAACAGGGTATCCTCGACTTTACCCAACGTTTCAATCCATACCCTTCATTGGTTCCGCCGATGACTTGGGCAAGCAAGAAGCAACCGGAACAGCCACAACAATTATCGGTAATCACCACCGATAACAAGGTATCAGTTTCCTGGAGCAATCCTTCAAACTATACGGATGGCACTAAAATCGCAACCCCTTATATATATAATAATGTATACGCGAGCAAGAAATATCCGGTTGACATCACCGATGCACGCAACCTGGTTGCCGCACGAATCATAGGAAATTCGTTCAAAATAGAAAATCCTGATGCAAAACGTCTGTTTGTTGCCGTAACTTCAATGGACGGATATGGCATCGAAAGTCTGCCTACCCAAGAAAATGAGGAAGAGAATCCACTTTTTGCCCAAAGCACAGGAGCTGCGAAATTACTCGAATGTGACGGAAAGAAGGTATATCTAGCAGAAACCACAAAAAATCTCGTTTTTGACGTTCTGATGGTCGAAACCCTGCAAGGATGCGATATTCTGTACCTCAATGCAAAAGATAACACGCTAGATGTTAGAAACTTAAAGGAGGGTATCTACCGCGTGGTAAGCATCAATAAGAAGGGGTATAGACATACATTAGGAACCTTCAAGATGAAGAAAAATTGATTTTTTTCGAAAAAAGTTGCGAAAAAATTTGGTGGAATCAAAAAATAGTAGTACCTTTGCACTCGCAATTCAGAAATGAGGCTTTTAAATGTTGCACCCTTAGCTCAGTTGGTAGAGCAACTGACTCTTAATCAGTGGGTCTAGGGTTCGAATCCCTAAGGGTGTACAAAAGATAAGATTTGGCTCCGTAGCTCAACTGAATAGAGCACTTGACTACGGATCAAGAGGTTCAAGGTTTGAATCCTTGCGGAGTCACACTCCTATCAAAGCTTCACTGAAACAAACGGTTTTGGCTCCGTAGCTCAACTGAATAGAGCACTTGACTACGGATCAAGAGGTTCAAGGTTTGAATCCTTGCGGAGTCACCAACAAATAGTTGCACCCTTAGCTCAGTTGGTAGAGCAACTGACTCTTAATCAGTGGGTCTAGGGTTCGAATCCCTAAGGGTGTACAAAAAGAGCATTTCTTAACAGAAATGCTCTTTTTTGTTTTATATTTCTCCATACCATTTCATATCACCTTTATATATCACTTTATATCTCTTGAAATATCACTATAAAAAAGTTGCAGCCATCCAAAGTTTACACCCAGACAACCGCAACCAATTTACCAATCAAAAATATCTAAAATCTTATCCCGCCATCATTACACAACTCTACTATCAACAGAAGAGCCAGTAAAGAACTGCCAGCACGGCTACCATAACAACAGCTACCATTGCTTTAATCATGCAGGTAGCCACCTTTTTTAAGACTAACAGTCCTACAACAAGGACTACCAATGCCAGCGCATAATATCCAAAATCATTCATATCACATTATTATATAGTATAAACTACCAATCAGCATTCATCACCCTATTAACGATCATTCTTTAATGCCCTGCGGAATTCAGCCGGTATCGGAGTTTCAAATTCCATAGGCTGATGCGTTACGGGATGATAGAAACACAGCACATAGGCATGCAGGCACAAGCGCTGGCATGGATCATCACCATTACCATACTTGATGTCACCACACACCGGATGCCCCATATCGGCTGTATGAACACGAATCTGATTCTTACGGCCCGTTTCGAGTTTGAACTCCACTAGAGAATGAGCGGTGGTACGCTCTAATGTATGGAAATGGGTAACAGCATACTTGCCGCCATTATCCGTATCACTACTGTAAGTAATATAAGCCTTGTTATCTTTCAGCCAGTTGGCAACGGTACCTTCATCTTCTTCCATCTCTCCGGAAACCAGAGCCACATATCTGCGGTCGTACACATTACGATGCCAATCATCCTCCAAAGCCAGTTCCGTCTGCTTATCCTTGGCATAAATCATCAAACCTGATGTATCACGGTCCAGGCGGTGTACTACATGCGCCTGGCAGTTCTGACGAGTCTTATGAAAATAATCATCAAGTACCGTTTTCACATTCAGAGTAGAATGACCGGCTGCCATACTCAAGATACCAATGTTTTTCTCGACAACAATCAGATATCTGTCTTCATAAACAATCTTAAGGTATCTGCTTTTAAATACCTCCTGATTCTTCTTTGTCTTGCTCACACTCACCTTCATACCCGGCTTCAGGGCATAATCAAACTGGGTAATGGTTTTGCCATTTACCTTAATTCCCCTACCCTGCAGAGTCTGCTTCACCTTAGTCTTGCTAGGTCCCTTCACATTCTCCATCAGCCATTCCAGCAACGGAGCAGGTTTTTCTACCTTGTAATGCTCATATTCATTTGGGTTTCCGTAGCCATAAGCATTATTGGTATGCTTATTAAAATTTCCTTTTCTATTTTGTTGTCTCATATTGTTATCAATATCATTTTCTTAACATGAAAAACACAGAATCAATGCTGCATTTTCTCCGTTTCAGCCTACAAAAGTAAGACTTTTCTGCAAAATAACAAAAAGCCACCATGTTTTTAACTAAAAATTAGTAACTTTTGCCAATAAATCATTGTGTTTCAAATATTTTTTTGTAATTTTGCAGCTGAATTAAAGATATAATCAGAATAAAAGATATTTAGGAACAAATAATGATTACAGTACAAAATCTTGCGATCCAATTCGGAAAGAGAGTGCTTTACAAGGATGTAAACCTCAAGTTCACTCATGGTAATATTTATGGTATCATCGGTGCTAACGGTGCCGGAAAATCTACTTTCCTCCGCGCTATCAGCGGCGACCTTGAACCAAACAAGGGTACAGTAGAAATGGGACCAGGCGAGCGACTTTCTGTCTTGGAACAGGACCACTTCAAATATGACGATTTCCGCGTGATGGATACCGTTCTGATGGGCCATCAGCCATTATGGGAAAACATGAAGGAGCGCGAGCGCCTCTATGCTAAGCCAGAGATGACAGAAGAAGATGGTAACCTCGCTGCTGAGCTGGAGCTCAAGTTTGCAGAAATGAATGGTTGGGAGGCTGAAAGCAATGCCGCACAACTTCTGCAGAACCTCGGTGTAAAGGAAGACCGCCACGACAAACTCGTTGGAGAACTTTCAAATACAGAGAAGGTGCGTGTCATGTTGGCTAAGGCACTCTTCGGCAACCCAGACAACCTCCTTCTCGATGAGCCTACCAACGACCTCGACCTCGACACAGTTGAGTGGTTGGAAGACTATCTCAGCAACATTGAACAGACCGTACTCGTAGTATCTCACGACCGTCACTTCCTCGATGCAGTAAGTACCCAGACCGTAGATATCGACTTCGGTAAGATTACTATGTTTGCAGGTAACTACTCTTTCTGGTATGAGAGTTCTCAGTTGGCTCTCCGCCAGGCTCAGAACCAAAAGATGAAGGCTGAAGAGAAGAAGAAGCAGTTGGAAGAATTCATCCGCCGATTCTCAGCTAACGTTGCTAAGAGTAAGCAGACTACATCCCGCAAGAAGATGCTGGAGAAACTGAACGTTGAAGAAATCCGTCCATCAAGCCGTAAATACCCAGGCATCATCTTCCAGATGGACCGTGAGCCAGGTAACCAGATTCTGGAGGTAGAGGGACTGAAAGCATGCGACGAAGACGGAACAGTGCTCTTCGACAATGTAAACTTCAACATAGAAAAGGGCGAGAAGGTAGTGTTCCTCTCTCACAACCCTAAAGCGATGACCGCACTCTTCGAAATCATCAACGGCAACCGAAAGGCTGACGCAGGTGACTACAAGTGGGGTGTTACTATCACAACAGCTTATCTCCCACTCGATAATACAGAATTCTTCCAGAGCGACAAGAATCTGGTAGATTGGTTGAGCCAGTATGGTCCAGGTAACGAAGTTGCCATGAAGGGCTACCTCGGAAGAATGCTCTTCAGCGGCGAAGAAGTACTGAAGAAGGTAAATGTCCTCTCCGGAGGTGAGAAGATGAGATGTATGATTGCACGCATGCAGTTGCAGAACGCCAACTGCCTGATTCTTGATACACCAACCAACCACTTGGACCTGGAGAGTATTCAGGCATTCAACAACAACCTGGTAGGTTTCAAGGGCAATATCCTCTTCTCTAGCCACGACCACGAATTCATCAACACCGTGGCAAACCGCATCATCGAGCTCACTCCATCAGGCACCATCGACAAGCTCATGTCTTATGATGAGTATATCTACGATGAAGCTATCAAGGAGCAGAAGGCTAAGATGTACGGATTCTAAACAGAAAGTTATTCTGCTGTTTTAAACAGCAACCACAAATTATCTTATAATTTAATAGTGCCAATTCGATGAGAATCGGGTTGGCACACTTTTTGTCAAACAACCAATAACAAGAATTATCATGTTTAAAAAATTTAAGACTATGTCAAAAGAAAAAGAAATCAATATAGAGGACGGAAACGTTCAGGAGACTGTTCAGAATGAAAATAATGAGCAGACAACTCAAAATGAAAATACTGAGGAAAATCAGAATACTGACAACAAGGCAGAAGAAGATGACAACAATACAGACGCTGCTGACAAGAAGGCAGAAGAGATTGATCCTTTAACAAAAGCACAGCAAGAGGTAGAGGAACTCAAGAAACAGTTGCTCTATAAGACTGCTGAGTTTGAGAATTACCGCAAGCGTACCCTCAAAGAGAAAGCAGAACTGATTTTGAATGGCGGCGAGAAGACTGTAGCTGCTATTCTGCCTATTCTCGACGACTTTGAGCGTGCCATCGCTGACAAGAGCGAAGACCCTAAGGCTATCAAGGAAGGTGTTCAGATGATTTTCAACAAGTTCGTAAAGACACTCGAAGGTCTTGGCGTAAAGAAGATTGAAACCAACGACAAGGATTTCGATGTAGATTTCCACGAGGCTATTGCTATGGTTCCGGGAATGGGCGATGACAAGAAGGGAAAGATCATTGACTGCGTCCAGACAGGTTATACGATGAACGACAAGGTGATTCGCCATGCTAAGGTAGCTGTAGGTCAGTAAGAAAGAAATATCAAGAATTATTTTTCAAAATCCAGAACATTCTATTAGAATTCTGTAAGAAAATTCAATATTTGAAATAAGCAAATGGCTAAGAGAGACTATTATGAGGTGCTGGGCGTAGACAAGTCGGCATCAGAAGACGAAATAAAGAAGGCGTATCGAAAGATAGCCATCAAGTATCATCCAGACCGCAACCCTGGCAACAAAGAGGCGGAAGAGAAATTCAAGGAAGCTGCCGAAGCTTACGAAGTTCTCCACGATGCCCAGAAGCGCCAGCAGTATGACCAGTTTGGTTTCGACGGTCCACAAGGTGGATTCGGCGGATTCGGCGGTGGTGCCAGCATGGACATGAACGACATCTTCTCTATGTTTGGAGATATCTTTGGCGGACACGGCGGTTTCAGCGGCTTTGGTGGCGGCGGATTCGGTGGCGGCTCACAGAAGCGGGTTTACCAGGGTGGCGACCTTCGCGTAAGAGTAAAACTGACTCTTCAGGAAGCAGCAACAGGTGTTACCAAACGCTTCAAGATTCGCAAGGATGTAACTTGCTCTGCATGTCACGGAACAGGTTGCGAAGGTGGTGCCCAGCCAGAAACATGTCCGGAATGTCACGGAAGCGGCTATGTCTTAAAAACGGTGCGCAGTATGTTCGGCATGATGCAAACTCAGGCTGCCTGTACAAAGTGTGGCGGTGAGGGAACTATCATCAAGAACAAATGTAAGGAATGCGGTGGCGACGGAATCGTGAAGGGCGAGGAACTCGTAGAAATCAATATCCCTGCAGGTGTCGACAACGATATGGTTGTTACCGTTGAAGGAAAGGGTAACCAAGGCAAGCACAATGGTCTCTACGGAAACCTACAGGTAATGGTAAGCGTAGAAAAGAACGATGATTTCGAGCGTGTTGGTCAGGACTTATACCATAATCTTGTTCTTGACTTTGCAACTGCCACTTTGGGTGGCGAGGTAGAAGTCCCTACCTTGGATGGCAAGACGAAGATCAAAATAGAACCTGGCACACAACCTGGCAAACAGATCCGTTTGCGTGGCAAAGGTATGCCGGCTATTAAGGGATATGGTTATGGCCGTGGTGATATTATCGTCAATATTACCGTTTTCATCCCTACCTCTCTGACCAAAGAAGAAAAGGATCTTGTTGTGAAATTCAAGGAATGCGATAATTTCAAAGCAGATAATGCAGAGAAGAAATCTCTCTTTGAAAGTTTCAAGAATCTCTTTAAAAAATAAACAGTAAAGAGCAATCCCCGAAGAGGGCGAACTATCTTCGAAAGAACGGTTCGCTCTTTTCGGGGATTATCTGTATATATAATAAGGTATAACATATAACATGAATTATCAAGAAACTGTTGAATATCTTTTCACCAGCACGCCGGTTTTTGAAAAGATTGGAGCCAAGGCATACAAACCTGGGCTTGATACGATGTATAAAATGGATGAACACTTCGGACATCCTCATAACCAATATAAATGTATCCACATTGCAGGAACCAACGGAAAAGGTTCATCATCCCATACCCTTGCTGCAATCCTGCAGAGCCAGGGCTATAAGGTCGGCCTGTTCACATCTCCACATCTTGTAGATTTCAGAGAACGCATTCGCGTAAATGGTGAGATGGTAAGCGAAGAGTATGTAATCGACTTTGTAGAAAACAACCGGAAATTCTTCGAACCGCTACATCCTTCGTTCTTTGAACTGACCACCATGATGGCATTTCAGTATTTTGCAGAACAAAAGGTAGACTTTGCCGTCATCGAAGTTGGATTGGGAGGAAGACTGGATAGTACCAACATCATCACTCCTATCCTATCCGTTATCACGAACATCAGTTTTGACCACACCCAATTCCTCGGGAATACACTCGGCGAGATTGCAAGTGAAAAGGCGGGTATCATCAAGCCACAGATTCCTGTCGTTATTGGCGAATGGAACGAAGAGACCCAACCTGTATTCATCAAGAAAGCCCATGAGCAGAATTCTCCTATCCATTTTGCACATACAACTGACGCAGACACGAACTTCGAACTGAAAGGCAACTATCAGAAAAAGAACTTCTGCACCATATCCGCAGCCGTAGAATGCCTGAAGGAAGAAGGAATAGAAATCAAAGATGAAAGCATAAAGAACGGCTTCGAACATGTATGCGAGCTGACAGGCTTACGTGGCAGATGGGAAAAACTCAACGAGCACCCTCTCACCATCTGTGATACGGGACATAACCTTGCCGGATGGGAGTATCTGGAACCTCAGATTGCATCCATCAAAGCCGATACGAAACATATTGTCTTCGGAATGGTTGACGACAAAGATGTAGAGCATGTAATGGGACTATTAGAAAAGTTGCCAAAAGAAAGCACGATTTTCTATTGGACACAGCCATCAACCAAAAGAGCGATTCCTGTAGACAAATTATACGGATACGCACAAAAGCACGGCTTAAACGGAACATGCTATCAAACTATCGCACAGGCATTTAACGAAGCAAAAGCAAACGCAAGAAAAGATGATTTTATCTTTATTGGCGGATCAAGTTACGTCGTTGCCGATTTGCTATCAGAATCGTTTTAGGATTTTTTAAATCAAAAAGTTCATAAAATATTTGTAATACTCATTTTTTTTTAGTTACTTTGCAGTACATTACTTAAACCAAAGTAAGGTAACTAAAAAAAAGTGAGATATTATGAATACAGAACCAGCAAATAAGTGTGGTTTGAAAAGAGAAGATTTTCAGACCACAGTGAATGGCAAGAAGACTGATCTCTTCGTGTTAAGAAACAAGCAAGGCAACGAAGTTGCAGTGACTAACTATGGTGGAGCAGTCGTAGCCATCATGATGCCTGACAAGGATGGCAACTATGCCAACCTCATCCAAGGCCATGACAACATACAGGACGTCATCAACTCACCAGAGCCATTCTTGAGTGTGCTCATCGGTCGTTATGGCAACCGTATTAAAGAAGGCAAGTTCATACTTCACGGCAAGGAGTATCATTTGGCATGCAACGATGGTCCCAACCACCTGCATGGTGGACCTACAGGTTTCCACACCAAAGTTTGGGATGCAACCCGCATGAGTGATAGCGCTGTCGTGTTGAAATACACGAGCCCTTATGGTGAAGAAGGCTTCACTGGTGAGTTGACAGTTTGGGTAGCTTACACATTGACCGACGACAATGAGTTCGTTATCAAGTATCAGGCTACAACCAACAAGACAACCATCTGCAACCTGACACACCACGCTTTCTTCTCAATCCAGGGTATTGCTAATCCTACCCCAACAGTTGACAATATCATCTGTGAGGTGAACGCAAACTACTATCTCCCTATCGATAAGTATTCTATCCCTACAGGTGAGATTTTGAAGGTTGAGGGCACACCATTCGATTTCCGTACACCAAAGCCAATTGGTCAGGACATCAATGCAGACAACGAGCAGATCAAGAATGGTCAGGGTTACGACCATAACTATGTATTGAACAAGACAGAAGAAGGTGAGTTGAGTTTCGCTGCCCGTATAAAAGACCCTGTAAGCTGCCGTACCATGGAGGTTTATACCACAGAACCAGGTTTGCAGATGTACACAGGTAATTTCCTTGCAGGTATCTCAGGACAGTTTGGTGCAACATTCCCACGTCGCAGTGCAGTCTGCTTCGAGGCACAGAAGTTCCCAGACACTCCAAATCACACCTATTTCCCAAGTTGCAGATTAAATCCGGGTGAAACATACACCCAGAAGACAATCTATAAGTTTGGAATTGACAAATAAATCAGAATAAATCATGGAGCAGGTACTCTAAACAGCACTTGCTCCATTTTCGCGCTTGAATGACAAAACTCATCCAGCGCGACAACAATCTTAAAGAGAAGTCTTAACGTCTTTAAAGAAGAAACAACCTCTTAGAAGAAAAGAGTAGCAACCTCTTTACCATAAAAGAGAATCAATAACCTCTTCAAAAAGAGTATAAACAAGCTTTTCGCAAATAATAATAACAAATAACAATATCAACTATCAAAAAAAATGGAAAACCAAAGTAAAAATGGCAATATCATCGCCATTATCACGATGATGTTCCTCTACGCCATGATTTCGTTCGTAACGAATTTGGCTGCTCCTATCGGAGTTATTTGGAAAAATGTATTCGCTGACAGCGGAAGTGCTAACATGATCGGTATGTTGGGTAACGCCATGAACTTCTTGGCTTACCTCTTCATGGGTATCCCTGCAGGTAAGTTGCTCACCAAAATCGGTTACAAGAAGACCGCCCTCACCGGTATCGCTACCGGATTCGTAGGCGTGCTCATCCAGTTCCTTTCCGGTAAGTTCGGTGCCGACATCTCAGGCTTCGCCGTTTACCTCTTCGGTGCGTTCATCTCAGGTTTTGCTGTTTGTATTTTGAATACTGTTGTAAACCCAATGTTGAACCTCATCGGTGGTGGTGGTAACCGCGGTAACCAGTTGAACCTCATCGGTGGTACATTGAACAGTTTATCCGGAACTTTAACCCCAATGCTCGTAGGTGCCCTTATCGGTACTGTTACTGCTAATACCAAAATGGTAGATGTGAACCTCGTGCTTTACATTGCCCTTGCCGTATTCGCAGCAGCATTCGTTATCTTGAACTTCATCCCTATCCAGGATCCAGAGATGGGTAAGACTACAGACAAGACTGTATTCGAGCATTCACCATGGGCCTTCCGCCACTTCAACCTCGGCGTTATCGCAATCTTCGTTTATGTAGGTGTTGAGGTAGGCATTCCTGGAACATTGAACTTCTACATTTCTGATACAACAGCAAATGGTGGTGGTTTCATCAATGGTACAGCCTTGGCAAATGCAGCAGCTATCGGTGGTTTCGTTGCAGGTACATACTGGCTCCTAATGCTGGTTGGTCGTCTTTGCTCCAGTTTTATTGCAGACAAGGTATCTAGCCGCATGATGATGATGATTGCCAATGGTGCAGGTATGATCTTTATCGTCCTCGCCGTACTTCTCGGCAAGTCAACAACAGTAGAAATGCCTGTATTTACAGGTACATCATTCCAGATGGTAACAGTGCCTATCGCTGCCATGTTCCTGGTACTCTGCGGTCTCTGCACTTCTATCATGTGGTCTTCTATCTTCAACCTTGCTACTGAGGGTCTTGGCAAGTATACAGCCCAGGCTTCAGGTATCTTCATGATGATGGTAGTAGGTGGCGGATTGATGCCATTGGTACAGAACTTCATCGCAGACAACGCTGGCTATATGGCTAGTTACATTGTGCCTCTCATCTGTATGGCATACATGTTCTTCTATGCTGTAGCTGGTTGCAAAAACATCAACAAGGATATTCCTGTTGATTAATAACACGAAATAAATTAGCCCTAAGGCATATATAGTCTTAGGGCTAAATCATATAATCAAATCTTTAGTAACAACACAACAAAAACTTAACTAATTATGGATATTGAAAAAGTAAGAAGCCGATTCATCAAGCATTTCGATGGTAAAACAGGTAACATCTACATGTCACCAGGTCGTATTAACTTGATTGGTGAGCATACCGATTATAATGGTGGATTTGTTTTCCCAGGTGCAGTAGATAAGGGTATCATGGCAGAAATCCGTCCTAACGGAACAGATACCGTCATGCTCTACTCTATCGACTTGAAGGACCGTGTAGAATTCAAGGTTAATGATCCTGAAGGTCCTCGCGCTTCATGGGCACGTTACATCTATGGTGTTTGCCAGGAGATGAAGGCATTGGGCGTTGACGTGAAGGGTTTCAATGCAGCATTCTATGGTGATGTGCCTCTCGGTGCAGGTATGTCTTCATCTGCTGCTCTTGAAAGCTGTTTTGCTTTTGCTTTGAACGACCTCTTTGGTGACAACAAGGTTTCTAAATGGGATCTCGTTCTCGCAGGCCAGGCTACAGAGCACAAGTATGTAGGTGTTAACTGCGGTATCATGGACCAGTTTGCTTCTGTTTTCGGCAAGGAAGGTAAGTTGATGCGCCTCGATTGCAACAGCCGCGAATTTGAATACTTCCCATTCGAGCCTAAGGGCTATAAACTCTGCCTGGTAAACTCTAAGGTAAAGCACGAGTTGGCAGGTTCTCCATACAACGACCGTCGCAACTCTTGCGAAAATGTTGTTAAGCACATTGCAGCAAAGCACCCAGAAGCTAAGTTCGAAACTCTCCGTGATTGCACATGGGAGCAGTTGGAAGAGGTTCGCGCAGAGGTAGGCGAAGAGGATTACAGCCGCGCTCACTTCGTATTGGGCGAGAAGGACCGCGTATTGGCTGTCTGCGATGCTCTTGAGAAGGGCGACTACGAGACAGTAGGTCAGAAGATGTACGAGACTCACCACGGCTTGAGCAAGGAATACGAGGTAAGCTGCGAGGAACTCGACCTCTTAAACGATGTTGCTAAGGAAAACGGTGTTACTGGTAGCCGTATCATGGGCGGTGGCTTCGGTGGCTGCACCATCAACCTGGTAAAGGACGATATCTACGACAAGTTCGTTGAGGACGTGACAGCTAAGTTCACAGCCAAATATGGTCATGCTCCAGAGATTTACCCTGTAATCATCTCTGAGGGTTCTCACAAGGTTTGCTAATATATACATTATATATAATATAAGGAACTGCAGTTAGTATTTGCTAACTGCAGTTTTTTTTGTCCCAAATAAGCCAAAAACAGGCGTTTTCATACAAATAGTGTTAAAAAGACACTTTAGAAGAAAAAAAGTTAGGGAAAACGCTTGCAGATTCGAAATAAAATTGTAATTTTACACCCAAAATGAATAGACAATAAAAAACAGCCTAAAAATGAGTACATTTAAGACCCTATTTATGGGAGTTGGTTTTGCGGCTATCGCTACCCTCTCAGCTTGTTCATCAAGCAGCAATGCAAGTCTCACACAATCTGGTTTGAATCCAGCAGATTTCGATTCAACAGTATTGGGCAAGAAGACTGAGTTAGTAACTCTCAAGAATGCAAACGGCATGGAAGTTTGCCTCACCAATTATGGTGGACGTGTCGTTTCTATTTCCGTTCCAAACAAGGACGGAAAGCCAACAGATGTGGTTCTTGGTTACGATAATATCCATCAGTATGCTGACACCCTTAACTCTCCTTCAGATTATGGTTCTTCTGTAGGACGTTATGCCAACCGTATCAAGGATGCTAAACTTTCACTTGCTGGTTCAACATACCAGTTGAAGGCAAATGATAATGGCAACTGCCTGCATGGTGGTGGTGCTACAGGATGGTTGAACCAGGTTTACGACATTACAGAGAAGAACGACTCATCCGTTACCTTCACTATCAATGCTAAGGATGGCGAGAATGGTTTCCCTGGCAACGTAACAGCAACAGCTAAATATACAGTCCAGAGTAACAACACACTCGACATCGAGTTTGGCGCTACAACAGACAAAGAGACCGTTGTCAATATGACCAACCACAGTTACTTCAACTTGAATGGCGATCCATCTAAGGAAGGTTTCGATCAGGTAATGTACATCAATGCAGATAAGTTCACTCCTGCAGATTCACTTTACATTCCAACTGGTGAAATCAAGAGTGTCGATGGAACCCCTATGGATTTCCGTAAACCTGCAGAAATCGGCAAGAAGGTTGATTATAACTTTGATCAGATTAAGAATGCCACAGGTTACGACCACAACTGGTGTTTGAACACATATAAGAATGGTAAGGGCGATGACAAAACAGTTTGCGCAAGCCTCTACTCACCAAAGAGCGGTATCCTTCTTGAAGTATTTACCAACGAGCCAGGCATTCAGGTTTACACCGGTAACTTCCAAGGCACAGGTATTGCCTGCAAGCATGGCATCAAGTATCCTAAACACGTAAGCGTTTGCTTCGAGAGCCAGAAATATCCTGATTCTCCAACAAAGATTGCTCAGGGTGTAAAGGATTGGACAGATGCCACATTGAAGCCAGGAGAGAAATACTATTCTCACCTCGCTTACAAATTCAGCGTTAAAAAGTAAGCGTAAGTTAGTTTAAAAGTTAGCGAACCGGCGGATAAAGTCCGCCGGAACAGCTAACATCCAACAAGAAATTTTCGCAATGACAAAAAACGAAATGTGCTGGATAAGAAACTAACATAATAAGCATCCAATAAAAGAAAAGAATAAACAAATAATAATAAACAAACAATCTTATAGTAATTATGAATTGGAATTCAACAGAATTCGTATGGCTTGATTGGGCTATACTCGCCATTGGTGTTATCGGCGTAATTTGGGCTGTCTGGCACGCTATCGTGAAAGACAGAAAGGCTCAGAAAGGTGAAGACTCTTCTGCCTACCTCTTCGGTAAGGGTGAGCCATGGTATGTAATCGGTATGGCTATCTTTGCTGCCAACATTGGTTCTGAGCACCTCGTTGGTTTGGCTGGTACAGGTGCCAAGAGTGGTGTCGGTATGGCACACTGGGAGATGCAGGGTTGGATGATCCTCATCTTGGGTTGGCTGTTCGTACCTTTCTACCAGTTGCTCATCAACAAGATGGGTAAGATCATCACCATGCCAGACTTCCTGAAGTTCCGCTATACCCAGCGCACAGGTTCATGGCTCTCTATCATCACCCTCGTAGCTTACATCCTTACTAAGGTGAGCGTTACAGCTCTTACAGGTGGTATCTTCTTCGAGTATCTCTGGGGCTTGAACTTCTGGGCAGGTGCTATCGGCTTGATTATCCTCACCACCATCTTCACCGTATTCGGTGGTATGAAGGGCGTGATGACATTGTCAACCATCCAGACTCCTATCCTCGTCATCGGTTCTTTCCTCGTACTCTTCCTCGGTCTCTCTACCCTCGGCGGTGGCAGCATCTCTGCCGGTTGGGCCGACATGATGGATTACTGCGGCAAGTTGAACAACGGCTACGGTACAACTCACATGTTCCACTGGGAGGCAGGTGACTCTATGTATCAAGAGTATCCTGGTTTCGTAGTATTCATCGGTGCAACCATCATCGGTTTCTGGTACTGGTGTACTGACCAGCACATCGTTCAGCGTGTATTGGGTCAGGTTCCTGGCGAGAGCAACGTAGAGGTTATGAAGCGTGCCCGCCGCGGTACTATCGCAGCCGGTTTCTTCAAGGTACTCCCTTGCTTCATGTTCCTCATCCCAGGTATGATTGCAGCAGCCTTGGCTCAGAAGGGCGCTATCCAGATGAACGAGACTGATGCAGCCTTCGCCATCATGGTAAAGACCGTTCTTCCTGCAGGTATCAAGGGTATCGTAACCATCGGTTTCATCTGCGCACTCGTTGCTTCATTGGCAGCATTCTTCAATAGCTGTGCTACCCTCTTCACCGAGGACTTCTACAAACCATTGAAGAAGGGCATGTCTGAGGCTCACTACGTACTCGTTGGCCGTATCGCTACCATTGTAGTTGTAGTTCTCGGTTTCGCATGGTTGCCAATCATGATGAAGATGGATACTTTGTACAACTATCTCCAGGGTATCCAGTCACTTCTGGCTCCAGCCATGGTAGCCGTATTTGCAATGGGTATCTTCTTCAAGAAGATTACTCCAAAGGCAGGTGAATACACCATGATTACAGGTTTCCTCATCGGTATGCTCCGCCTCGTTACCAACGTTATTACTGACACAGGTAAGGCAACAATGGATGGTGCATTCTGGGATTACACCGCATGGTTCTGGCAGACCAACTGGCTCGTATTCGAGTGCTGGTTGCTCGTATTCCTCATCATCTTCATGGTAGTAGTAAGCTGCTTCACTCCAGCTCCAAGCAAGGAGCAGGTAGAGGCAATCACCTTCACATCTGACTTCAAGAAGTCTATCCGTGAGAGTTGGGGTGCCTTCGATATTATCGGTACCCTCGTAGTAATCGGCCTCTGCGCAGCATTCTACGCATACTTCTGGTAAAATATTATTCACGTCAGGAGTAAGAAGTGAGGAGTCTGGAATTTTCTCAAAGATCAGACAAAACTGTTTCTGTTGAAAAAATCCGCGATCCTTTCTTCTCCTTCTTACTCCTTGATTTTCCTCTCGAACCTGCTCTATGAAGAGCAAGCAAAAGAACACAACTATACATACATTGAATCATTACATCAAAACAGCAGAAAGACCATGACCCAGTTTTATAATGAATACTCCAAAGTATTAGTATCCGTCGATTGTATCATTTTCGGGTTCGACGGTAGTAACCTCCAGGTACTGATAGGCAAACGCAAGATGGACCCGGGAAGAGGCGAATGGTCACTCTATGGTGGTTTCGTTGGCGCAACAGAAAATCTCGAAGATGCAGCTAACAGAGTCATCCTGGAACTTACTGGAATGAAAAACCTCTATATAAGACAAGTAGGAGCTTTCGGCCGCATCGACCGTGACCCAGGTGAGCGAGTTATCTCTATCGCCTATTGCACTCTCATCAATGTGAAAGACTATGATGACAGCCTCCGTGTAGAACACGGATTGGAATGGGTTAGTCTGAACGAACTTCCAGAACTTTACTCAGACCACAAACTCATGATCCGCAACGCTATCGCACAGATACGCCGCCGCATCAATCATGAGCCATTAAGCTTCAAACTCCTCCCAGACCTCTTTACGCTGACACAGCTTCAGCATGTATTCGAGGCAGTAATAGGCGAAGAGATTGATAAGCGCAACTTCCGCAAACGCGTGAAGGATATCGACTTCATCGAGAAAACAGAACTCATCGATAAAGTCAACTCGAAACGAGGCGCCGCCCTCTACCGCTTCAACAAGAAAGCATACGAGGAAGACCCATCGTTCAACTTGAAATAGAATAAACAACTTAAAACAAAAGATATTATGTTAGAAGAATTAAAAGAAAAAGTGTTCAAGGCAAACCTTGATCTCGTTAAGCACAACCTCGTGCTCTTTACATGGGGTAATGTAAGTGGTATTGACCGCGAGAAAGGTCTGGTTGTCATCAAACCATCAGGCGTCGATTATGACACCATGAAGGCTAGCGATATGGTAGTGGTAGACTTGGAAACAGGTAAGGTAGTAGAAGGCGACCTGAATCCTTCATCTGATACTCCAACCCACCTGGTTCTCTACCGCGCATTCCCAGAGTTGGGTGGCGTAGTTCATACTCACTCTACTTATGCTACCGCTTGGGCACAGGCTGGCTTGGACATCCCTAACATTGGTACAACTCATGCTGATTACTTCCACGATTGCATCCCTTGCACTGATGCGATGACAGAGGATATGATGGCAGAATATGAGCACAACACAGGTGTTGTCATCGTTGACCGTTTCAAGAAAGATAACATCAACCCAGTTCATACTCCTGGCGTATTGGTTAAGAACCATGGTCCTTTTACATGGGGTAAGGATGCTGACCAGGCTGTTTATCACGCAGTAGTAGCTGAACAGGTAGCAAAGATGGCTTTCATCTCATTCTCTGTGAATCCAAACACCACCATGAACCCATTGCTCGTAGAGAAGCACTTCAACCGCAAGCACGGTCCTAACGCTTACTACGGACAGAAAAAGCACTAATCAACAGTGTTTCAAATAAAGATAATAAATCACATAACAATAACAATTAATACAACAAACAATCATGATTAAAGCATTTGAAAATTTAGAGGTATGGTTTGTAACTGGTGCACAGCTTCTTTACGGAGGCGAAACAGTTAAGATAGTTGATGGTCACTCAAAGGACATGGTAGATGGTCTGAACAACAGTGGCATCATCCCAATCAAGGTAGTTTACAAGGGCACAGCTAACTCTTCTGCAGAAGTAGAGGCTGTGATGAAGGCTGCCAACAACGATGAGAAGTGCGTAGGTATCATCACATGGATGCACACCTTCTCTCCAGCTAAGATGTGGATCAAGGGCTTGCAGGCTCTCGAGAAGCCTCTCCTCCACTTCCACACTCAGTACAATGCAGAACTCCCTTGGGATTCTATCGATATGGATTTCATGAACCTCAACCAGTCAGCCCACGGCGACATCGAGTTCGGTCACATCTGCACCCGTATGCGCATCCCTAGAAAGGTAGTTGTAGGTTACTGGAAGAGCGAAGAGGCTCAGAAGCAGATTGCAACATGGGCTCGCGTAGCTGCAGGTGTTGCTGATGCTCACAACGTACGCTGCTTGATGTTCGGTATGAACATGAACAACGTTGCCGTAACAGATGGCGACCGTGTAGAGTTCGAGCAGCGCTTGGGTTATCATGTAGATTACTACCCAGTATCTTCACTCATGGAGTACTACAAGAAGGTAACTGATGCAGAAGCTGATGCTCTCGTTGAGGAGTACAAGAAGGAGTACACCATCAAGATTGATGAGTCTGGCAAGGAAGTTTATTGGGAGAAGGTGAAGAACGCAGCTAAGGCTGAGATTGCTCTCCGTCGCGTATTGAAGGATGAGAATGCAGTAGCATTCACAACCAACTTCGATGACCTCGGCGATGCTGACATCGACGATCCAAACTTCTGCGGTTTCGACCAGATTCCTGGTTTGGCTTCACAGCGCCTGATGGCAGAGGGTTATGGTTTCGGTGCTGAGGGTGACTGGAAGACAGCTTGCCTCTACCGCACACTCTGGGTAATGAACCAGGGCTTGGAGAAGGGTTGCTCATTCCTCGAGGACTACACACTCAACTTCGCTGCCGACCGCACATCTAGCCTCCAGAGCCACATGCTCGAGGTATGCCCATTGATCGCAACAGACAAACCAAAGCTCGAGGTTCACTTCCTCGGCATCGGTATCCGCAAGCAGCAGACTGCCCGTTTGGTATTCACATCTAAGACAGGTAAGGGTGTTAAGGCAACAGTAGTTGACCTCGGCAACCGTTTCCGTCTCATCGCAAGTGAGGTTGAGTGCATCGAGCCAAAGGCAATGCCTAAGCTCCCTGTAGCTTCAGCTCTCTGGGTTCCACAGCCAACCTTCGAGATTGGTGCAGGTGCTTGGATCCTCGCTGGTGGTACTCACCACAGTGCATTCTCTTACGATATCACTGCTGAGTACTGGGAAGACTTCTGCGAGATTCTCGGTATTGAGTTCGTCAACATCGACAAGAACACAACTATCAGCAGCTTCAAGCAGCAGCTCCGCAACAACGAGATTTACTACATGCTCAACAAGGCATTGAGATAATTTTTAATGTATTATAAGAAATGAGCGCAAAAACTATTATAGAATCAGGTAAAGCCATTCTCGGTATCGAGTTTGGCTCTACCAGAATCAAGGCTGTCTTGATCGACACCGACAACAACCCTATCGCACAGGGTAGCTTTGAGTGGGAAAACCAGTTGGTTGATGGTCTCTGGACTTACAGCATCGACACAATCTGGAAAGGTTTGCAGGATTGTTATGCCGACCTCCGCAAGAACGTGAAGGCTGAGTACGACTGCGAAATCAAGCAGTTGGCTGCCATCGGTATTTCTGCGATGATGCACGGCTACATGGCTTTCGGTAAGGATGAGAACATTCTCGTTCCTTTCCGCACATGGCGTAACACCAATACAGCCAAGGCTGCAGCTGAACTTTCAGAGCTCTTCCACTTCAACATCCCATTGCGTTGGAGTATCTCTCACGTATATCAGGCTATCCTGAATGGTGAGGACCACATCAACAAGATTGACTTCCTTACCACTCTCGCCGGTTATATCCACTGGCAGCTCACAGGCAAGAAGGTTTTGGGCGTAGGCGATGCATCAGGTATGCTCCCTATCGACTCTAACACCAACAACTACGATGCAGAGATGGTAGCTAAGTTCGATAAGCTCATCGAGCCTAAGAACCTGGGCTGGAAGATTCTCGACATTCTCCCTGAGGTACTGAACGCAGGCGAAGATGCTGGTGTATTGACCGAGGAAGGTGCAAAGAAGCTCGACCCATCAGGCACACTCCAGGCAGGCACCCCACTCTGTCCTCCAGAAGGTGATGCAGGTACTGGTATGGTAGCTACCAACGCTGTACGTCAGCGCACAGGTAACGTCAGTGCAGGTACATCTTCTTTCTCTATGATTGTATTGGAGAAAGCCTTGAGCCGACCTTACGAAGTCATTGATATGGTGACTACTCCAGACGGCAGCCCTGTAGCAATGGTTCACTGCAACAACTGTACTTCCGACCTCAATGCATGGGTAGGTTTGTTCAAGCAGTATCAGGAGTTGCTCGGTGTTCCAGTAGATATGAACGAAGTATTCGGCAAGCTCTACAACCACGCTCTTGAAGGCGATGCTGATTGCGGAGGATTGATTGCTTACAACTATATCTCTGGTGAGCCTGTAACAGGTCTTGCAGAAGGTCGCCCTATGTTCGTACGTTCTGCCAACGACCACTTCAACCTTGCCAACTTCATGCGTGCCAACCTCTATGCTTCAGTAGCTGTATTGAAGATTGGTAACGATGTATTGTTCAAGGACGAGAAGGTACAGGTAGATCGCATCACAGGTCATGGCGGTTTGTTCAAGACCAAGGGTGTAGGTCAGCGCATCCTCGCTGCAGCCATTAACTCCCCTATCTCTGTCATGGAGACAGCAGGCGAAGGTGGTGCATGGGGTATTGCCCTGCTCGCAGGTTATCTCGTTAACAACGAAGAGAAGTTGAGCCTGGCAGATTATCTCGACAAGAAGGTATTTGCAGGCAATACAGGTGTAGAGATTGCACCTACTGCCGAAGATGTAGCCGGTTTTGATAAGTACATCGAAACTTACAAGGCTGGTCTTGCTATCGAAAAGGCAGCAGTTGAGAACAAAAAGTAAATAAACGATAAATACGTTTGTGGGGAATCCTCCTCCACAAACGTATTATACTTAAAATCGACAACAATTAATAAGAACAATGATGAAGAAACTTTTCGCTACCACATTGCTTTCAACAGCAGTTGCATTCTCAGTTCAAGCTCAGGATGTAACAGGAACAATCCATGCCAACCAGGGAACACAGAAAATCAATAAAGAGATTTATGGCCAGTTTGCCGAGCATCTCGGAAGTTGTATCTATGGTGGTCTTTGGGTAGGTCCTGATTCTAAGATTCCTAACACTCAGGGTTACCGCAACGACGTGCTCCAAGCCCTCAAGGACCTGAAAGTGCCTGTATTAAGATGGCCTGGAGGATGCTTCGCTGACGAGTATCACTGGATGGATGGTATCGGTCCACGTGAGAAGCGACCAAAGATGCAGAACAACAACTGGGGTGGAACCATTGAGGACAACTCTTTCGGTACACACGAGTTTCTGAATCTCTGCGAGATGTTGGGTTGCGAGCCTTACATCAGCGGCAACGTGGGTTCCGGCACTGTTGAGGAATTGGCAAAGTGGGTGGAATATATGACCAGCGATGGAGATACTCCTATGGCAAAACTCCGCCGACAGAACGGCCGCGACAAGGCTTGGAAGGTAAAATACCTCGGTGTTGGTAACGAAAGTTGGGGCTGCGGTGGCAACATGCGTCCTGAATATTATTCAGATCTCTTCCGCCGCTACTCTGTTTATTGCCGCAACTATGACGGCAACCAGCTCTATAAGATTGCATCTGGAGCGAGCGATTACGATTATAACTGGACTAAGGTATTGATGGACCGTATCGGCAACCGTGCCAACGCCATCTCTCTACATTATTATACAGTAACAGGCTGGACAGGCAGCAAGGGTTCTGCCACCAAGTTCAACAATGAGGATTACTACTGGACCATGGGCAAGGCGCTCGGCATAGAAGATGTCATCAAGAAGCACGAGGCTATCATGGACAAGGCTGATCCAAAGAAGCAGGTAGCCCTCCTCGTTGACGAATGGGGAACCTGGTGGGATGAGGAGCCTGGCACGATCAAGGGGCACCTCTATCAGCAGAACTGTATGCGCGATGCCTTCGTTGCTGCACTCTCGCTGAATGTATTCCACCGCCATACAGAGCGTGTGAAGATGACCAATATCGCACAGATTGTCAACGTACTCCAGTCAATGATCCTGACAGATACAAAGGGAACAGGTCACATGGTTCTGACTCCAACCTATCATGTATTCAACATGTACAAGGACTTCCAGGAGGCAACCTATCTCCCAATGGATGTAAAGTGCGACTCTATGGATGTTCGCGGCGATGATCACGCAAAAGATGGAAGAAAGATTCCATTGGTATCTACTTCAGCAGCCAAGAAGGCAGATGGAACCATTGTGGTTGCTCTTGCCAATGTCAGTCTTGACAAGGCTCAGCAGGTAGAGTTTAATCTGGATGGTGCAGCTGCTCCAAAAACTGTAACAGGACAGATTCTTTCCTGCAACAAGGTGAGCGATTACAACGACTTCGCACACCCGGATGTAGTGAAGCCTGCAGTTTTTAAGGATGCAAAAGTAAAGAAAAACACCCTTAAGATAAAAATTCCTGCAAAATCTATCGTAGTTTTGAAAATAAAATAGTATCTTTGAAGGCAAAAAAAGGAAGTATCCTTCTTTTGAGTAGCCTTCAGAGCTAGAAAAACAAGAATATTTCAGCAGAAATAACAACAATAATAAATATAAAATTATGAACGACATTAAAGTAATGAATCATGCAGCTGATAACATCCGTATCTTGGCTGCTTCAATGGTAGAAAAGGCAAATTCCGGTCACCCAGGTGGTGCTATGGGTGGTTCTGACTTCATCAACGTGCTCTTCTCTGAGTACCTGGTTTATGATCCAGCAGATCCAACATGGACTGGCCGCGACCGTTTCTTCCTCGACCCAGGTCACATGAGCCCTATGCTCTATGCTGGTTTGGCTTTGCGTGGTTTCTTCTCAATGGAAGACCTCAAGCAGTTCCGCCAGTGGGGTTCTGTAACTCCTGGTCACCCAGAGCTCGACCTTCAGCGTGGTATCGAGAACTCATCTGGTCCTCTCGGTCAGGGTCATGCCCTCGCAGCTGGTGCAGCTGTTGCAGAGAAGTTCCTCGAGGCTCGTCTGGGTTCAACCATGATGCAGCACAAGATCTACGCATACATCTCTGATGGTGCTGTAGAGGAAGAGATTTCACAGGGTGTTGGTCGTATCGCCGGTAACCTCGGTCTGAACAACCTCATCATGTTCTACGATTCTAACGACATCCAGCTCTCTACAGAGTGTGGCGTTGTAATGAACGAGGATACAGAGATGAAGTACAAGGCTTGGGGCTGGAATGTCATCAAGATCAACGGTAACGACGTAGCTCAGATTCGTGAGGCGCTCGATGCTGCCCAGAAGGAGCAGAACCGCCCTACCCTCATCATCGGTAAGACCGTAATGGGTAAGGGTGCTCTCCGCGCAGACGGCACAAGCTACGAGGCTTGCATCAATACTCACGGTGCTCCTCTCGGTGGCGACGCATACATAAATACAATCAAGCACCTCGGTGGTGATCCTGAGAATGCATTCGTTATCTTCGACGATGTAAAGGAAATCTACGCTAAGCGTGCTGAGGAGTTGAAGAAGATTGTTGCAGAGCGCAAGGCTGCAGAGGCTGAGTGGCGCAAGGCTAACCCAGAGAAGGCTGCCCAGATGGATGAGTGGTTCAGCGGCAAGGCTCCTAAGGTAGACTGGAGCAAGGTTGAGCAGAAGGCTGGTTCAGCTACACGTGCAGCATCTGCTGCTTGTCTCGGTGTTTTGGCAGAGCAGGTTCCTAACATGATCTGTGCTTCTGCTGACCTTTCTAACTCTGATAAGACAGACGGTTTCTTGAAGAAGACCAAGAGCATCGTTCGCGGTGACTTCTCTGGTGCTTTCTTCCAGGCTGGTGTTGCAGAGTTGACTATGGCTGATATGTGTATCGGTATGATGCTCCACGGTGGTGTGGTTGCAGCAATGGGTACATTCTTCGTATTCTCTGATTATATGAAGCCAGCTGTACGTCTCGCAGCCCTGATGCAGGTTCCAGTGAAGTTCATCTGGACTCACGATGCATTCCGCGTTGGTGAGGATGGACCTACTCACGAGCCAGTTGAGCAGGAGGCACAGATTCGCCTCATGGAGAAGTTGAAGAACCACGCAGGTAAGGACAGCGTTCGCGTATTCCGTCCAGCTGATGCTGACGAAACTACAGTTTGCTGGAAGCTCGCTATGGAGAATGTTGAGACTCCTACAGCTTTGATCTTCTCTCGCCAGGGCATCGCCAAGTTGCCAGAGGGAACAGACTATGAGCAGGCTGCTAAGGGTGCTTACATCGTAGCAGGCAGCGACGAGAATCCAGACGTTATCTTGGTAGCTAGCGGTTCTGAGGTTTCTACATTGGAGGCTGGTTGCGATGCTTTGCGTGCCGACGGCATCAAGGTTCGCGTGGTAAGTGCTCCATCAGAGGGCTTGTTCCGCGGTCAGAGCAAGGAATATCAGGAGAGCGTATTGCCAAAGAACGCTAAGATCTTCGGTATGACTGCCGGTCTTCCTGTAACACTCCAGGGTCTCGTAGGCGCTAATGGTAAGGTTTGGGGTATGGAGAGCTTCGGTTTCTCAGCTCCTTACAAGGTACTTGATGAGAAGCTCGGTTACACAGGCGAGAACGTTTACAAGCAGGTAAAGGCTTTCTTGGCTGAAGTTTAATTAGCATAAACTAAACAGGAGTTGGAAGCTGGAGTTGGAGATTTTGCCGGATGGCAGATTTCCATTTCCGGCATCCGACTCCTTTCACTCTTTTAATATTAACCTTGTGAAGGATAAGGGTTTACACCGGTTTCTTCACTTAAAAACTTAAGTATTATGGAAGTAAAGACAGTTGGTATTGCATGCGATCACGCAGGTTTTCCATTGAAGCAATTTGTATTGGAATATTTGGAAAAGAAGGGTTATCCTGTAAAGGATTATGGTACATACAGCGATGCGAGTGTAGACTATCCTGACTTCGGTCATGCTCTTGCTAATGGCATTGAGAGCGGCGAAGTATATCCAGGTATCGGCATTTGCGGCAGCGGCGAAGGTATCGCCATGACATTGAATAAGCATCAGGGTGTACGTGCCGGATTGGCATGGTGCAAGGAGATTGCTCATTTGGTTCGTCAGCACAACGATGCCAACGTATTAGTACTTCCAGGTCGTTTCGTAGACAACAAGACCGCCGAGGCTATTCTCGACGAGTTCTTTGCCACAACATTCGAGGGTGGCCGTCACGAGCGTCGTGTCAAGAAGATTCCTGTTCAGCAGTAAAGTTCTGAATGGATAAAAAAGAATTAAGGCTGAGTCATCGCATGATGGCTCAGCCTATTTTTATGGAAGACGGACATACCAAGAAGATTTTTACGACACATGAACAACTTCAATAAATGCACACAAGCGTAAGATACAATCGCAGAATACGGAAGAAGTTGTCGGAAAAGACAGATGAAGTTGTCGGAAAAGATAGTATAGGTTATCGGAGAAGTTAACTCCGTAGGCCGCACAACAGCTGTTGTGCGCTTGCATAACAGCTGATATGCGCTCGCACAACACCTGTTGTGCATGCGTAGACCAGCTGATGGGCGCCTACAGTAAACCAACATTACTCGCTGATGTTTTTATCAATCATTTTGCCACAAAAAACACAGTCCTATTTGTTATCTTACCGGAACAACCCAATGTCAAAGAAACAAAAAAGGGATGCCACACTAGGTGACATCCCCCTATGAGAATCAAATACTTATTTGAAGCTTAAACTTTACTTGCTCTCAGCCTCAGCCTGCTTGGTCTCTGCTGCGTTAGGACCATAGTAGCCATAGTAAGCCTGGTAACGGGTGTAACCCCAGTTAGCCTGAGCCTTCTCTGGATCGAGCTGCTTAGCCTTATCAAGAACCTTGATAGCCTCCTGGTAAACAACCTTGCGACCGTTAGGATCCTGCAAGTTACCAGCCTTGCTGTTGTAGCATGCACCCAGATAAGTAAGAACAACTACGTTATCCTCCTTTGCAGCAAGAGCCTGCTTCAAACACTTGATAGCGTTGTCTGCATCGTTCTTCTGGATATACATCATACCCTTGTTAGCAAGAGCTACAAAGTTGTTAGGGTTCTTTGCAATAGCTGCGTCCAAAAGTTCAGTCTGCTCCTTCTCCATCTTCAATGAAGAGTACATAGAGTTCAAACCATCGAGAACAACCTCATTGGTCTCGTCCTTTGCAAAGATATCCTTGAGCTTGTTAACATAGGCAAGAGAATCCTCGTGAGTCTTCAAGCCGTCCTTCATTACATAGAGCTTGAGGTTGAGGGCATCCTTAGCCTCCTTCTCACTCTTCATGGCGATGTCGCAATACTTCTCGCAACGGGCAGCATCCTTAGCCTGGTATGCATAACGGGCTGCAAAGAGAGCAACCTGACCGATATACTCCTTCTCGCCATCCTTCTGCTTCTGGTCTACAGAAGCGAAGAGAGGCTCATTGTCTGTATCGAGGAATGCACCCCAATACTTCAATACCTCATCAGCCTTATTGTTCTGAGCTGCAGTCTGACCCGCATTAACGAGCTGAACACGAGCACCCCATACACGGCTAGCATTGTTGTTAAACTTAGGAGCAACCTTACCCTTAGCGTTAGGAAGCTGGTCGTACTTGTAGCACTCAATAGCATTGATCAATGCATTGTATGCGCCCTCAGACATAGCAGCCTCGTCAACCGGGTCGTTCTTCTTCATGATCTGATTGGTCTGCTGGATGCTCTGCTGGTCGTTGAACTGCTTCATAGCGAGATCAACGAGCTTGTTGTAAGCCTTGGCCTTCTCTGCATCGTTAGCCATCTGACCCAAATTCTGCTTAACCAAAGCCTCAGCCTCGGCATAAGACTTAGCCTTCATGACAGCCTTGAGAGCGTCACTGTCGCCTGCGAATGCTGATGTGGCACCTAGTACCATCATTGCAGCTACTAAAAACTTTTTCATTTTTCTTAATGAGTTTAAAAGTTGTTGTTATTTATTTTTTACGCGTCTTTTCTTTTATTCGAAATCTACGTTGCCCGAATCGGTATCCTCAGCTTCAGATGCTTCGTCAGCGAGATGAGCCTCAGCCTCAGCAGCCTCTTCGGCAGTCTTGGCACCTACGGTATCATTCTCTATCTCCTCGCTCTTCTTAGCCCAGGCAGAACGGCTCTCCTCTTCTACAGAAGCCTCGAGCTCTGAACTCATCACCTTGCATACGCTGGCAATGACATCATTCTTCTTGGCAAGATTGATGAGGCGTACACCCTGGGTAGCACGGCCCATGACACGGCAATCGGCTACGGCAAGACGAATCACGATACCACTCTGGTTGATAATCATGAGGTCGTTATCATCGGTTACGTTCTTGATAGCTACCAGTCGGCCGGTCTTATCAGTAATATTCAGAGTCTTCACACCCTTACCGCCACGCTTGGTAACGCGGTAATCGAGTACATCAGAACGCTTACCGTAACCCTGCTCGCTCACTACCATCACGGTTTCCTTCTCTGGATCGTTGACAACAATCATACCTACTACGGCATCATTACCCTCATCGAGGCGCATACCACGAACACCGGTAGAAGTACGACCCATTGTACGAATCTCGTTCTCATTGAAACGTACAGCACGACCATTGCGGTTGGCTATAATCAGCTCGTTATGACCATTTGTCAGACGAACATCTACCACCTCATCGCCCTCTACGATGTTGATAGCAATCACACCGTTGGCACGTGGACGGGAATATGCCTCCAGACAGGTCTTCTTCACCGTACCATTCTTGGTAGCGAAGACTACATAATGGTTGTTGATGAACTCAGCATCGTTCAAGCCTCTGAGGCGGAGGAATGCATTCACCTGGTCATCGCTCTCGATGTTGAGGAGGTTCTGGATAGCACGACCCTTGGAGTTGCGGTCGCCCTCTGGAATCTCGTAACACTTCAACCAGTAGCAGCGGCCCTTCTTGGTGAAGAACAGCATGGTCTGGTGCATGGTAGCAGGATAGATATACTCGGTGAAGTCCTTATCACGGGTACGGGCACCCTTAGAACCTACTCCACCACGAGCCTGCTCACGGAACTCTGACAATGGGGTGCGCTTAATATATCCGAGATGACTCACGGTGATAACCACTGGGTCGTTTGGATAGAAGTCTTCTGGATTGAACTCATGGTCATCAGGCTTAATCATGGTACGACGTGCGTCACCATACTTCTCCTTCACCTCGTTGAGTTCATCCTTCATTACCTTCTTGCAGAGCTCAGGATCGTTCAGAATCTGGTTCAAGTAGTCGATAGTCTTCATCAACTCGTTGAATTCATTGTGCAACTGCTCCAGACGCAAGCCTGTCAACTGGCTGAGGCGCATATCCACGATGGCCTTACTCTGAAGTTCATCGAGTTCGAAGCGTTTCTCCAAATTGCGCTGAGCATCAGAAGGAGTCTTGCTGGCTCTGATAATATGTACCACCTCGTCGATGTTGTCGCAGGCAATGATCAAGCCCTCGAGAATATGAGCACGCTCCTGAGCCTTCTTCAGTTCGAACTGGGTGCGGCGGATCGTAACATCATGACGATGCTCTACGAAATACTTCACACATTCCTTCAAGCTCAAAAGACGTGGACGGCCATTAACAAGAGCGATGCAATTCACTGAGAATGAGCTCTGAAGAGCAGTCAGCTTAAAGAGTTTGTTCAAAAGAACATTAGCATTTGCATCACGCTTTACATCTACCACGATACGCATACCCTGACGGCCAGACTCATCGTTTACGTTAGCGATGCCATCTACTCTGCCTTCCTTGGCAAGGTCAGCAATAGCCATCACGAGCTGCTCCTTGTTTACACCATAAGGAATCTCGGTGATAACAATCTTATCATGGTTTTCACTACTTTCAATCTCGGCAGTGGCACGAACCACGATTCTGCCTCGACCCGTTTCGTATGCATCCTTCACACCCTGTATACCATAGATGGTAGCACCGGTTGGGAAGTCAGGAGCAGGGATATACTGCATCAATCCGTCGGTGTCGATGTCAGGATTATCGATATATGCACAGCAACCGTCAATTACCTCACCCAGGTTGTGGGTAGGTATATTGGTAGCCATACCTACTGCAATACCGTTACCACCATTTACCAGAAGATTAGGAATCTTGGTTGGCATCACGGTAGGTTCCTGCAGGGTATCATCGAAGTTGTTGGTCATATCAACCGTTTCCTTGTCAAGGTCATCCATGATATGCTCACCCATCTTGGAGAGGCGGCACTCTGTATAACGCATGGCAGCAGGAGAGTCACCGTCAACAGAACCGAAGTTACCCTGTCCGTCAATCAAGGTATAACGCATGTTCCACTCCTGTCCCATACGCACCAGAGCGCCGTAAACAGAAGAGTCACCGTGAGGGTGATACTTACCGAGCACCTCACCAACAACACGCGCACATTTCTTATAAGGTTTGTCACTGGTGTTTCCAATGCCGAGCATACCGTAAAGAATACGGCGGTGCACAGGCTTGAAACCATCGCGTACATCAGGGAGGGCACGAGCCACGATAACTGACATCGAATAATCAATGTAGCTCGACTTCATCTCCTCCTCAATGTTGATCTTCATGATTCTATCATGATCCATTGTCTGATTTTCGTCCATTTCTTATATTAATGTATTATTGTTTATTCGTTACTTTCAAAACGCCTGTTTTCCATCCGGAAATCGCGTTTAAGGGCATTTCCTTGCGTTCTAAGCCGTTTTACCCTTTTGAAATTCCCGACAAAGATACAAAAAAAAATGATACTAAAACGCTTTAGAGGCGAAAAATCGCATTATTTTAGCATTATTTGTATTTTAACAATGCAAAAAAGTTGGCATATCATTTGCTATTTTTGAAAATAATGTGTACTTTTGCACTGAGATTTTTTAAAAATATAAGCAAATATGATAAATCCGTTTTCACATATACAGGACATACTGAACAGAAGTAGCAAAGAAGCAGCACGCACCTTGGGAAGAGAAATCAGCGTGGAGCATCTGATGCTGAGTCTGATCAGCCAGAACGACAGCGATGTCAACAAGCTCCTGAAGGGCGCAGACATCAGTCCGATGGCTTTCAGCGGAGTCCTTAACAGCAAACTGGAAAAGCGTGTGGAAGAAACTCCTGCCGATAACGTGAAGGAGAACAGCCACATCCCATTCAGCCAGATAACAGACAGCATTATCAGAGACTCTATCCGCGAGGCAAACAACTACGAGCACTCCAAGATTGTAGAGCCAAGACATCTGCTGCTTGCCATCTTGAGAAATGACAAGAACCCTGTAGCCAACTGGCTGAGTCAACTGGGCTTAAGCTACGACCGTGCCATCGAAATGCTCTATCCTGCTGACAAGGATGACGAGCAGAAGACAGAAGAGCCGAAGGATTTCAAAATGGAACCACAAACACCTGATTCAGAAATCCCTGATGCTGACAGGCAGGAGGAAGCAGAGAACCTGGAGATGGCTGGTGGAATAGAAGCAGAAGATGACTACAACGAGCAGAACGACATGATGGAAACTGACGAAGAGCCATTCGATATGGAAAAGGACCAGAACCCGATGAGACTGTCTACCCGTTCAAATGGAACTCCGCGCAAAAAGAGCAGCACCCCTACCATCGACAAATTCAGTTTCGACCTGACCAAGGCTGCAGCCGATGGAAAACTGGATCCTGTCGTAGGCAGAGAGAAGGAGATTCAGCGCGTGCTCGAGATTCTGGGTCGCAGAAAGAAGAACAACCCAGTATTAATAGGTGAACCGGGCGTAGGAAAGAGTGCCATCGTAGAAGGACTGGCACAGCTCATCAACAACCAGGAAACATCGCCTATGTTCTTCAACAAGCGTCTGGTAAGTCTTGACCTGACAGCCATCGTCGCAGGAACCAAATTCCGCGGACAGTTTGAAGAGCGCATCAAGAATGTCATCAAGGAACTGGAGGACCATCCGGAGATCATCATCTTCATAGATGAGATTCACACCATGATAGGCGCCGGTTCCGGCGAAGGAAGCATGGATGCCGCCAACATTCTGAAACCAGCCCTGGCAAGAGGTATCATCCAGTGTATCGGTGCCACCACGCTCGATGAGTATCGCAAGAGCATTGAGAAGGACGGAGCCTTGGAGCGCCGTTTCCAGAAGGTTATCGTTGAACCTACTACACGCGAAGAGACCCTGCTGATACTGCACAACATCAAGGAACATTACGAGAAGCATCACTGTGTGAGATATACAGACGAGGCTCTCGAGACATGTGTCAAACTGACAGAGCGCTATATCACCGACCGCCACTTCCCAGACAAGGCTATCGACGTGATAGATGAAGCCGGCTCGCGCGTACATATTAATAATGCAAGTGTTCCTGCTCCATATATCAAGCTGGAAAAAGAACTGAAAACGATAATCAGCAAGAAGCAGCAGGCTGTAGCAAACCAGAACTTCGAGATGGCAGCCTCATGCAGAGATGCCCAGACCAAGATCGAGAAAGAGATTGAGGACATGAAGGCGCAATGGCAGCAGGGAGAGATTGGCGAATATGTTGAGGTGACAGCCGAAGACATTGCCAACGTTATCAGCATGATGACCGGCGTACCAGCCCAACGCATGGCAGAGGGTGAAAGCAAACGTCTGAAAGATCTGGAACACAACCTGAAGCACAAGGTGATTGCTCAGGATAATGCCATCAACAAGATGGTAAAGACCATTCTGAGGAACCGTGTAGGCTTGCGCGACCCTAACCATCCTATTGGCGTATTCATGTTCCTGGGTCCTACAGGTGTAGGTAAGACCTATCTTGCCCAGAAACTTGCCGAGGAAATGTTTGGTTCGAAAGATTCACTCATCAGAATAGACATGAGCGAATTTTCCGAGAGTTTCAACACCTCACGTCTGGTAGGTGCACCTCCAGGATACGTAGGCTATAACGAAGGTGGACAGCTGACCGAAAAGGTACGCCGCAAACCATACAGCATCGTATTGCTCGACGAAATAGAGAAAGCCAACAGCAAGGTATTCAACCTGCTCTTACAGGTACTCGACGAAGGCAGACTTACCGATGGTAACGGCAGACTCATCGACTTCCGCAACACCATCATCATCATGACCTCTAATGCAGGAACCCGCCAGCTGAAAGATTTCGGCAGAGGCGTCGGCTTTACTTCTGCAGGTATAAAAGGCGGATTGGCGATGGATGAGAAAGACAAGGAGTATGCCCGCAGCATCGTCCAGAAGAGTCTGAGCAAGCAGTTTGCTCCAGAGTTTCTGAACCGTCTCGATGACATCATCACCTTCGACCAGTTGGATCTCAATGCCATCAAGCGCATCATCGACCTCGACCTGGAAGGACTGGTCAAGAGAATAGAAGACTTGGGATTCCATTTCCAGATTACCGAAAAGGCAAAGGAGATGGTAGCCAAGAAGGGATACGATGTACAGTTTGGTGCCCGCCCACTCCGCCGCGCCATCCAGACCTACATCGAAGATTCCGTTTGCGAGATGTTACTCGATGGCACAATGAAGCCAGGCGACACCATCTCGGTAGGCAAGAATTCGAAAAAAGAAGAATTGACATTCAAGAAACTATAATCTGAAGAGGGACTATCCACTGGCGATAGTCCCTCTTTTATTATGAACCCGGTATAGCAACCAACAAACTTTAGTTAATAAGAGTTAACCACGAGAAAAGTTTAGGCAATAATTTCTTATTTCAAAAAATATTCATTACCTTTGCATCTGCTTTTGGGCAAAAAGCCATGATGGCTCAGTTGGTAGAGCAACGCATTCGTAATGCGTGGGTCGCGGGTTCGAGTCCCGCTCGTGGCTCTTTCTTGTGAAAGGAGTTAGTATTTTCCTTCGCGAGATTAGCACATCGGTAGTGCACGGGCTTCCCAAGCCTGTGAGGCGGGTTCGACTCCCGTATCTCGCTCAGAACATCAGTAACCCAGGGTTGAACCCTGGGTTTCTTGTTTTTATTAACATCTTTTCAGCCTTCTATAGCAACAAAATCACTTTTTTCGAGTTATTATATAAATTAAACTAAGATAAAAGAATAATAATGAAGAAACATATCATACTTGTACTGGCGCTCATCCTGTCTTCAGGACCACTTTTCGCACAGAGTTCACACATGACCGATGATCAGGTCATGAGCTTTGTGGTGAAAGAACATGAGCGTGGCACATCCAATTCACAGATTGTTACCAAACTGATGCAGCAAGGCGTAGACATCTCCCAGATTCGACGTGTACGCAATAAGTATCAGAAAATGTCGCAGCAGAACGAGCTCTACAGCACAACCGCTGCAGGAAATGCAGGCAACAAGAGAATGCGGACCAACAATGGTAAGCAAAGAGAAGATTACCAGGACAAGGACAATGAGAAGCAGGCTTCAACCTATAGCAACTATCGCATCCAGAGCAAGCAGAACGACAGCTACTATTCATCTTATGATGAGAATAATCCTGACTATGCTAACTTCAGCAAGGAGATGAACGGCCTGGTACCCGATACAGCTACCATGGTTAAACAGATGCAGGCTGAGCTCGGCATCAAGCGCAACAAGGTATTCGGCCGTGACATCTTCAATAACAAGGACCTCAGTTTCGAGCCAAATATGAACATCGCTACCCCACAGAACTATCGTCTGGGACCTGGCGATGCCGTCATCATAGATATCTATGGCGCCTCTCAGAAAACCATCGAGAGCACCGTTTCGCCAGATGGTGAAGTAACCATCGAGGGTTATGGACCAGTCAGCGTTTCAGGCTTGACTGTAGCTCAGGCTAATGCCCGCCTACGCAATACAGTGGGCAGCAGATACCGTTCAAGCCGAATCAAACTCACCGTAGGACAGACCAAGACCATCATGGTAAACGTAATGGGCGAGGTTAAGATTCCGGGCACCTATACCCTCTCAGCCTTCGCTACCGTATTCCATGCCCTCTACATGGCAGGCGGAACCAACGATCTGGGTACATTGCGAAACATCAAGGTTTACAGACATAATAAGCTGGTAACAGTTGTTGACATCTACGACTATATTCTGAACGGCAAACTGACGGGTAATGTCCGCCTTGCCGACAACGATGTTATCGTAGTAGGTCCATACGACTGTCTCGTAACCATTGCCGGAAAGGTTAAGCGCCCGATGATTTACGAAATGAAGAAGAACGAGAGCGTCAATTCCCTTCTGAAGTATTCCGGCGGTTTTACAGGCGATGCTTATAAGAAATCAGTAAGACTGAACCGCAAGACTGGCAGAGAACATGCCGTATATAATGTTGGGGAGTTCGACTTCTCAAGTTTCCGCATCGATGACGGCGACTCAATCAGCGTAGACAGTATCCTGCCACGCTACGCCAACACCGTAGAGGTGAAAGGAGCCGTATTCCGTCCGGGCATGTACAATCTCGGCGAAGAAATCAACAGCGTACGAACCCTTGTAGAGCATGCCGAAGGATTGACTGAGGAGGCATTCACTAACCGTGCCGTAATGCACCGCATGAAGTCAGACCGCTCGCTCGAAGTAATAAGTGTAGACATCGCCGGCATCATGAACGGCAAGACTCCAGATATCCCATTGAAGGAGAACGATGTCCTCTTCATCCCTACCCGACAGGAAAAGATTGTAGAGCGCACCCTCACCATCCGTGGCGAAGTGCAGTATCCAGGCGTCTATCAATATGCCGACAATGAGACCCTCGAAGACTTCGTTCTTCAGGCAGGCGGCTTAACCGACAAGGCTTCAACCGTTAATGTAATGGTAAGCCGTAGAGTAATGGATGCCAAGGCTTTACGTCCAGATAGCGTTATCGCCAAGACCTACACCCTATCTCTTAAAGACGGCTTCGTTATCGACGGCACCCCAGGTTTCAAGCTGATGCCATTTGATGAAGTAATGATTCGTCAAAGTCCGGCGTATGTAGAGCAGCAGAACGTATCGATTACCGGTGAAGTGATGTTTGCCGGTCTCTATACATTAGACCATCGCAACGCCCGCCTGAGTGAACTTTTCAAGAAGGCAGGTGGAGCTACCGACCAGGCATATCTCAAGGGAGCCCGCATCATCCGCAAAGCCAACGAGCAAGAGAAGCAACGCATGGAGGCAGTATTAAAGATGCAGCGCGAAGAGATGCAGAAAAACCTTCTGCAGCTTGCCGCCAGCAGCAACAATTCCAGTGCACTCACCCAGAGCTCAAAGGATGTAGAGCGCACCAACATAGAGAAGTTCAATGTACCTAGCGAATATCCTGTAGGTATCGATCTTCCTGAAGCATTAGCGAACCCAGGCAGTGATGCCGACATCATCCTGCGAGAGGGCGACCGTTTGGTCATTCCTCAGTACAATGGTACGGTAAAGATCAATGGTGCCGTAATGTTTGCCAATACGGTAGCCTACGAAAAGGGCAAGAAGCCAAGCTACTACATCGACCAGGCAGGTGGTTTTGCCTCAGATGCATTAAAGAGCAAGGCATACATCATCTATATGAATGGCAAGGTAGCCAAACTCTCTCATGGTGCCAAAGTGCAGCCAGGCAGCGAGATTGTCGTCCCAGCCAAGCTGAAGCGCAAGATGAGTACCGCCGAAATGATGAGTATGGGAAGCAGCATGAGCAGCATCGCGGCCATGATTGCTACGATTGCTAATATGAGTAAGTAAGAATAATTAAACCCTATAAAAAAAGAGTCATTCTATGAAATATCCTATAGGAATACAAGATTTCGAAAAGCTACGTACAAAAGGATATTCGTATGTAGACAAGAGCCGATTCGTGTACAAGTTGGCAACAGAGGGAGAATACTATTTCCTCAGTCGTCCACGCCGATTCGGAAAGAGCCTCTTTCTGTCTACTTTGGAAGCATACTTCCAGGGTAAGAAAGAACTCTTCGAGGGCTTAGCCATATATGACTTGGAGACAGAATGGAAGAAATATCCTATCTTCCATATTGATCTCAACACGGCCAACTTTCGAGAGAAAGACAGTCTGTACACAGTTCTTAATGACTACCTCACAACTTGGGAAAGCAAATATGGAACCCGTGAGTCAGAAGCCACACTTGCCCTTCGTTTCAAGGGTGTGATAGCACGAGCTGCAGAGAAAGAAGGATGTGGTGTTGTAATTCTTATAGATGAATATGACAAGCCTATACTTCAGACTCTGCGCGACCCAGAGTTACAGGCTGAACACCGTGCACAGCTGAAAGCATTCTATTCGGTATTGAAGACACAAGACCGATATATCAAGTTTGCATTCCTCACAGGTGTAACCAAGTTTGGCAAGGTTAGCGTGTTCAGCGACCTCAACAACCTGACGGATATCTCGATGGACCACCGCTATATCAGTATCTGCGGAATAACAGAGAAGGAACTGCTTACGAATTTCAAGGAAGGTATCGGCGAATTAGCGTCTGCAAATGAAGACAACGAGACAGAAACCATCGATAAGTTAAGAATGCGTTATTCTGGCTATCACTTCGAAGAAAATTCTGAAGAAATATACAATCCTTTCAGTGTACTGAACACGTTAGCAAATTCACGCTATGATGATTACTGGTTTAAGGCAAATACTCACACATTCCTCATAGACATTCTGAAGAAGCATGACTATTGCATTACAGACCTCAATAAGGCACAGGTAAAGGCCAATATGATGAACAATGTGGATTCCAATCCCTTTCTGGTCATATACCTGAGCGGTTACCTAACTATAAAGAGTTACGACGAGCGATTCAAGAACTACCAGTTAGGCATTCCCAACAAAGAGATTGAAGAAGGTATTCTCAACATCTTGCAACCCCTTTTTAAGCAAAACTAAAGGAGTTGAAAGTTTGGATAAAGTATTAATAAGATAACATATTATTATAGTTGGTATGAAATATTGTATTAATATTATTATTACATACAAAATACCAATTCAAAACAGACAAAAAAAATATGGAAAAGAAAGAAGGTTATATAAATGTCTCAGAAATACTAAAGGCTGTGCTTAGCAAGAAGAAGTTATTTCTCATATCTATTCCTATTGCTATCGTAGTTTCTTCGCTCATCATAATTTGTGTTCCGCGTTCCTATACAGCAAGTGCCATGCTTGTGCCTGAAGCAGAGAATTCTGTAGATATGGGAGGTGTAGGTTCGTTAGCCTCAAGTTTTGGTATTGACCTTACTCAAATGGGTGGATCAGATGCTATTTCACCGCTTCTTTATCCAGAATTGCTAAATGACAATGGTTTCGTTGCCAGTCTACTAAAGATACAAGTAAAAACACAGGATGGTGCTATAAAATGTTCTTATTACGAATATCTTAAGAAACATCAGAAACATGCGTGGTGGACAAAAGTCATAGGAGCAGTAAAGCGTGTTTTCAAATCAAAGAAAGCAAATATAAAACGGGTAAATAGCACGGAAGAACTTGAGAATCCTTACAGTCTATCCAAAGAGGAAGACAACATAGTTGGTGAAACAAGAAATTTAATCGGTCTGATGGTAGATAAGAAAACTGGCGTAATAACCATACATACAGAGGCACAGGATCCATTGATAAGCAAGAGCTTAGCCGACTCTGTTTCTTCTAAACTACAAGTGTTTATCACCAATTATCGCACGCAAAAAGCACGTCATGATGTAGAATACTACAAGGCGCTGACAGCAAAGACAAAAGCTGATTATGAAAAAGCTCGCCAACTGTATGGCAGTTATTCAGATGCAAACATGGATATTGTTCTAGAAAGCGTGCGTTCCAAACAGGCAGATCTTGAAAACGACATGCAGCTTAAGTTTAATGCATACACAGCAATGGTTACCCAGTTACAAGCTGCTGAAGCAAAACTCCGTGAGCGTACCCCTGCTTTCACAACGTTGCAAGGTGCTAGCGTACCTATTAAGCCAGCAAAACCTCGGCGGATGATTTTCGTTCTTGCAATAACAATGCTTGTATTTATTGGTGATTTAACTTATGTTTTAAAAGGCTATATTTTAGGTAAAAATTAATGTTGTTGTCAAAAGGAAAAATTATCACAGCATATTATTACATAGCACTCATTGCTTTTGCATTGAGTGCATGTGCTGTTATGTTTGAGCAGGAATCAAGTGGCGGCATAGCATATACCAATTTTATAATAGCTTTTGCCTTTATGGTGTGGAGTGTTTTTGTACTGCGTCCCTTCACAAAAGACTATCTTATAGAGATACCGTCAAAGACTATCATATTTTTTAATTTTTACATGACATGGGTACTGTTGGTAACAGCCATTAATCCTGTTGGCGTGAAAGGCATATCGTCATATTTAAACAGCCTATTTTGGTCAGCATTCCCCATACTTATTCTTAACTCAACCTATTATTTTGTCTTGCATAAAGGCGATAGCAGATGGTTAAAAATAATATTTCTTGTCATCACCGCATTATTTCTGTTAACTTATTACAGTTTTTACGATGTGGACAACATTCTTATGAATGTACATTTAGGGTCATCTTACTACTCATTATACATGTTACCTTTAGTTTTGGTTTATCCATCGAAAATTGGAAAAACATGTTTGACTATCATCGTCAGCCTAGCTGTATTTTCTTCCGTAAAAAGAGGAGGTGTACTTGCACTTGCACTTGCAATGATAGCATATATCATAACTAATCAATTGGTATCAAAGCAAGGAAAATTCAAAAAAATAATAATCGGATTCTGCGTACTCACAGCGTTTATTGCCATCTTTGCTTACATAGGAACAATGGGCGACAACAATATATTTGAACGTTTTGAATCTATACAAGAAGACAATGGAAGTGGTCGCACGGACGTATGGGCCGAAGCATGGCGACTTATAACCGAACAGGGGATTTTCACCTATTTTGTTGGAAACGGATTCAACACCGTGGTACACAATTCACGTTATGTACTTTCTGCTCATAATGACTATTTAGAAGCATGGTTCGATTTCGGATTGATAGGAATGTTACTATATATAATCTCATTGTGTCTTCTGTTTAAAGACATTTTCGAGTGTCTCAAGACAAAGAAAGAATATGCTCCTGCTATGTCTGTTCTTGGAGCTCTGATTATTGTACTAACCATGATTTCGCATATCGCAATTTATTATTGGTTTAACGTCATTGTGCTTTGCATAGCTTATTTTGAAGGACGTTACAATAGAGAAAAAAGACAACTTACAGAAAAAGAAGAAGATAATGAGTGAGAATAAAGTAAACAAACGCATAATATCGAATGTTTTCTGGGCACTAGTTGGTAAAATGACAGGTCTAGTAAGTGCGTTATTGGTTGGAATTTTAGTGGCTCGATACCTTGGTCCAACACAATATGGTGTGATGAACTATGCAATCAGCTTCGTTACCTTATTTCTTGTGATAGCCACCTTTGGATTTGAGAATATAGAAATAAGAGAAGAGGCAAAGGCGAATAATCTGAAAGACACCATTTTGGGGACAGTGTTTGTACTCCGCCTATTACTTTCGCTCGTCACAATAGTCATCATTTCTGCAGTAGCTTACATCAATGAGACAGACCTTTACACCTATGGCATTATAATGATATATGCTATAACAGTCATACTCACACCGTTTGATGTGATTCGCAACTATTTTACCTCGCTCGTTCAGAACGAATATATTGTAAAGGTAGGCATCTTCCGTACAGTACTATCAGGTACAATAAAGATTGTATTGTTACTTGTACATGCTTCTCTTTTATGGTTTGTTATCTCCTTGGTATTTGATGCCTGCGTCTTGGCACAAGGCTATTGCTACGTCTATAAGAAAAAGATTGGCAGCATGCGTTCTTGGCATTTTGACAAAGTTTGGGCACGCTATCTCTTACGCCAATCGTTCCCTTTACTGCTGTCAGGAGTAGCAGCAACTGTATTCTTACAGATTGATCAAATCATGATTGGCAACATGATAGACAAAACATCAGTAGGCTATTTCTCTGTAGCATCTAAGTTTGTTGAAGTATTACTTTATGTGCCTACCATTCTCATACAAACCGTCAGTCCGCTGCTCGTTAAGGAACGAAAATACGATCTCGACTCGTATCGTAAAAAGGCACAAATGTTTATGAACGTCACTGTGTGGTCGTGCGTATTATGTGCCATCTTTACATCCTTATGTTCCCAATATATTGTATTATGGACATTTGGTTTAAAATATGGTGCCTCTATTGCTATCTTACAGATTTTATCATTTAAAATAATAGGTGTAGCTCTTAATATCGTTTCGGGACAACTTTTGATTATAGAGGAGAAACAAAAATATTTTGTGTTGCGTAGTCTTAGCGGCTGTATAGTATGCGTGGTACTAAACCTTCTTGTCATAACACGCTTTGGTGTGTGTGGAGTTGCCATTGTAGCCGTAGCTACACAGTTTGCAGCAGGTTTTTTCATACATTTTTTCATTCCTACATACCGTTACATGTTTTACATACAAATGCGTTCTTTGTTTGTAGGTTGGAAAGACTTGTATAAAATAAAAATGCTTTTTAGCCGTTAATAGTAAAAACGCCAATGCTTAAAATAAGGAAGCATATCTATTGGTACTTTAAATTATATTTTTGTATGAAGAAGTTAATAATTAAATTATTTGAGTATATCCCTTGTTCCGATTGGATTTACAATAAGTACCTTTTATTTAAAGGACGCCAGCGCAAGGTATGTCTTGGAAGTAAAAATGCAGACAAGACCTTCTATGTGATAGGTTGGAACGATGAGGGTGGCGGACTGTTTTGGATTGTGAACAAAGTGTGCATGCATATAGCCTATGCTTTGGATCACGGATACATTCCTGTTGTCGACTTGAAAAACTACATCACCCAATACTCATTAAAAAATGAGAACAAAAATGTTTGGGAGATATTTTTTAAACAACCTGCGGGGTATGGATTGGAAGATATAAAGAATAGTAAAAATGTGATTATCAACCGCATGACTCCAGCACCAGCGAAGAAGTATCTCATGGGACAAACAGAGTTTTATGACAACCCTGAGAGAATCACCCATTTCCGTAATATCTTTAAGACGTTTATTCGTCCCAACAATAAGACGTTAGATTACATTCGAAGCAAAGAGAAACAGCTTTTTAAAGATAAAGGACGTGTACTTGGCATCTTATGCCGTGGCACCGACTATGTGGTGGCAAAGCCAAAGAATCATCCTATTCAACCTGAAATGAAAGAAATTATAAAGGATGCAAAAGAAGTAATGAAGGAGAAACAATGCAATTATGTGTTTGTAGCAACAGAAGATAAAGACATACTCGATGTATTAAAAGCGGAATTTGGCAATAAATTGTTATTTCTCGATCAGCGTAGGTACAGCAGCAAGGACATGCAATCAGACCAACTACTCGCTCAAATCAAGGCGAAAGATAAGGAACGCAATCCCATAAAAGACGCCTTAGATTATTATGCTGCCATATATCTGCTTACCCGTTGCTGCTGTTTCATTGGAGGCCGGACAGGAGGAACTAAGGGAGTATTACTCATGAACAACGGCTTTGAATATAAAAAAATCTATGATTTAGGGCTATATAAATAATAAAGTATACATTGTGTCGTTATTTTATTATAGAGTAAAACTTTAAACAAAATGATAAAATGAAAATAGGTTTGCTTGCATACCACTCAGTGTGTAATTTTGGAGCGATGTTACAGCTTCTTTCCACATACATGTTTCTGAAGAATCATGAACACGAACCAGTGGTTATAAATTGGGTGGCTAAAGACTTGGAAGAATATTATACCCAAAATACACCGATTTCACAAATTGAGAACCAGAAAAAGCTGCGCCTCAAATTGTGGAAAGAGACCTGTTTGTGTCATACAATAAAAGATGTAGCAAACATTATTTCCACAGAACACATAGAGGCTGTTATAATAGGTAGTGATGCCGTGGCACAGCACCATACGCTGTTTGAACGTATCGTTTTCCCATGTCGCAATATTGTAGCCATTAATTCTGTGACTTCTGACGTGGTGTTTCCAAACCCATTTTGGGGCATATGGACCGACTATCTCGACAAACCTGTACCTGTTGCATTAATGTCAGCGGCAAGCCAAGATTCAAAATACAAATACATTTCAAAAAAACTTCGTAAGCAAATGAAAGAGCGTATCATGGCATATAGCTATGTATCTGTGCGTGATATGGACACACAAAAGATGTTCTCTTTCATTACCGAAGGATTATGTTGTCCACCAGTCACACCAGACCCTGTATTTGCGTTCAATCAGAACGCAAATACATTAGTGCCTTCTAAAGAGGAACTGATGAAAAAATATGGTCTTTCAGACAAGTATATACTCATAAGTTTCAAAAACGAAAGGCGATCTAACGTCTCTCAAACGTGGTTGAACAAACTTCAAAATATAGCAAAACGTAATGGCATACAGTGTGTATCGTTACCATTCTCGACAAGCCGTTCTGCAGGCGAGCTAGAAAAGGAGATTGTCCTCCCGCTTAACCCTATCGACTGGTACGCTCTACTCAAGTATTCTTGTGGTTACATTGGCAACAACATGCATCCTATCGTTGTGTGTATTCACAATGCTGTGCCTTTCTTTAGCTTTGACAATTATGGAACGAGACATGCAAACGGCTTGTTTTGCGACTCTTCAACAAGCAAAATCCGTCACATATTAAAAGTTGCCGACCTGCTCGATAATCGAATAGCGAGCAATTCACTGTTTCGTCGCACGCCAAGCCCAGACCATGTATTTAAAAAAATACAAACGTTTGACAAAGCTAAATGCACAACTTTTGCTCAAGATTATCTCTGCAAATATAATGAAATGATGACAACAATTTTAAAACACATAGGAGGCTCTTTGTAGGCTGCTTAAATAATCAAAAAAGAAAACAACATGAAAGTGGCATATATCTCTACACCACATTTAGCTGATTGTGACATTCCTCTAATTGGCGAATTGCAAAAGAAAATAAATTTGTTTTATTTTCTTAAAGTATCCGAATCGACTAAGCGACTCACCCTTATAAAGATTGAATCGCTGAATAAAAGAGGTGGGGTTTATCCTGCTTCCGATTTTCCAGAACTTGCTTATTTGGCTAACGCCATAGATTTATCGAAGACATATATAGTAAACCTTCCCGGCAAGCACGACTGGTCAATTAGTAACCTCCTTACTATATTCAGGATGGTGTGTGTCATTTTACATAAGAAGATTAACATAGTACATCTCACTTGGCCACCACGTTATGGTGAGTTCTTCACATATCTCTTGCGTAAGCGCATAGTTATAACCATGCATGACCCTCTGCCTCATTCAAGCGAGGACACATGGCTCAATCGTCTCCATCGCGATGTGTGTTTCCGGCTACTTAACGATTTTATTTTGTTGAACGAGACACAGAAAGAAGAATTTATTAAGACATACCATATGGGGGCAAAACGTGTAGCTTTATCGCATCTTAGCGCATATACAAACCTGCAAAACATTAAGCCACAAAAGCCCAATGTAAGTAACTATGTCTTGTTCTTTGGCGGAATTAGTTCGCATAAGGGCATTGAATATCTGTGCGAAGCAATGGATAAGGTTTGCAAGAAACATCCCGATGTAAAGTTGGTTGTCGCGGGTAAAGGTAAGATTTATTTTGACTTAAACCAGTATGCTATATATAGTAATGGTCATCTAGTTCTTCTCAACCGATATCTTGACGATACCGAACTTGTTGGACTGATACGCAGTTCCTTATTTGTGGTATGTCCTTATGTCGATGCTACCCAAAGTGGTGTTATTATGTCTGCGTTTGCTTTGAACAAACCTGTAATTGCGACCAATGTAGGTGCTCTACCTTCCATGGTTAAGAATGGACAATATGGAACTATCGTTCCTCCAAAAGATGTCGCCACCTTGGCTTCTGCAATAAATACATTGATAGAAAATCCACAAAAAATAGAGGCAATGATAGCAAATATTGAGCACGACTATTCTGAGGGCAAATACTCATGGAAAGCCATCGCACAAGGCATAACTGATATTTATGCAAAGAAACTATCAGACTCTAATAAGTGAAATAATTAACAATGATTAAAAGAACAAACAAATGAAAAAAGTCTCAATAATAATTGTAACGTACAACTCAGAGAAGGACATATATGATTGCATAACTTCTATCATAGAGAATTCCGATATTTCGCTGGCGGAAATAGAGCTGGTTGTTGTGGACAACAATAGCAGAGGGTGCGATACAATGTTTAAGAAACTTAAGACATTGTGGGGAGAAGATATTATACTGATAAAGAATAGTAGGAATGGTGGGTATGGTCAAGGCAACAACGTGGGGATAAGACGATGCTCCGCACCAGTTGTGCTTATCATGAATCCTGACGTAAGGCTTGTGTGTCCAATATTCAGAAAGGCCATAGACCTCTTTTCTAAGGACAAGAATATGTGCATGCTCGGCATGAAACAGTGGCTCACTCTTGAAGAACCAAGCACCAATTCATTTACATGTACCTATAGAATGAACGGCTATCTCTCAACCATCCTCTCTGCCTTGTGTACACGTCTTGATATTTACATAGCAAAATATATGCATTTCTCAGGATCATGCTTCTTTATAAACAAAGCCATGTTTGAAACTGTCGGACTATTTGATGAAAGCGTGTTTCTCTATGGTGAGGAAGATGACATTCATTATCGTCTAATGCATCGTTTCAAAGATTGTAAGATGAAATATGACAAGAGTCTAAAATACCTACACCTTACAAAAGAGCGTAAGCCCGACATAAAATATGAGAAAACGCTTATTGATGTGGCAGTAATACAAAACAAAAAGAAAAATTACGATGAGCGAAAGACGCTTAGAAACCGGCTGCGATGCATCAATTTACAGATTTATAGAGAACGTCTACGTATCAAGTATGGCAAGAATGACAGAACACTCCTTTACATGCTTGAAGAACTAAAGCTCTATATAAAAGAGAAACTGCAAACTTGCAAGCAGATCAAATAGCAACAAGAAGGCATTTAAAAGTTTTCGTGTACAAATAAAATCTATAAATGAGCCCACTTGAAAAAGTAGTTTTGGGGTCTTTATCCTACAAACGCCATTTGATTATCAGATGGTTACATTTGAAGAAATTATTATAAAATGACTTTTTCAAGTGGGCTCAGTAATATATAAAACCATAAAGCTATATGAAGAAAGTTTTATTCATATCATTTCAAGACTTCCATAATATCTTTGACGGAGGAAGCCTAGCCAACAGACGCAATGTAGAAATGGCTGTCAATGTCCTTGGCAAAGAAAATGTTGACTGTTTTTTCATCAACGACAACAGAAAGAAAAACTGTATTGTTTCAATGCTGCAGTCAGCAATACTCTTTCCTTTCGGCTATTTTTACGGGTTGACGCCAGGTAAGATCCGCACCATTATAAACATGGCAAACAAGTATGACTATATCTTCATCAATACCAGTATTTTGGGAATAATATCCAAGAAACTTAAGAAACATGGATACAAAGGTATCATCATCAATTTCTTCCATAATGTAGAAAGTCTTTACTATGAAGCAAGGGTCAGCAAGAAGTTCCCACTAAGGAAAATTGTCATTGACTGTGCAGCCAAGAACGACAGATACAGCATTGACTATTCGGATAAGTCAGTGGGCTTATGTATGCGCGACAGCAATATCATGCAGTCGCTCTATGGCAAACCGTTTGATAACATAGTTCCTATCACATTTGAAGACAAATGTGCAGGTAAAAACTACGACAAGCAGGGCTTTACCAGCAGGAAACCTAAATGTTATTTCATCGGAAGTAATTTCCCTGCCAATACCGAAGGGCTTTTGTGGTTTGTGAAGAATGTGTTACCGCATGTAGACATTGATTTCAAGATTATAGGCAAGAACATGGACTTGCTGAAAAAATCTCAGCCTTGTTTGGTAGACATTCCTGTTTTCTCTAATGTTCCCGACCTCGCACCTTTCTTCGAAGAAGCAGACTTTATGGTATTCCCGATATTTTCTGGTAGTGGTATGAAGGTAAAAACATGCGAAGCTCTGATGTACGGTAAAAACATATTAGGTACAACCGAAACATTTGAAGGCTATGAACTTGACACCTTGTTGTGTGGCAGACTCTGCAACACAGCAAAAGAATATATCGAAGCCATTAATTACTTCGCTGAAAATCCAGTGCCAAGGTACAATACATATTCACGCTCTATTTTCGAAAACAATTATTCCAATTCTTTTGCATTAAAAGTTTTTAGAAAGCTTTTGCAATAATATAAGTTGCCTGAGCAACCTAATGTTGCTCAGGTACTTAGAAAAAACAACAAATTATAATATTGCGGAAATTATTATTGATAAACTTTTATCCAATCTATTTCTGTTTCATATACTGCATTTAACATAGGAGTATTCCAGTTATCATCCCCTACACTCTGATTATGGATAATATAATATGGGCGATCAAATGTCCATTGTCCTCCTTCGATCTCTTCGGAATCATTTGATTTAAGAAACGTTCCTGTTATTTTTCCATCAACATACATAACTATATAAGCAAGAGTCCACTCCATTCCAAAGATATGCCATTGATTAGGCGTAACTTTCTGAGCAAAAGAATATTGCTATTCAGTTTTACCTAATATAAAAAAACTATGCGAATGCACTGTTTGATAGGTGTATGTCTTCTGAGTAGCGCAATAGCCAAATATTGGAGAGTTTGTTAGGTATGTTCCTTTCATCTTGCAACACAATCCTCTGGACAAACGGCACACCTCTATAGGTTTGGAATTGATACAGAAATATTCTGTCGCGCTTCTAAATTATATGAAAATCAGCATGACCTAACGAAGCGCTTTATTAGACCTTAATAAAGTGCTTCTTTTAAATAGAATACGCATAAACCTCTTCGCCCTTCATTTTTCCCCTCTAAATCCCCGATAAGCACAGGGGATTCAGACGGAAAGGTGAGGGGTGAAGGGTTTTTACGAGATCCGTTTCTAAAAAGATCCTGATAGTAAACGGCTCCGCGTTTATACCTTGCGTCTGCTTTCAAATGTTCGTGCCATTGCACCTTAATTTTAAAATTCAAAGTTATGACAATCGCAGAAGAACGTTACGAGAAGGCATGGAATTCCTTCATGATCTATTTAAACCATCAACGCTTTTACTATACAGATTAATATAAGGAAAATAGACTTGCGTTTTTTTTGCCAAAGTTTCTATTGAGTAATACAATATTTTTAAACAATCAACGTTATTTTGATAATAGAGAAACTGAATAGTAATATCTAAAATCATTTACAAAGTAGTTTCATTTCAATCAGTATACTCATCAAAAAGATAATCATCCCTACTAAGGCCTATTATCAAGAACGGTACATACAAATGAATTTGACTCCAAAAGGAAGAAACTACATGGGATATTGATTTTCAAAAATTAAAAACATATTTAGAATGAATTACGAAGTTGCAATAGTCATACCTACTCTCAACGAGGAACGTTTCATTTCTCGTTGTTTGAATTCAATTATTAAGCAAACATATGAATTTGAAAAAATGGATGTAATGATAATAGATGGAGGTAGTAACGATAATACAAAAGATATTGTTGCCGAATATCAAAAATCACATCAGAATATACGATTCATAGAAAACAAGAAAAAAATTCAATCAGTAGCATTCAATATAGGAATCAAAAATTCTACTGCACCATACATAATAAGATTAGATGCTCATGCTGAATATAATTCAGAATATATCTCCCTTTGTATAAAAAATCTAAAGGATGATAAGAAACGCGGCAATGTTGGTGGCAGATGTAACATTTTACCATTCAACCAATCCGTATGGGCTCAAACCAACGCCATTCTGAATCATTCACGTTTTGGCATTGGTGGTGCAGCTTTCCGAGTAAGTAACGAAGCTCACAACACAGACTCTGTACCTTTCGGAGCATTTCCGAGGAGAATCATAGAGGAAATAGGCGGCATGAGAGAAGACTTACCAAGAGGTGAAGATAATGAGTACAATTCTCGCATAAGGAAAGCTGGATATCAGGTTTATTTCAATCCTGATATCATAAGTAGTTATTACGCTCGTCCTACATTGAAAGCATCATGCAAACAAATGTATGCGAACGGTGAATCTATCGGTTACTTGTATTACATCGACAAAGAAGCTATAGGAATAAGACATCTTATCCCATTACTCTTTGTTGTTTGTATATTTATAGGCATAATCCTCTCCCTTTTATGGAACCCATTCTGTTATCTTTTGGAAGGAGGACTTGCTGTATATTTTATTGCAGCTATTGTTGCTGCAATAACAGAAACTACAAGAAACATTAAATGCACGTTGCCGTTATTCATACTTTTTTTCTGTGTACACGTTTCTTACGGAATAGGAACAATATTCGGACTCGCAAAAGGAAGAAAAATTCATAACAGATAGCGGTTTTTAATAAAATAGTAAACATTTTAAGTTACTAACACAATAAAGCAACTTCAGAATGCGTTTAAATAATAAAATATAAAGCAAACACAAACATCAAATTTTATAAAATATGAAAATTCCATTTTCACCTCCATACATTGATGCCAACGTAATAAACGAAGTTGTTGATTCACTCAAATCGGGATGGATTACGACTGGTCCAAAAGTAAAAGCATTAGAAGAAGAAATAGGTAAAATTTCTGGCGTAAAAAATGTACTATGCATTAATTCGTGGACTTCTGGTGCCATTCTCATGCTCAGATGGCTGGGGCTGCAACCTGGAGACGAGGTCATTGTTCCTGCATATACATATTCTGCCACTGCCATGGCTGTATTATGGGCTGGTGGTAAACCTGTCATGGTTGACTCTACAGAAGATTTCAATATTTCTGTTGAAGGAATAAAAAATGCCATTACTGAAAAAACCAAGGCTATTATTCCTGTTGACATTGCAGGTTTTCCTTGTGATTATGATGCAATTATGGAATTGGTAACATCAGAAAAGATAAAAACTTTATTCCATGCTACTTCTGAAGTACAAGAGAAATTAGGCAGAATTCTCGTCTTGAGTGATTCCGCCCACTCTATTGGTGCACATTATGGCAATAAGCGCACAGGTTCAGAAACAGATGTTGCTATTTTCTCTTTGCATGCAGTAAAGAATGTAACAACAGCAGAAGGTGGAGCTATCTGCCTTAACTTGCCAGAACCATTCAACAACGAAGAACTTTACAAAGAACTTCGCCTGAGAACTCTCAACTGCCAAACGAAAGATGCTTTCACGAAAACAAAAGCTGGCGGTTGGAGATATGATATTGTTGGACAAGGCATGAAGATCAATATGGCAGATGTTAATGCTGCTATTGGTTTGGCTCAAATACGTCAATACGAGAATCTACTCAAAGAAAGAAAAAGAGTATTCAATACTTATGCCAAGGCTTTTGCTAATTCAGATTGGGCAATAACGCCTCCTGCAACATCTGACATAAAGGAGAGTTCGTACCATGTATATGCCTTGCGGATTAAAGGTATCACAGAAGGACAACGAGATGCCATCATTCAAGAGATCTCAAAAAATGAAGTAGCTGTCAATGTTCACTTTATACCAATGCCAATGCTCACACTTTTCAAAGGTATGGGATATGACATCAAGAACTATCCACAAGCATATAAGAATTTTGCCCACGAGATTTCATTGCCAGTATATCCTCAACTCTCCGAAGAGGAAGTTATATTTGTAGCAGAAACTGTCATCAAGGCATACAACACTATAATGAAAAAACAAAGTAAATAATAAATATAGGATGCTCATAATTATGATTCGATTCTTCGATTTAATATTCTCAATTATGGGATTAGTAATATTGTCACCTCTCTTTATTGTTCTCTATCTTCTCATTAGGATAGAGAGCAAGGGAGGAGGATTTTACTCACAAGAGAGAATTGGCAAAAACGGCAAGCCATTCAAACTCTATAAATTCAGATCTATGAGAATTGGTTCTGATAAAAAGGGGCTAATCACTATAGGAGAAAAGGACAACCGTATAACCAAAACCGGATTTATCCTTCGAAAATATAAATTGGACGAACTTCCTCAACTTTGGAACGTGTTTATCGGAGACATGAGTTTAGTTGGACCAAGACCAGAGGTAAAAAAATATACAGACCTCTATACAGAAGAACAAAAACAGGTTCTACATGTAAGACCAGGCATTACAGATTGGGCGTCCATAAAATACGTGGATGAGAATAAAATTTTGGGAGAATCAAAAACACCTGATGAAGCTTATGTAAATTTGATTATGCCCAACAAAATTAAACTTAATATGGTATATATACAAAATCAGACACTTGGAGAATATTTCAAGATTATATTTACCACATTTAAAGAAATAGTAAGATAGAGAACTATGAAGAATTTCAGGAAATTTACAGATTGGTATTTCTCCAGAAAATCATTACCATACTGGTGTATTTTCTGGATAGACTGTGCTGTGATATTTATTTCTTACCTATTTATATATCAACAGATTAACAGTGGAGCAAAAGCGTTGGGCATATTAGGACAACTTTCTATGTTCTTTGCTATATTCACGTTGTTCCATGCCATTGGTTTTAGGATATTCCACACATACGACGGTATCCTCAGATACTCATCGTTTATTGATTTGCAAAGAGTATTCTATGCTGTTACTTTTGGTGCGGTACTGTCTGCCATAACGAAAAACATGTTGCTTAGTACTCATTTCTTCCCAGGGGTAGAAATTGAATACCGCAATATCGTACTTGGAGCTCTCATTTCCACTTTAGTCTTGTGGGCTATCAGAGTGATTGCTAAGACTATCTTTGATGTCTCTCTCTCAGATTACAACATTAAACATGCTTTTATCTACGGCGTGAAAGAAGGTGGCATCGGTCTCGCCAAGCAAATCAAAAACAGTAAACCCATGAAATTTAAACTCATGGGCTTTATCTCTGATGACACAAAAATAAAGCACCATCACCTGATGGGAACCAAAGTGTATGCTCCAGACCTGAATACCATCAGGAAAATGAGAAATAACAATATCTCTACCCTATTAATTTCTCCTGGCGCCATCAACGTTTTTCGCGCAAATAAAGACTTCCAGGATGCACTCCTTGCAGAAGGCATACATATCTATATGCCTACCACACAGGAGTGGAACAGAAATGAACAGCAACAGCTCAAGGAAGTTAGCATCGAGGATCTTTTACCTCGAGATGAAATCAGCATCGATATGGAAAGCGTGGGTTCTATGCTTCATGGCAAACGCATATTGATTACAGGTTCTGCAGGAAGTATCGGAAGCGAAATGGTAAGACAAATAGCCAAGTACAGTCCTGCGGAATTAATTCTGATAGATAGTGCAGAAACCCCGCAGCACGATATACGCTTGATGATGGCTAAGCAATTCCCTGAGATTAAAGCTGAAACCATCGTTACCACCATCTGTAGCAAGTCGAGAATGGAACATATCTTCAAGACATACTTGCCTGACTATGTTTTCCATGCTGCTGCATATAAACATGTTCCAATGATGGAAAACAATCCATGTGAAAGCATTCAAAATAATGTATATGGCACCAAAATACTGGCTGATTTAGCTATAAAGTATGGCGTGAAGAAGTTTGTAATGATATCAACTGATAAGGCTGTGAATCCTACCAATGTGATGGGATGCTCAAAACGTATCTGTGAAATATATGTACAGAGCCTCAACAAAGCTGTGAAAGAAGGTATCGTCAAAGGTGAAACCCAGTTTGTTACAACCCGCTTTGGTAACGTATTGGGCTCAAATGGTTCTGTAATACCTTTATTTAAGAAACAGATAAAAGCTGGTGGGCCTGTCACAGTTACAGACCCACGTATCATCCGCTACTTCATGCTCATTCCTGAGGCTTGTAAACTAGTTCTGGAAGCAGGAACAAAAGGTAATGGTGGGGAAATATTTGTTTTCGACATGGGCAAACCTGTCAACATTGCCGACATGGCACAGAGAATGATCAACCTCAGTGGTGCAAAAAACGTAGAAATCAAATACACTGGACTGAGAGCGGGCGAAAAGCTTTATGAGGAAATGCTTAATGAGAAGGAATCAACTAAGCCTTCATTCCATGATAAAATAAGAATCGCAAATGTACGTGAATACGATTATACTGAAGTATCTAAGCAAATCGATGACTTAATTGAAAAAAGCAAGTTATACGATGAAATGCTCACAGTAAAGAAGATGAAGGAAATCGTTCCTGAGTACAAGAGTAATAATTCGATTTACGAAAAGCTCGACAAATAAGCACTTTTACGTTCGTAATAAATGAAAAAAATAACTGATGGAAAATAAACAATATAAAGACAGCATGAATAAGACGGAGCAGATTATAAAACGCTCCGTCGATTTCGTCATCGCAACATGTTGTCTGATATTCTTCTCTCCTTTAGCCATAGCATGTGCTATTGCCATCCGATTAGAGGATGGGCTACCTGTAATCTATCGTCAAGAACGTATTGGTTTACATGGCAAGCCCTTCTTTATCTATAAATTTCGTTCCATGAAGATTGATGCAGAAAAAGATGGTCCTGATCTTCTTGAGATAAAAGGTGACCCAAGGCTCACTAAAGTTGGACGTTATTTAAGAATGCATCACCTTGATGAACTTCCTCAACTTTGGAACGTTTTTAAAGGAGATATGTCATTTGTCGGTCCGCGCCCAGAACGTAAATACTATATTGACCAGATTATGGAACATGATCCTCGATATACTTATCTGTATCAGATTCGTCCGGGAGTAACTTCTTATGCTACCTTATATAATGGATATACGGATACGATGCCGAAGATGCTGAGAAGACTGAGTCTTGACCTCTACTACCTGGAGCACAGATCCTGGTGGATTGATGCAAAGATTCTGTTCAAAACTATGATGAACATCCTGTTTGGCAAAATATTTTAATGAGTAGCTACTTTTACATCGTAAGTAACTGACTTTTGCATCGCAAGTAACTGACTTTTGTATCGTAAGTAACTGACTTTTGCATCGCAAGTAACTGACTTTTGCATCGTAAGTAACTGACTTTTGCATCGTAAGTAACTGACTTTCGTACCGCAAGTAACTGACTTTTGTACCGCAAGTAACTGACTTTTACTTCGTAAGCACCGGCTTCAGGGTGACAGGGTGACACTGGTGACAGTGATTTCTGAAGATTTACTCTCGCGCGGGCAGGCAGGAACTTTCGGCCTGATTTTTCCTGCCTGCCCGCGTGCGAGGCGAAAAGTTGAAAAACTAGTGTCACCCTGTCATCGTGTCACCGTGAACACTGAGCAGAGAATGCGCTGTATAGCTCTCTTGCTATGGGCATAAACTCTCCTGTCTCCGCCTCCGTTGGCTTTCGGAAGTAGAGATCCGTACATTACTGTTTTTGTCGAGGCGTCTCTAAAGTAGGTAATAAGGTTCTAAATTGTGTCACACGGTGCAAAGATAGTAAAAATAAAATAAATGAGAGTTCCCATAGTGGGAACTCGTAAACGACAATTATTGTTTTTTAGAGTCTTTTAAACTATCAGGACTGAAAAATACTTTTATATCGTGTATTCACCCCTTTATTGTACCCTATTCCTTACCAGTATATGAACCTATTTTGAACTAGTTTACGTACACAGTTTTGCTAACTCTAAGTTAGCAAATTTGTTAATATATCAATTAGTAACATCAAAAAAGAGAAAAATAGAATTGAAAAAGTTAATAAACAAATAAATAAATTTGGCAATTGAACAAAAATTATGTAACTTTGCGATGTAATATTCACTATTGGAACTTCTTCTCTGCGGAAAACAGCTCTCGCTAAAGAAGCTAGAGTTCTTTTAATAAAGATATAATTATGTGTAAAATTTCTATAGATACAGTACGTAGAGCTAACAAAAAAACTATTATGCAAATTGGTAATAGTAGTATTAATTCTGGGAGGACCTCTCCTAGAAGTACTTTTGATGTGTCTGTTTCTGTCATGGGAAAAGTCTATAGTCAAAGCATTTCTGCAAAACAAATAAAAAGTTCATTCTGTAAAGCTTTAGAGAATCATGCCTAGAAAATATAATTATATTTATAAGCAGTTAGTAGAGGATAGAGGAGACATCATCGGACATATTGCATATGCTCTTTATAAAGAAGATAAAATCGAATACATTAATAAATTTAAAGAAGAGCATAATAACAATGAGCCAACAGAAGATGATTTAAAGCCTTTCAATGATATAAGTTGTACCCCAGGAAGTGTGGACAAATATAAATTTGTTGCTTCCACCATCCTGCAATCATTTCTAGAAAATTCTCTAGAGGAAACAAAACGTGACATAGAGGACAATATAAACAGAAATCATATAGAACTTATAAGAAAGGCGATAGAGCCTATCAAACCAATCTCTTTGGGTAAGTCATATTTACATGGAATAACCCAGAGCGTAATAGGTGCTGTTCTATTTATGATTTTGATGTGTGCCTTAGTTTTCTTGCTCAATTTCTCGAAACAACAATATACATTTACCATAGGAGGGAGCGGAAGCGCCACTATAGAAAAATCAAAAAACACTCCAGTCCAAGTTGATACAATAAAGTTTAAGAATATGAAATAAATTAAGGGTGAGTCGTTTAGACTCACCCTTTTACTTTATCTTAAACTCTACGACTTAGAGTCCAAAAGAGACTGTTTGGCAAAATATTTTAGACATTGAACGCTGTGAAAGGAAAAAAGACGGTTTCGTGACAGTTTTTCCATTTCACAGCTTTTTATTTGGCATTATTTATATAAAAATCTGTTTTCTCATACAAATAGAAAAGACTCCGCAAAGGGTTTTTAAAACTTTTTTTTAAGTTAATGGTAATTTTGTTGCCATTTTATTTTTTTATTTCAGTTTTTTTTAGTACCTTTGCAAACGTTATCCTGAATACAATCTTTTTACCTTAAAGAAAACTAATACCTATTGAATGTAGAGCAGTTGTCTGAGAAGATAGCTGCTCTTGTCTTTTTTATAGCTCCCCATATAATAAATACCGCAAAACATCCGTTTTTATTTATAGAAACAAGTCTTATCACTTGTATAAATCATCACAGAAGAAACAATGGAAACAGAAGTAAAGAAGATTCCTTATCTCGACCTGAAGGCTATCAATGAGCCATACGAGAAGGAGATAAAGGATGCTATCAATAAGGTGGTCAACAGCGGATGGTATCTGCAAGGTGAAGCCGTAAAGAAGTTTGAGAAATCGTATGCACAGTTTATCGGTACAGAATACTGCATCAGCTGCGCTAACGGGACGGATGCGCTCAAACTGATGCTGATGGGCGAACTGGCTATCGGAAATCTGCAGAAAGGGGATGAGGTGATCGTGCCTGCCAACACTTATTTCGCTACCGTACTTGCCATCAGCAGCGTAGGACTGACACCTGTATTGGTGGATGCCAATATCGATACATTACAGATAGATGACCAACTGATAGAAGCCCGAATCACACCGAAGACCAAAGCCATCATGATTGTTCATCTCTATGGCAAACTGGCATGGACTCCGAAGATTGCTGAAATCTGCAAGAAGCATCATCTCTTGCTTTTCGAAGACAATGCGCAGGGATTCGGATGCTCCACTACTCTATCTGATTCTTCTGAAAAAACATCGAAAAGAAGATATACCGGAAATCTTTCGGATGCTGCCGCCCACAGTTTTTATCCTAGCAAGAATCTGGGAGCATTGGGAGATGCGGGAGCTGTAACTACCAATAACAGGGAATTGGCGGAAGCCATCATGTCACTACACGAATATGGAAAGATAGAAGACGGCATCTTCAGATACCAGGGCGTCAACTCGCGCATGGATGAGATTCAGGCTGCGGTACTGAATGTGAAACTGCAATATCCTGAAAACGAACAGAAAGCGAGATACAGACAGGTACAGCTATACCTGGAGCATCTGGATGACGATATCAAGGACAGATGCATCGCTGCGAAACTCATCTCTCCTGCTCATGAAAATGTTTTCCACGTCTTCCCTTTCCTTACTCCGAAACGAGACCAACTGAAAGCTTTCCTGGCTGAGAATGGGGTCGGCACAAAGATTCATTACTTCCGCCCACCCTATCTGCAGCCATGCTATCCGGAAATGAATCATCTGGAATTTCCGATAGCCAAGAGAATAGCTGACGAAGAACTGAGTCTGCCTTGCAACTCTTCGCTCAACGATGAAGATATCATCAGAGTAAGCAAACTCATCAACCAGTTCTTGGTTTAAAGGTACTGCACCTTGGCACCGATAGAAAGGCCGAAGACATCCCAGAAACCGGCATTGCCATTACGGTAGAAACGCATAAAGTAGATATCTGTTGTACCCAACTCATAGAAGAACGTAATACTCTTGATACGCTTACGTTTATTGTGCGGAATATCATACTTAAAACGTTCACCCAAGGCGATATTAGGACGGACTCTGGTAGAGAACGGATAGTAGCCGCTTTCATACTTGGTAGGCTGCTTTGTCCAGAAATCATGTCCGAACACCGTATTGAAATACAGGCTGCACTCCAGCGGTTCAAACCACCAGCCCTTACCGATATTACGACGCCAAGGAATGAAATTTTCCTTGAGCGTCATGGTAAACTTCTCATCGTCAGAACTGAACTTCGGGATATAGCCAAACAGGAGCTGCGTTTCCCATTGGCGACGCTTGCCATATTCCCATCCGATACCCAGCGAAATGATACCCATATTGCCACAGGTCTGAATGATGCCCTGAGTAGGTATCAGCAAATCCCAGTGCTTGCGATAGCGCATCACACGGCGGTCATATCGGGTCAGTTTGCCATCAGCCAACACCAGAGTATCATGAACGATACTATCCTTCAGCTCCAACTCTTCGCTTTTCCCAGAAACCTCATCGGCTGCATGAACCTGTACTGAACCTGCAGCGAGAAAGAGTCCCATAATGAATATATGCTTAAAACTCAATAACTTCATAACGATAACCTTTTGGAGTAATGGTGAATATATAGTATTGATGCTTAGCGGCATTAGCTACCTGATAATAGATGATGCCATCGCCATAAATATCTTCTTGCTTGGTATGATGCCCATGACCGTAAAGACAGAACATCAAACCCGGGAACTGATGGGTATAATAATTGAAGACCTTAGCCACATTATTATTAAACTGTTCCGAATAAGGGGCAGCATGCATACAGACGATGGTACGCGAGAAGTCATCTGCATCGGCCTTAACCTGCGCTTCCATGAAATCGAAATTAGGAACAGGACGGGAATAGTCAAACTCAATAGCATTGGTATTGAGGCAGACAAACTTTACCCTTCCGGCGATGAAACTGAAATCCGGGTCGCCGAAGATTTTCTGATAAGCCTGGTTACCCGTTCCCAAACAGTCATGATTACCCAACAGAGCTACAAAAGGTATCTTCAACTTCTGGAGATGATCACGTGTCCACTGGAACTCACGGGTAGCACCAAAGTCAGTAAGGTCGCCACAATGAATAACGAAATCGAGGGAATCACTGCGGCGATTGATATCATTGACCTCACTCTTCAAATCGTCCAACCACTGGTGAGTATCGCTGATCATAGCGAAACGGATGGTATCTTTCGATTTGACAGCAGCCTCAATCTTCTGAATATTGGTAACATTCAGATTTCTATCGCCGTCGATATGAACATCATACGGATGGACATCGAAGACGGTATCGCAGGATGCTATCATACAGAGGCAACAGGCAGCCAGAATATAGGGAATAATTTTATGCATTCTAGTCTTATTTATCTTTAAAAACTCCTTTTTTATAACTCTTAAATACTACTTTTTCTTCTTTTTCAAACGTGCATAGAAACCTTGCAACCTGCCTGGCTGACAACCGGCATCGAGCAGTTTCTTCAAATCACGATAGGCTTCGTCTTTTCTTCCAAGCTGAATCAGAATGTCTACATGATTGAAAGCAAAATCCTCATTACCGGCATCCAACTCTATCGCCTTGGCGTAATCAAACTCTGCCAGCTCAAGCATACCCCTCTCCTTCTCCATGCCACCTCTTGCAGCATAAGCCATCGCACTGTCAGGGTATTGCTCTATCAGACTGTTGATGCCGTCGTATGCCTCAGTATAATGCTTATCTTTCTCATTGAGCAAAGCCAATCCGAGTTGCGCCTGGAAATTGCCAGGAACAAGTACCAGAAGATTCTGATAATCGAGACGCGCAAAGTTATAACGGAGCAACTTCTCATTGACAAAGGCACGATAGAACAAACCGGCGATATTGGTATTGTTCAGAAAGAGTACCTTATCAAGATCATCCTTGGCATATTGCCACTGCTCCAGCTGGATATTCCAAGCAGCCTTTTTCAGTCGCAGATCGATACTGTCGGGATGATATGCAAGCACTTCTGTAGCCTTGGAGAGTGAATCGCGCAAGGCTTTATTCTGAGCAGCACGTGCCTTGTCGGCATCTACGTTCTGCGCAGATACAGACAAAGAAACCATCGATGCCAATAATAATGTATAAAAACTTTTCATGGTGCAAAGTTAAGAAGACTTTTGCAAACTGCCAAATAAAAAACTATAAAACTTATTTGAGTTTACAAAAAGAACTAAATTTCAGAAAGACAGGACAATCAACAAGAAAAGAAGGTGTGTCATAAGCCACATCCCATACGCCCTGAAAGGGCAGAAGCTCTTAGCCCAGGGCAGCGCCCTGGGTTTTAGAATAGATACAACAAAGTCGCCCTGAAAGGGCAAAAGCTTTCTATTTCAAAGCTTTTGCCCTTTCAGGGCGACCCTGTTTTGTGCAACATTACCCAGGGCGCTGCCCTGGGCTAAGAGCTTTTGGGCTTTCAGCCCGTCTTCGGCTGCCATTGTTTAAACTTATGACACACCCTCTTTTATCACCCAGCGCCGAAAATTCCATTTACAGATTAAGCATTCTTAATCCAGTTAACAATCCATGCGCCAACCTCTGTTGTGCCATACTGAGCACCACCCTCAACCTGAATTTCAGGTGTGCGGACATTGGCATCGAGAGAAGCATCTACTGCCTTGCGAATCAAGGCACCCTCCTCGTTCAAGCCGAAGTGCTCCAACAACATAGCTGCAGAAAGGATCTGTGCTACAGGGTTAGCCAGGTTCTTACCAGCTGCCTGTGGCCATGAACCATGAACAGGCTCAAACAATGGGGTGTGCTCACCGAGAGAGCTAGATGGCTGCAAGCCCATAGAACCGGTGATGCAAGAGGTCTCATCGGTCAGGATATCACCGAAGGTATTCTCTGTAACGATAACATCGAAGAATGTAGGCTCAGTCAATACGCGCATAGAAGCATTGTCGATGAACATATAATCGGTGTTTACCTCAGGATACTGTGGTTCCATCTCCTTGGCAATCTGGCGCCAGAGACGAGAAGATGCCAATACGTTTGCCTTATCTACTACTGTCAAGTGCTTGTTGCGCTTCATGGCAAACTCGAAAGCTACCTTCAAAATGCGCTCAATCTCAGGACGGGTATAGATATCTGTATCGTATGCCTTATCGTTATCCTGATACTTCTCACCGAAGTACATACCGCCAGTTAACTCGCGGATAACTACGAAGTCAGCACCCTTCAGGAGTTCATCCTTCAATGGTGACTTGTGGAGCAGGCAATCGAATGTAGCTACTGGGCGAACATTAGCGAAGAGACCCAACTTCTTACGCATAGCGAGCAAGCCCTGCTCAGGACGAACCTTGGCTGTAGGGTTGTTGTCGAAACGTGGGTCACCAACGGCTGCGAAGAGCACAGCGTCAGCATCCATACAAGTCTTGAAGGTCTCCTCTGGGAATGGATCACCTACCTCGTCGATAGCGTGAGCGCCGCAGATAGCCTCGTTGTAAGTAAACTCGTGGTTGAACTTCTCTGCAATGGCCTGCATAACTGCTACGCCCTGCTTCATAATCTCTGGTCCGATACCATCACCGGCGAGAACTGCAATGTTTAATTTCATCTTATTTGATTTTTTAATTGTTTTATTGTTTGAATGATTAAAGCTTTTGCCCTTACAGGGCGCATTGCTAAATGCTATCTTATACCCAGGGTGTTGCCCTGGGCTAGGAGCTTCTGCCCTTTCAGGGCGTGCTGCTGAATAGAAACCTTCGGAGATATTCCAATAACCTTCGGAGATAATTTCATAACCTTCGGAGATATTTTCGTAACCTTCGGAGATATTTTCATAATCTTCGGAGATAATTTCGTAATCTTCGGAGATATTATTCCATATCAAGATTTCGAGGCGAAACAGCCTGTTCGTCGCTTTTATCTGCCTCGTACATATTAATCATTTTCAGCGTTGCCTTGATAGCGGCTTCTGTCTGGTCGGCATCCAAGCCTCGGGTACGCCAGATACGGTCACCTTCACGCCAGGTAATGACGGTCTGAACGAGGGCATCGGTACGACCACCAGGTGGGATGGTTACCTGATAGTTGTCGAGCTTAGGGAAGGTTTTGCCGAGCTTCACCTTATAGATATTGCGGAGGGCTTTCACAAAAGCATCATACTGACCATCACCGGAGCTCTGGTCTTCATACTCCTTGCCATCGATTTCTACCTTTACACTGGCTATAGGCTTCAAACCGTATGAGGTTGATACCATGTAACTTACCAGTTTCACCTTATCCTCTGGAGCTCCATGCTTCAGCACATCACTCACGATGTATGGCAGGTCGTCCTGGGTTACCAGCTCCTTGCGGTCGCCGAGTTCTGTGATTCGCTTGGTCACCGCCTTGGTCTGCTCAGGCGTCAGTTCCAATCCCAGTTCATTGAGGTTCTGCACGATATTCGCCTTACCAGAGTTCTTACCCAACGCATACTCACGATGTCTGCCGAAACGCTCAGGTACCAGGTCGTTGCAATAAAGCTTGTCCTTGTTGTCACCATCGGCATGCACACCAGCTACCTGGGTAAAGACGTTGTCTCCTACTACCGGAGTATTCGGAGCCACGGCGATGCCACTGTATCCTTCAACCAATCGGGAAATATCGTTCAGACGGTCTTCCTTAATATTGGTCTTTGCCTCGAACATGTCTTTCAGAATCACCTGAACACTTGCCAATGGTGCATTGCCACAACGCTCACCCAAACCATTCACAGTAACGTGAAGACCCTTGGCGCCGCTCAATACGGCAGCCAGCGAGTTGCTCACAGCCAGATCGTAGTCGTTATGGGCATGGAAGTCGAAGTGAGAATTCGGATAACGGCGCACCATCTGGCGCATATACTCCACACACTGCAACGGGTTCAGAATACCCAACGTATCAGGAAGAAGGAAGCGCTTGATAGGCAGTTTTACCAACTCATCCATCATCATGAAGAGATAGTCACGACTGTCGCGCATGCCGCTCGACCAGTCCTCCAAGTAGAGATTCACGGTGAATCCCTTGCTCAAAGCATAGTCGATGGTCTGCTTGATATGAGCGAGATGCTCCTCAGGCGACATCTTGAGTTGCTGGGTGCAGTGCTTGTAGCTACCCTTAGCCAAGAGGTTGATGACATGACCGCCGCATTCAGCAATCCAATCCACACTCTTGTTGTTATCCACGAATCCCAATACCTCAACGGAATCCAGTTTACCTATAGTCTTGGCATAACGGCAAATTCGAGCGACAGCATCCTTTTCACCTTCTGACACACGCGCTGAAGCCACCTCAATGCGATCTACATTGATGTCGTGCAACAGCATTCTTGCTATCATCAACTTCTCGTGAGGAAGGAAACTGACACCATTGGTCTGCTCGCCGTCGCGCAGCGTGCAGTCCATGATCTCAATCTCCTTGATGCGGGAATTATCTCTCTTTGCGTTAACGTTCATAATTACTTGTTTTTAGCTTCCCAAGCCTCAACCTTGTCGCGGTTCTGAACGAGGAAGTCTACATCGTCCAAACCATTCTCCAAACAGTGTTTCTTGTAGCCGTTGATTTCGAAGTGCTCGCTCTTGCCGGTAGCAAGATTGGTCACGGTCTGGTTAGGAAGATCTACCTTCACCTCTGTCTTGTGATCCTTGTCGATGCTCTCGAAGAGTTCCTTCAGGAATTCCTCGCTTACCACTACTGGCAATACGAGGTTGTTCAACTCGTTGTTCTTGTGGATATCAGCAAAGAAAGAGCTGATGACTACACGGAAGCCTGCACCTGCGATAGCCCAGGCAGCGTGCTCACGGGAAGAACCGGAGCCGAAGTTCTTGCCAGCTACGAGGATGACACCACTGTAAGAAGGGTCGTTCATCACGAAGTCTGGCTTTGGAGTTCCGTCGGCATTGTAGCGCCAGTCGCGGAAGAGGTTGTCGCCCATACCCTCTTTATCGATAGCCTTGAGGAAGCGGGCTGGTATGATCTGGTCTGTATCTACATTCTCCAAAGGAAGAGGAATGCAGCTTGATGTAATTACATTGAATTTCTGTTTCATAACTGTACTTATCAATTGTACACTATTAATTGTACATTATTAATTAAAAATTACATAAACTCTCTTGGGTCGGTAATCTTACCTGTAATAGCGGCAGCAGCTGCTACGTATGGACTGGCAAGGATGGTGCGGGAACCTGGTCCCTGACGACCCTCGAAGTTACGGTTGGATGTACTTACAGAGTACTTGCCTGCAGGAATCTTATCATCGTTCATTGCCAGGCAGGCAGAGCATCCAGGCTGACGGATTTCGAAGCCGGCAGCCTCAACAATCTTATCAATGCCCTCTTCACGTATTTGTTTATCAACCAACCATGAACCTGGTACAAGCCAAGCAGTTACGCCATCTGCCTTCTTCTTTCCTTTAACAAGAGAAGCGAAAGCACGGAAGTCTTCAATACGACCATTGGTACATGCGCCCAAGAATACATAATCGATAGGATGACCCTCGAGTTTCTCGCCTGGCTGGAAGCCCATGTAGTTGAGGCTCTTCTTGAAACCAGCCTGCTCTTCCTCAGGAATCTCATCGAGAGTTGGGATATTCTCGGTAATGCCGATACCCATACCTGGGTTGGTACCATAGGTGATACGTGGTTCGATATCCTTTGCCTCGAAAGTCAACTCCTTGTCGAAGACTGCATCATCGCCACTCTTCAAGGTCTTCCAGTAAGCCACAGCCTTGTCCCACTCTTCACCCTTAGGTGCATATTCACGACCCTTGATGTACTCGAATGTTGTCTCATCAGGAGCTACGAAACCACCACGGGCACCCATCTCGATAGAGAGGTTACAGAGGGTAAGACGACCTTCCATAGACATATCCTTCACTACATCGCCACTGTACTCAACGAAGTAACCGGTAGCACCTGAAGTAGTGAGCTGGCTCATCAGATAGAGAGCAACGTCCTTGGCAGTAACGCCCTTGCTGAGCTTACCGTTGATGCTGATACGCATAGACTTTGGCTTGCTCTGGAGAATACATTGTGAAGCCATCACCATCTCGACCTCAGAAGTACCGATACCGAAAGCTACGGCACCCATGGCACCATGAGTAGAAGTATGAGAGTCGCCACAGACGATGGTCATACCAGGAAGAGAAAGACCCTTCTCTGGACCTACTACGTGGATGATACCATTATCCTTTGTGTTCATGGCAAAGTGAGTAACACCGAAATCAGCGGTATTCTTTGCCAAGGTATCTACCTGCTTCTTTGAGATAGGATCCTCAATTGGTTTATCCTGATCGTGGGTTGGAGTATTGTGGTCAGGCATACAGAAAATCTGGTCTGGACGGAACATCTTGAGTCCGCGTGCTCGCATACCAGCGAATGCCTGAGGTGATGTTACTTCGTGACAGTAGAGACGGTCGATGTAAAGCTGTGTAGGACCGTCCGGAACAATCTGGACAACGTGCTTGTCCCAAATCTTGTCGAATAATGTATTCATAATATCTCTTGTTATATATATGTTTATCTAATCTTAAACTTGTTAATACAATCAATGTAAGCCTCAACAGAAGCCGTAACGATGTCGGTATCTGCACCGAAGCCATAATAAACATGACCATCGTATTCCACCTGCATGTGAACCTTGCCCACATCATCAGAGCCCTTGTCGATAGCCTGAATGGTGAACTCCTTGAGGTTCATCTCCTTGGTGATGACCTTCTTGAGAGCATTGATAGCAGCATCTACCGGACCGTTACCAGATGATGCAGCCTCAAACTTCTGACCTGCAATATCAAGACCGATACTTGCCACACTCTTCACGCCCTTACCTGTAGTAACCTGCAACCAGTCGAGCTGAACACCATGCTTATCAGCAGAATCAGCACCGGCAAGCATCAAAACATCCTCATCGGTAACTTCCTTCTTCTTATCAGCCAGTTGGAGGAACTTCTTGTAAATCTTGTCGAGTTTCTCCTCATCATTAATCTCTACACCATTGACATGGAGACGGTACTTCAATGCAGCACGACCAGAACGGGCTGTCAATACGATAGCATTGTCATCCAATCCCACATCCTTAGGATCAATGATTTCGTAAGTCTGAACATTCTTCAAGACACCATCCTGATGGATACCGGAAGAATGAGCAAATGCATTGCGACCCACGATAGCCTTGTTTGGCTGGACAGGCATATTCATCAGGCTGCTCACCATGCGTGAGGTAGGAATAATCTTGGTGGTATTGATGTTGGTATCAATATCGATATGCTTGTGACACTTCAGAATCATGGCAATCTCTTCGAGCGAAGTATTACCTGCACGCTCACCGATACCATTGATGGTAACCTCAACCTGGCGTGCACCATTCAAAACACCCTGCAGGGTATTGGCAGTAGCCATACCGAGGTCGTTATGACAGTGGGTAGAAAGGCGTGCCTTGTCAATGCCATCAACATGCTCCATGAGATACTTGATTTTGTCACCATATTCATCAGGCAGACAATAACCTGTAGTATCAGGAATGTTCACTACAGTAGCACCCGCCTTTACAACAGCCTCTACGACACGAGCCAGATACTCATTATCGGTACGGCCTGCATCCTCAGCATAGAACTCAACGTCCTCAACATACTTTTTAGCATACTTGACAGCAGCTACAGCACGTTCGATGATTTCCTCGCGGGTAGAATTGAACTTATACTTGATATGACTGTCGCTGGTACCGATACCGGTATGGATTCTCTTATGCTTGGCATACTGCAAAGCCTCAGCAGCACAATCAATATCTTTTTCTACGGCACGGGTAAGTGCACAAATAGTAGGCCAGGTTACAGCCTTAGAGATTTCTACCACTGAATTGAAGTCGCCCGGACTTGATATAGGAAATCCAGCCTCAATTACATCCACGCCCAACTGCTCCAGTTGCTTTGCCACCTGAATCTTCTCAACTGTGTTCAACTGACATCCCGGAACCTGTTCGCCATCGCGGAGGGTCGTGTCGAAAATGTATAATCTGTCACTCATATCTTTAAAATTTTAAATTTACACCTTATTATATATAAGAGCTACACATTCAGAACGCACTACGTTTATATAGCAATCCGTGCAGAAGCATCAGATAAAGTAAAAAGCCTTCCCCCACTCCATAGACGGAAGTGTAGAAAGGCTTTTAATATCTTAAGCGATGAACTATACGCACACCTTATCACTTCCGCCCACAAACTGCAGTCGAAGTCGAATAATAATGCTTGTAATGTTCAACAATGTTGTTCTCATATCTATCTTAATATGTTATATTCTTAAATTCGCATGCAAAGGTAACACTTTTATTTGATACTAGCAAACAATTTATAACTTTTTTAATAGAAATGATAACAAATTCCTATAATCTTATGGATTTTTTACCCAAAAACGTTAATCCTGTGCTAGAATTTGGCGAAAAAGCCAGTTTTTGAGTGAAAAAATTGACAAACTCTAACCTTAGAAAGGCAGATTCTCTGCAGGCGGCGGTGGTAGCGGACTACCATCCTGCCCTCCGCCATTCATCCTAGAGCCTACAATCTCACCACCTTCTTCGACAGGTGCTGCTGCAGCATCCTGCGGATCCTGGAATCGGGTAAATTCTCCACGGAAGTTCAGGAGAACATCTCCAACAGAGCCCTTACGGTGCTTGGCAATGATAATCTGTGCCATACCATGAAGGTCATTACCCTTTTCATCCTGATAGATGTGATAATATTCCGGGCGGTGAACGAAAAGCACCATATCGGCATCCTGCTCGATGGCACCGGATTCACGGAGGTCACTCAACTGAGGTCGCTTTCCTTCCAAACCCTCACGGTTCTCTACATTACGGGAGAGCTGCGAAAGAGCAAGCACAGGAATATTCAGCTCTTTGGCAATACCTTTGAGCGAACGGGAGATGGTAGATACCTCCTCCTGACGGCTACCAAACTTCATACCATTGGCATTCATCAGCTGGAGATAGTCGATCATCAACAGTTTAACACCCTTTTCCCTTACCAGTCGGCGCGCCTTGGTACGGAGTTCGAAAACAGAAAGACCAGGCGTATCATCAATATAAATAGGTGCACCTGTCAGTTTTCTCAGTTTTTTATCCAACCGTTCCCATTCTGGCTGTTCCAATTGTCCGTTCAGTATTTTTTTACCCGAAATCTCGCAAACATTCGAGATGAGTCGGTTCACCAACTGAACGTTATTCATTTCCAGAGAGAAGAATCCGATAGGCACATCATAATCTACCGCCACATTCTTGGCAATACTCAATGCAAAGGAAGTCTTACCCATGGCAGGACGACCGGCGATAATCACAAGGTCGGACGGTTGCCAACCTGATGTCATATCATCCAACCCACGATAACCCGTAGGAATACCGGTAAGACCACCCGAGTTCTGAGCAGCACGCTGCAAGATAGCAACGGCCTCCTTTACAACCGGATCAATCTGTGTATAATCCTGCTTCATGTTGTTCTGCGAAAGCTGGAAGAGTTCACCTTCAGCTTTCTGCATCAGTTCATCCACATCCACACCTTCTTCATACGCCATCGTCTCGATGTCGCCGGCATAATGAATCAGCTGGCGCTGCATATATTTCTGCGCCAGGATACGGGCATGCGACTCTACATGGGCAGCCGAAGCCATGCCTGCAGAAATATCCATGAGATATTGTGCTCCTCCCACCTTATCCAGTTCGCCAGTCTTGGCTAACTGATCGGCAAGAGTCATGATATCCACAGGCCGTTCCTCCATGTTCATCACCTGGATAGCCTGATATATTCTCTTATGACGCGGGTCATAAAAAGTATCCGGCTTGAGCAACTCCGACACCACCGAAAAGGCATCAGAATCTATCATCAAGGCACCCAGTACCGCCTGCTCCACATTCACAGCCTGCGGCTGCAAATGGGCATAGGTTGGATCTATCTGTACCTTATTCTTATTTTTATTATTCTCCGCCATCTTTATTGTTTTTTCCTTTCCTCGAAAACTTTTTTTGTTATAAATTCCAATTCTATAGGCGCAATACCACGATTATCGAGCCAATCTCCCATCTCGAGCAGGCCGAGTGCATCTATATCTTCCTCAGGGGAAAAAGCTGCATGACCAGATGCTTCATCCAAAAATCTGATAGCTGCAGATCCTCCCTTTTTCACGAGAACGCAGAGTCCATAATAGAAAAATTTCATAGACTCCCATCTGTGGTCTTGTGGCTTGGAAACTTTGTTCACCATCGCAGATAACATTTTCATGAACATGCGTTGCTTATCATCCTTATCCATATCTGTCATGTCAGAATTCAATATTTCCCTGATCTCATTATCATCACTATTTTGCAGATAAGGTTCTATTAAAGCCATTGCATGGTCAATGTTTTTATCGCCTTCCGATTCAGAAAAGAGCAAAGAGAAAGCCAGTCTGCATTCAACCTGTTCTTCCTTAGGATACTGTTCATCCATCTGGAAAGCCCATTCCAAAGCCTCTTTATAATGATGGAGTTTCAATAAGAGATCGGTCTTTTTCAGCTTGAGCTTAAACTGCTTACTCTCATCTGATTCTTCTTTTATCAAGCAATTCAATGTTATTAAAGCCGCCGGGGCTTTTATCTCTTCTTCTATTTCTAATTTCAACTCCGTGGCAGCCTTATAAGTTGGGCTTGTATTCTTAATCACATAGAGATGTTCAAGCGCTTCATCATATTTTTCCTCCGATTTGTATGCCAATGCAAGCATCATATGCTCTTCGTCGGTATATTTTTCCAGATTACGCAAAATCTTGCTAACAAAGGCATAGTCACCTCTTTTAGCAGAGAAACGGGCCAGCGACAGGCGATACTTGTCATATTCAGGTTTAGCAAACAGTCCCGTAGTAAAGAAAGGAATTTCCTTCTGCACTTCGAAAGGATTATCAAATGCCTTCCTCATTGGAGAGAGAGTATAGAATCGGTAGAGGTCCTGCACATAGCGATGACGAACCCTGATTGCACGTTTCTTCTTTTCCTCTTCTGAGAGATTCTCTTCATGTTCCATTACCGAATCAAGCAGTGTGACATTTTCAGAATCCTTTGCTTCTGTAGAATCAGTCTCATCCTCTACTGGCTCTTCGGTATTCTGCTCTTTTTCCACCTCATCTTCTTCGTCATAAAAAACAGGACCAGACACCATATTTTCCGGGGTAACATCCAATGATTCAATAAATTCCTTAGATGTATTATTCAATGAAAGAATGATGCTATACAGATCGGTATCACACATAGAGGCGCCTCTCAAGAGATTGTTGATGAAATTGCGATGCTGTTTCATCGTAGCCCGAACATTCTTGAGCGTAGAATTACGGACATAGAAAGGAACAAACCAATTATAGAGTGAATGGAAATGACCGAAGCTCTTCTGGTTGGCAAACTGATGATAATAGACATCAACTCCTATATCTTCTGAATTCAACATATAGTCGAAGGCTCCCTTAAGGGCATCATCAGGATTCTCCCCATCTGCTGAGAAGCAATTAAGTCCCAATTCACCCGTTTGGTCTATCTTTTCGGCCAAATCCTGAGTAAAAGAAGTGAACATGGTCTTCACCACGGAATGCATCATCTCCTTGCTATCCTTTTTACTTGTAAGACATAGACGCATCTGGCGTTGGAGATCAACACAGGCTGCCAAAAATTCATCATCCATGATCAAGCCAGCAGCAGAATCCCAATATTTCTGTTTTTCACCCGAATTGGTTATTGCACAGAAAACGAAACCCACCAAAGCTCGCTGGCGAACACTGCAAGTACTGTCGTCAGACTTGATTAAGCGCATCAAGACTGCAAGTCTAGGGGCATCCATGAATACAGAGCATGACAATGAAACAGCCGAAACAATCATATTGATGGTGTATGGATCTACCAAATCGGAAGCGATGATATCAAGTATATTCTTGACAAAATCATCATTCCATTCATCAGTTGTCAAAATATAAGAAAACACCATATTGCGATAGGCATTAAGCTGCTCTTGTATCTTTTGTCTCTCCTCGTCTATCTGTTCTTCAGACAAGTCTACCCTCAAATTTAGCATAGCTTCATCTGTAGCAAATTTCTCAAAGGTTTCCTGTACCTCATCAAAACTTGTCAGATTCTGAGCTCTTTTGCGAAGTGCAACAAATGTAGACTCATTAGCCAAAATCCATTCGTGGCGCATTTTACTATAGAGCTTGTCTATATCCATATCCAAATCTGAAGCAAGATCATAAAGTTCCCGATGTTTAAGTTTGCCATCTATATAATCATGATATAAAGCATCATATCTTTGTTCAATTTCCGCTATACCAGACAGACATGGCTCCAAACCCACTTCCTGGTCAATAATCTTGCGAATTGCCTCTATTCTGGATATCATAGTGACATTTTCATGCGAAAACTTTGTCCAGCTAAAATCTTCTCTTTTCATAAGCCGCTTATTTTTGAGCTACAGCCAGGTCACGACGTCTTGGTTCCATAGCATGTTCATATTTAAGTTTTGGAAGATTACTGATGGTTTTAGCATCGGCACCCGTATATTTTGTGATGATACTTGCATAATGCTGTACCCCACGACTGTTTATGCTATCAACAGCAATATTATACGCCTTGATAAACTTGGCTACTTGGTCTTTACGGCGCGGCTCTGAAAGTATTTTCTTGCGGAAAGCAACAACACCCAACTGCAAGTTCTTATCTCTGCTGTCAAAGAGTTTTACATGCTGTTCAAGTCGGGCTTTGGTAGCTTGAGGTTCTGGCAGCAACATGGCATCCATCTCGTTGTTAAGCAACATACGCAGACGGATGTTCAAATCGTTGATTTGAACCTTATAAGCATCATATTTAGGCTTACCGCTATCGATTGCCAAAGTAGCCAGATAATCAGTTGCAGAGTAGCGGGTCATTGCCACCATCTTATCTGACAGTTGTTTCAGTTCGGATATACGCGAACGCTTATTGGTGATAAACTGCCAATAAAGATTGGTAGAAATAGGGTACGTCAAAGCAGTACCCCGTTTCTCTATATGATGAGCACGAATCAGATCGGTCACGGCTCCCTCTACGCGCTTGCGCTCGATAGCAGTATCACAATCCATTTGTGCAGTATATCTACGCAAATGTACGTCTACACCTTGCTGCTGGAAGATACTGTCATCACATGCCAGAAAGATTGGCAGGCAGTCCATTGTTGGCATCACCGCTATCTTCAGCGCAGCACGGTCTAGGCTATCCAATCTAGCCTTTTCCTTCTTGCTCAAGCGATGACGTTCTGCTTCCGACTTGCCACATCCTGCAAATCCTATAGCCAGCAAGAGCATCAAGGCTGTAAACGTTTTGAACTTATTCATTATCTATCCTTTAATCATTTGTTATTCTACATAGAGAACCAATCCCTTCAAATATTCACCTTCCGGATGATAAATATTGATAGGATGGTCGGCAGGCTGGTGCAACTGATGCAAGATGCGAACCTTTCTTCCAGCCTGCGCTGCTGCAGTAAACACAGCATTGCGGAACTGATCCTTCGTAACCACCTGAGAGCAACTGAAGGTAAAAAGGATGCCGCCCTTCTTAATACGCTGCAAGCCCTTTACGTTCAGGCGGGTATAGCCCTTCAACGCATTGCGCAAAGCCGCACGGTGCTTGGCAAAAGCAGGAGGATCAAGAACTATCAGATCATACTGCTGGTCATGTTCATCAAGATACTTGAAGGCATCTTCACAGATAGCCTCATGGCGTGCATCTCCAGGGAAATTGAGCGCAATATTCTCATTGGTCAATTCTATCGCCTTGGCACTGCTGTCTACGGAGTGAACTGCCTTAGCCTCGCCTCTCATCGCATAAACAGAAAAACCGCCGGTATAGCAGAACATGTTGAGCACGCTCTTACCCTTGGCATAATGCTCGAGCAGCGAACGGTTCTCACGCTGATCTACGAAGAAACCCGTTTTCTGACCACGCAACCAGTCGATATGGAATTTCAGTCCATTCTCTACAGCAACATCGTCAGCATCACCTCCCAGTATAAAGCCATTTTCCTGTCTGAGGTCAGCCTTATATGGTAAGGTTGTCTCACTCTTATAGTAGATATTCTCCAGAGCTTCGCCCATCACCTTCTTCAAGGCTTTGGCTATCTCCATGCGGCAAACATGCATACCCACACTGTGAGCCTGCATGACAGCAGTAGGACCATAGCAGTCGATAACAAGTCCCGGCAAGTTATCACCCTCACCATGAACCAAGCGATAAGTAGTATTGGATGAATTACCGGCAATACCCAAAGCGAGTCTCATCTTATATGCCGAATCCAATCTGGCACACCAGTACTCCTCATCAATCTCAATATCTCTAAAAGAAAGAACACGTACAGCGATAGAACCGATCTGATAATGACCTATAGCAATGAATTCACCACTACGGGTAAACACTCTCACAATGTCGCCCTCCTCTATGCCCTCATCCATTGCCTGGATAGCACCCGAGAAGATCCATGGATGAAAACGCTTGAGCGATTCTTCCTTACCTTTCTTTAAATATACGCTTTTATACATATTTATATATGAAGTTTCTTACGATTATCAATTTCTATTCCTTACCACCTTATATCATACCCTGAGTTCATCGAGCTCGTAATCGCCTGTAGCAGACAAACGCTTGAATTCCTCATACAGATTAATACAGCACCAGGCATCTGTAGCTGCATAGAGAGCCTGCGATTCCTTCAAATCGCTAGCCTCCCAATTGCTCAACCGTTGCGCCTTGCTGATTTTCTGGTGAAACAGGTTAGCATACAGTTTCTGCAGACTCATGTCTGCGATACCAAAGTTCTTAGCAACATCCTGCAACTCGATAAAGTAGCCAGCCTTAAAAGCAGCTCGCTTATGGAGCTGCAGCAAGTCATCGTGCCAGGAAAGTCCTACTTTTGGCACGGTGGTATCTTCGAGCAAGCGAATGATGGCAGGAGTCATGCCCGTATGATGCAGGCGGAAGAGATAACAAGTATCATGTGTACTCACCTGCAACAACGAAACATGGTAAGCCTGACCACGCTTGAATGATGGGCGCGTTTCTGTATCCACACCCAGTATATAATGGCTAAGTAGGTCATTAACAGCCGCTTCTGTATCTTCAGGCTTGTCAACGACTACGATTTTGCCAGGAAACAAAGCTCTTGGCAAATTCGTGATTGCCGCCTTGTCGAAACTAGTGAAAATAATCTTCATTATGCTTTTTATTCTTTACAAGTTGCAAAATTAGAAAAAAAAGATGAGAAAAAGAATTGTTTTCTCAATTATTTTCGCTAATTTTGCAGATAAATTATTCAAAAATATATAAAATGGCTAAAAAAAGAACTGAAAAAAAGACCAAAACCTTTAGCGAAGCTATTGGTTTACAGTATATTTTCAACAATACTATCACCGACTTTTTCATTGGATTAGCCTTGGTAGTCATTGCTGTGGTTATCATCATCGCTATGATCTCCTTTCTCAACACAGGAGCCAATGACCAGAGTTTGCTCGAAAATCTGAAGCCGGGCGAATGGACCAACACGGAAAAACAGTTTCAGAACTACTGCGGATCCTGGGGAGCCATTGTATCCTATTGGCTCATTGCCATCAATTTCGGATTTCCAGCCTTCATGCTCCCATTCTTTGTCATTATGGTGGGATTGCAGATGATGCATGCCTACAAGCTGAACCTGTGGAAATGGTTCTTCTGCATGATTGTGGTCATGCTATGGATGTCGGTAACCTTCGCCAAGTTCATCGCACCTATCATGCCAAGCCTCACATTCAATCCGGGCGGAAAGCACGGACTCTATGTCGTGCAGAATCTGGAGAACATCATGGGTCCTCCAGGACTTACTGCCATTCTTTTCTTCGTGGCAGTAGCATTCCTCACCTATCTTACCACTGAAACCATTACGGTAATCAGAAAAGCACTCAACCCTATCGGTTATATATCAAATAAGGTGAAATTTGAGATTACTAACCATGGAAAGAACAGGAAGGATACGGAAGCTATCGACGAGGTATACGCCAGCGCAGCATATGGTTCTGACACAGAGGATGAGAAAGAAGAATATAAGGAAGAAGAACCTGCCAAAGTCATCGACCTGAATCTGGATCCGGACCAGACTTTCGCAAACCCAGACACACCTTCTACGCCTGTTGAGCCAGAGGCAGACGGACAGGAAGCTACAGGAACAGAAGGTGATACAGATAAAGATGAAACCATCGCTATAGCCAACGGCACGCAGAACGAGAATATGTCACTCATTGCACGTCAGCGCGAACTCCGTACAAAACGGGCTGAAAAGGAAGCATTGGAAAAGCAAGCTGCCGAGGCTGCTGCAGCTTCTGAGCATATAGGTATGGACATCTCTGTAGCCACAGCCGACGAGAAGGCTACAGGCAACACCTTGAGCAATGCAGAAGTACTGAATACTCCGATCAATCCGAAGGAGCCGTTCACCAGATATAAATATCCGGTACTCAACCTTCTGAAGAAGTATGAGGATGACGGCGTATCCATCGATGAGGAAGAGCAGCGCGCCAACAAAAACCGCATCATCGAGGTGCTGGGCAACTTTGGCGTACAGATCAAAACCATCCGTGCTACGGTTGGTCCTACCATCACACTCTACGAAATCCAGCCTGCAGAAGGCGTACGTATCTCTAAGATCAAGAATCTGGAAGATGACATCGCCTTGAGTCTGGCAGCTCTCGGCATCCGTATCATCGCTCCTATCCCAGGTAAGGGAACCATCGGTATTGAGGTACCTAACGCAAAGGCGAACATCGTTAGTATGGAAAGTACTTTAAACTCAAAGAAATTCCAGGAAACCAAGATGGAGTTACCTATCGCTTTGGGTAAGACCATTACCAATGAAGTGTTTATGGTTGATTTGGCAAAGATTCCTCACCTGCTTGTTGCGGGTGCTACCGGACAGGGTAAATCTGTAGGTTTGAATGCCATCATCACCTCTTTATTATACAAGAAACATCCAAACGAACTCAAACTGGTTCTCATCGACCCTAAGAAGGTGGAGTTTAGCGTCTACTCCCGTATTGCCAATAAGTTTATGGCTGCGGTTCCTGATGAGGAAGAACCTATCATAACCGATGTAACCAAGGTGGTTAGAACCCTGAACAGTCTGTGTGTACTGATGGATAGCCGTTACGACTTGCTCAAAAAGGCAGGAGCCCGTAACATCAAAGAATACAACCAGAAGTATATCAACCACAAGTTGAAGTTGACTGATGGACATGAGTATATGCCATACATCGTGGTGATTATAGATGAGTTCGGTGATCTGATCATGACAGCCGGCAAGGAAGTAGAACTTCCTATTGCCCGTATCGCCCAGCTGGCACGTGCCGTGGGTATCCACATGATTATTGCCACCCAGCGTCCTACAACCAGCATCATCACGGGTAATATCAAGGCTAACTTCCCTGGCCGTATCGCCTTTAAGGTTACATCTGCCATCGACTCAAAGACCATTCTTGACCGTACAGGAGCCAACCAGCTGATTGGTCGTGGTGATATGCTCTATCTCTGCGGCAACGAACCTGTCCGTGTACAGTGTGCCTTTGTTGATACACCTGAAATCGAGCGAATCAACGAGTATATCTGCGAACAGCCTGGTCCTATCGAACCTATGGAGTTGCCAGAACCAGCTAATGATGAAGGAAGCGCAGGTGGAAGCGGCAGCATCAGTGCCCGCGAACTGGATCCGTTCTTCGAAGAGGCAGCCCATGCGATTGTTCTTTCGCAGCAGGGTTCTACCAGCATGATTCAGCGCCGGTTCAGTATCGGCTATAACCGTGCAGGACGACTGATGGACCAGATGGAAGCTGCAGGCATCGTAGGTGCAGCACAGGGCAGCAAGCCTCGTGAGGTACTGATACAGGATGAAAACCAGCTTAATAATCTGTTAATGGCACTTCGAAACTCTTAATTTTAGTAAAGAACTAAGGGTATGAAAGAAGATAATATTGGAAAAGGTTAAATTATTAAACCCTGAAGCCGTGAAAACGTCTATGAGAGAAAAGACGTTTTTACGGCTTTATGATAGAGTATGAAATTTTAGAAGATATAATATAACATTGAATTTTAAAAGAAAGGAAAAGATAAAAATGAAAAAGATTTTAGCATTGGCTTTCGTTGCAATGATGAGCATCGGAGCCATGGCGCAGACTGCGCAACAGGTACTTGATAAGACCGCTGCCGTTATTGGCAACAAAGGTGGAGCTAGCGCCAACTTCAAGATGAGCAGTTCTAAGTATGGATCAGCAAGCGGCAGTATTGCCATCAAAGGCAACAAGTTTAACGCCCGTACCCCGCAAGCCATCGTCTGGTTCAACGGCAAGACCCAGTGGACTTATCTAAAGAAAACCAACGAGGTGAATGTCAGCAACCCTACACAGGCTCAGCAGATGTCCATGAACCCTTATACCTTTATTAATATATATAAGACTGGTTATAAGTCAACGCTCAAGACAGCAGGCAGTAACTATGTAGTACATCTCGTTGCCAATAACCAGAAACGTTCTGTAGCCGAAATGTATATCACCATCAACAAAAAGACACATGTTCCATCAGTTGTCAAGATGCGACAGGGCAATACCTGGAGTACCATCACGGTAAGTAACTTTAGAACCAAGAGCGTTTCTAACAGCACATTCAATTTCAGCAGCAAGGAATGTCCAGGAGCTGAAGTCATCGACCTGAGATAATCGCCTGAAATATCGTATAAAGTTTATTTTCAAATAAGATTCCCCGCCACAACACTCCGGTAGCGTGACGGGGAATTACTTTTTCCAAAAGGGTTTTAGTATCAATAATTTCCAAAAGCGAATCATAGACTCTCCCTTTTTGCACAACAAATCTTAAAACAACTATGCAATTGTAAAATATTCAAAAATGCTTTGGAATATTTGCAAAAATATTTGGCAGATACAAAAGAATTGCTTATCTTTGCATCAACAAATTATAAAAACAAGTAATTATGAAGCAGACAGAAGCCTATCAAAGACTCGTGGAGAAAGGTATCCGACCATCACTCCAGCGTATTGCCATTATGGATTGGCTCATCAAGCATCCCACTCATCCAACTATCGAGGATGTGTACAAAGGATTAGCCGAGAGTATCCCAACATTGAGCAAGACAACCGTTTACAACACACTCAGAATGTTGAGTGAGCACAATGCGGCTCAGATGATCACAATCGATGAACATCGCGTATGTTATGATGGAAATATTAAAAGCCACGTTCATTTCTATTGCAGGAATTGTGGCAAGGTAATTGACTTTTTCGGCGAACCAGCTCCAAAAGTGGAACCAGGAAAGGAAATTGAAGGAAACATCGTATTGGAAGAACAGCTCTACTACAGAGGAATCTGTGCAGAATGCGCTAAAAAAGGCGTAAAATCACCTCTCACAGAGACTGTTCACTAATTCAAAAAACAATAATTATACAACAACATTTAAAACAAAAACATTATGAAGAAAAAGTTTATTTGCACCGTTTGCGGTTACATTTACGAAGGTACAGAAGCACCAGAGAAGTGCCCTATCTGCAAGGCTCCAGCCAGCAAGTTCAAAGAGATGGAAGATGCAGTAGATGACGATATGACATTTGCTACCGTTCACGTTCTCGGTCAGGCATATAAGGATGGCGTTAATGAAGACGTTATCAAGGGTTTGAAGGACCATTTCAATGGTGAATGTGGCGAGGTAGGTATGTATCTTGCTATGGCACGCCAGGCAGATCGTGAAGGCTATCCTGAAATTGCAGAGGCTTACAAACGTTATGCCTATGAGGAGGCTGATCACGCTTCTCGTTTTGCTGAACTTCTCGGTGAGGTTTTGGGTGATACCAAGAGCAATCTCGAGGCTCGTATTGCAGCAGAGAAGGGTGCTTGTGAGGATAAGTTCCGCATTGCCAAGCTTGCTAAGGAGCAGGGTTCAGATGCTATCCACGATACCGTTCATGAGATGGCTAAGGATGAAGCCCGCCACTGTGCAGGTTTTGCAGGTCTCTACAAGAGATACTTCAAGTAATAGATTTTAAAAAACGTAACTTTAAAAATTATAATACGGTTATTTAGTATTGTAAGTCAAGAAAACAGGAAAGCCGATTCTTGTATAGTAATATACTTGAATCGGCTTTCTTTATGTAATGATAAATATTGTTACTTTGTTTCAGGAACCAGGAACTTGTCTCCTGTTTGCTTCATAAGTTCCTTGGCATATTTCTCAGGATACCCAGGACGAACTGGGGTTGCACCTAATCCATAAGGAGTCTTCTCGAAACTGCCATCTTTTTTGGTTGGCTTGATAATCATGTCATTATACTTCACTACCATAAACTGGAAGAGCTGTTGCCAACGCGCCAACATCTGCTGTGCCTTCTCAATACCATAATCATTGAGATACTTGACTGCAGCCTGTGGATTCTGTGCATACAGTTCCTGAGCCTTAGCCTCAACACCTGGCTGTGCAGCAAAATAGCTGTTATCCAGACTGTCACGAACCTCCTTCAAAGTTGGGAACATCTGGCTGTAACGAGGATAAACCATATTGCTGGTCATATTGCATACCCAGTAAGCATTCTTGAAACTGAAATTCACTGCATCTGCTCCCGGTGTGTTATAACACTCAGGACGAACTGTAGAAGAACAGTAGATTGGTGTGAACGCCACCATATTGGCATCATCATTACCAAACCAAAGAACACCGCCAATCTCTCTAGGCATCCATGAACGCATCTGGCTAACAAAAACAAAACCAGTCTGCTGGGTGCTGACCGGACGTTCGTTGAAGCACTGCTTTCCATCCACCTTAAACATCAATGGAGTTGGTCTGTAAGGCATCTGCCAGATACCACCTCCGATATCAGTGCCATCAGCAACAGAAAGAGGTGTACCCTCATAATGGTCACGCATGCAAGCCTCAACATCAGCAACACTCACCTTCTTGTTTGGAACCACCCAGAGAGGCATATCCTTCGCATTAGGATCCTTACCCAAAGCCCAATCAAGATAAGGACTCATATCATAGAAATGATTCAAGAGAGCCCAAGCACGTGCATCGCAAAAACGACGTCCTGAGAAATCAGGCTTAGCATATGCCATTTTCCATGAGAAATCAGCATCCTTGCCCTGATACCATCCCTTACTGCGAGCAAAAGAAACGACATCCTTGGCATACATCACGTTTTTCTTATCCTTCATATTGAACTTGCCGATGCGACTCTGGTTAGCATGTGCACAAACTGCATTATCAGGAATACGGAGAGCTACCCAAACCACGCCCTTAGAGCCTGGTCCCTTGCCCATCATCTCCATAATCCAAGCTTCGTTCGGATCACAGATGGTAAAGGTCTCGCCTTCTGAATTATAGCCGTAAGTATTGGCGAGGGTTGTCATCACTTTGATAGCCTCACGAGCAGTCTTACTACGCTGCAGAGCAACATAGATGAGTGAACCATAGTCCATGATACCTGTAGAATCAGCCATCTCCTCACGTCCACCATAAGTAGTTTCACCGATGGTGACCTGCCATTCATTGATATTGCCAATCACATTATAAGTCTCGGCAGCCTCCGGAATCTCACCATGATATTTATTGGTATCCCAATCGTAAATCTTACGCATCTCGCCCTTAGCATGCTTACCAGCAGGAAAATGATAGAGATTTTGGAACATACCATAGTCATCGGCACTATATGAACACATCACAGATCCATCAACCGATGCTTTTTTTCCTACTATAAAGTTGGTACATGCCTCAGCCTCAGAGACACTGCCCAACATAGCTACAGCCATAATGGCTGAAGCGAAAATCTTATTCATAAAATATACCTTAATTTATATATACAAAGTTTATATATACAAAAAGAGAAGAGCATTTGAATTCTTCACTCTTCCCTCTTCATTCTTCACTTATTCGCAAGCCTTGAAACTCATATCCAAGCCCTTCACACTATGTGTCAAGGCACCTACTGAGATGAAATCAACTCCCTGCTCTGCATAATCGCGGATGGTATCGTAAGTGATACCGCCAGAAGACTCAGTCTCATACTTACCTGCGATGATGTCTACTGCCTTCTTAGTATCAGGCACAGAGAAGTTATCGAGCATGATACGGTTGACACCGCCGTGCTTCAATACCTGGTCGAGCTCATCGAAGCTGCGAACCTCGATTTCAATCTTCAGATCGAGCCCCTTCTCCTTGAGATAAGCGTGGCAACGGTCGATGGCGTTATCGATACCGCCAGCGAAATCGATGTGGTTGTCCTTGAGGAGAATCATATCGAAGAGACCGATACGATGGTTCATACCACCACCAATCTTCACAGCCTGCTTCTCCAACATGCGAAGACCTGGAGTTGTCTTACGGGTATCAAGGATATGAGTCTTTGTACCCTCAAGACGCTTTACATACTTAGCAGTCATGGTAGCAATGCCACTCATACGCTGCATGATATTGAGCATCAAGCGCTCTGTCTGGAGCAAAGAACGGGTCTTGCCCTCTACAATCATTGCAATGTCACCCTTCTTAACATGGGTTCCATCCTGAAGCAACACTTCTACCTTCATGGTAGGATCGAAACGTGCAAATACCTTCTTTGCCATTTCAACACCTGCCAACACGCCATCTTCCTTGATAAGCAAGTGGCTCTTACCCATGGCGTCTTCTGGGATACAACACAAGGTTGTGTGGTCGCCATCACCGATATCCTCAGCAAATGCCAAGTCTATCAACTTGTCTTCTAATTGATCTACGCTTAACATATTATTAATGTTTATGTTTAATGTTTATTTGATTACTTTTCCGTTCCACAGGGCACGGAGGATGCCTTCCTCATCGCGTTCCACCCGGATTTCGCCGCCTAACCATTCGGTCATCGGCAACTCCTCGCGAAACTCGAAGTAGTTCACCACCCTGCCCTCTTGTATTTCTACCACAGCCTGCTGCAATATCGAGCCATCCGGCAATATCACCTGATGGGCTCCGCATCTTCTCATTTCAGCCATATCTTAAACATCCAGACTAATTACTCGTCATCTGAATAGGTTTATCAGGCATAGGAACCGGTGCACTGGTCGGAGGCGCCAAAGCTCCATCCGGACGTGCTGGAACACTCGGACCTGGTATACGGGTCTTACGAGCAGTATCTACTTTTGCCGAATCAGAAGATGCTGCAGAAGAAGAAACCGGTGCCACCTTTTTAGGATGCATACGGATGAGACGAATCTTATTGACAAACATCAGTTTAAGAGTCGTCAAAGAACCGGCATCAGAACTGAAACCACCCTCACTCAACATAAAGTACCCCTTTATACATTTGACTCCAAGGCTATCATTATCAGCGAGTTCTACACTATAGTGCTGAGCACTCTGAATATGAATTACAGTCTGTGCCACACTATCGTTCTTGAACTGAACAGCCAGCAAAGCGATACCATCACGCATACCATCCTGGAAGATAAACTGCGATTCGAAATCAAGACGGAACCGGTCACCCTTATGGAAAGCAGTATCAGCTTCAATTTTAAAACTGCGACTGTTGAAGCCCTCATCAGGCGAGAATACCATCGAAGTAGCATCTTTCCAGATATTGGCAGTATCGCCAACAGCAGTAAGATTGTCAAAATCACTATTTCCTGCACTGTTTCCACCCAATGCAACCACCTCTTTATCCAATCTTTCAGCCAAATCCTTATACACATCATGCAGCAATTCTGTATGGCGCATATAATAAACCATCGAACTGTCGAAGTCTGCCGAGGTGACATCATGTTTCTTCAGTACAGCCTCGCGATAAGCCAGACTATTCTTCTCACTACCACCGTCTTCGCTCTGCGCCATAGCAAGAGCGATGTGATAATCGAAGAGAATATCCGTCATCTTTCCTTTAGAGAGCACATCTCTTGGCAGCGAAGGCTTGCAAGAAGCAAAGGCTGCACAAAAGGTTACTATCCAACAGAGATAAAGAAAAGCTTTCTTCATGATTACTTGTCCTCCTTATTTTCTTGAGATTGAGACTTTATCTTTTCTTCAGCAGTTCCAATAAAAGAAGAATCTTTAACCTCCTTCTTCTTATCACCACCTCCGAGAGCTTCCAGTTCTTTTCTACAGAAAAGCAAGAGGGAAATGATGCCGACTGATACACAGGAATCTGCAAAATTGAATACAGGATCGAAGAATGTACCATGCTGTCCACCCCAGAAAGGGAACCATTCAGGCCATGTATAGGTGAAGAACGGAAAGCGGAACATATCAACCACCTTGCCCATGAGCACGGGTGCATACCCCTCGCCGAAAGGCACAAGATAAGATACATAATAAGGTGAAGCACCGGTGAAGATAAGTCCGTAGAAGATGGAATCAATCATATTGCCGATTGCACCCGTCAAAACCAGCGCCACCAAAATGATGTATAACAAGCGATAGGTACCACGCTTAATGATGCGATGCAGATAAATGCTCAACGCACAGATGGCTACCAGGCGCAACAGACTTAGCCAGAACTTGCCGATAAACGACATACCCCAAGCCATTCCGTTGTTCTCAACAAATTCGATATAAAACCAATCAGTAACACGAACAGACTCGCCAAGGCAAAAATGGGTCTTGATGTACACCTTGATAATCTGATCGATAACAAGAAGCACAACCACCATTGCCGTGACGAGCCATCCGATTTTAATTTTACTTGTTTTCTCCATTTATTACTTCTTTCTAGCCTCCTTAGAAGCTACACTCAAAGTGGCATGAGGTACAGCACGCAAACGCTCCTTAGGAATCAACTCGCCTGTTTCGCGGTCAATACCATAGGTCTTGTTCTGGATACGAACCAAAGCTGCTTCCAATCCCTTGATGAACTTCTGCTGACGCTGAGCCATCTGGATGATTTCTTCCTTGCTTTGTGCTTCACTACCCTCCTCAAGAGCCTTGTAGGTTGGTGATGTATCTACCACATCATTACTGTCTGAGTGGTTCAGCTGAGCCATGCAATCATGATAAGTCTGCTTTGCCACCTTCAATTTCTCATCAATGATAGCGCGGAACTCCTCGAGCTCCTGATCGCTATAACGTAGTTTTTCGTTAGCCATAGATGTTATCTATTATGTTATTTGTTAATGTTTTTAGGGAATAAGGGCTAGAAAGTTAGAAGCAAGCAGTTTGGAAATGCTCCTAACTTCTAACTCCTAACTCCTAACTATTTAATTCTTCTCTACGAGAATGTTCAACTTAAAGTCATCAAACTCGGTCTCAACACCTGCGTTGTCGCCGATTTCGATGCTGTCTGCCAATACCTGACCCTTGATGTAGTCGGCGAATGACTCGATGGCTGCGTTGGTCTCCTCATTAGGAGCCACAGTTACGTTGATGCGGTCGGTAATCTCCAAACCTGTCTCCTTGCGGAGGTTCTGGATACGGTTGATCAACTCACGAGCCATACCCTCCTTCTTCAATTCTGGGGTCAACTCTACTTCAAGCGCTACGGTCAGATTGCCCTCGTTAGATACGAGCCATCCTGGGATATCCTCTGAGATAATCTCCACGTCGGCTACCTCTACCACGGCTTCCTGTCCGTCGATATTCAATGTGATGTTGCCTGCCTTCTCGAAGGCTGCAATCTGGTCCTGATCGAGCGATGACATCTGGGCAGCAACACCCTTCATCAGCTTGCCGAACTTCTTACCCATCACTCTAAAGTTACACTTCACCTTCTTTACGAGAATGCCCTGACCCTCAATGAAGTTAACCTCCTTCACGTTCACCTCGTTCTTCAACAGTCCGGCTACTGCCTCGATGTGTGCCTTCTGTACATCATCTACTGCAGGAATCATGATCTGCTGGAGTGGCTGACGCACCTTGATGTTCACCTTGCGGCGCAATGCCAATACCATAGAAGTAATCTTCTGGGCGATGGCCATACGCTCCTCCAGGTCGGCATCGATAGCAGCTTCATCAGCTACAGGGAACTTGTCGAGGTGTACGCTCTCCAACTCGCCGCCCAAGTCGTGATACAACTCGTCTGCATAGAATGGAGCGAATGGAGCCAACAACTTAGCCACTGTCATCAGGCAGGTATAGAGAGTCTGGTAAGCACTCAGCTTATCCTCGCTCATCTCCTTACCCCAGAAACGTTTACGGTTCAGACGAACGTACCAGTTAGAGAGGTCATCGTTGACGAAAGCATCGATGAGACGACCTGCGCGGGTTGGATCATAGCCAGCCAACTCTCTGTCAACGCCTTTGATGAGGGTATTAAGTGAAGAGAGAATCCAGCGGTCAATCTCTGGGCGCTTCTCGAATGGCACCTGAGCAGCCTCAGCATCGAAACCATCTACATTAGCATAGAGGGCGAAGAAGCTGTAGGTATTATATAAGGTACCGAAGAACTTACGACGGGTCTCGTCCACACCATTAGGGTCGAACTTGAGGTTGTCCCATGGCTCGCTGTTGGTCATCATATAGAAACGAACAGGATCGGCACCATACTTGTCAATCATCTCGAATGGGTTAGTCACGTTACCCACGTGCTTACTCATCTTGTTACCCTTGGCATCGAGAACGAGACCAGAAGAGATTACGTTCTTGAAGGCTACGCTATCGAATACCATGGTAGCGATGGCGTGCAGGGTGAAGAACCATCCACGGGTCTGATCCACGCCCTCGTTGATGAAGTCGGCTGGATAGAACTTAGGAGGAATAGCATATCCCTCATAGGTGCTGTGGATGAGTGCATCGCGGTCTGCCTCTGTGCCACGGGCCATCTCACCCTCGAATGGGTAGTGGAGCTGGGCGTAAGGCATTGAACCAGAATCGAACCAAACGTCGATGAGGTCGCTCTCACGATACATTGGCTTGCCCTCCTCGTTAACCAATACAATCTTGTCAACGTATGGACGGTGGAGGTCAATCTTATCATAGTTTTCCTGACTGTAGTCGCCAGGAACGAAACCATTCTCCTTCAATGGGTTGCTCTGCATGATACCGGCAGCCACAGACTTCTCGATTTCAGCATAGAGTTCCTCAAGACTGCCGATACACTTCTCGCCACGGTTCTCATCACGCCAGATTGGCAATGGAGTACCCCAGAAGCGAGAACGTGAAAGGTTCCAGTCGTTCAGGTTCTCGAGCCAGTTGCCGAAACGGCCTGTACCGGTGCTCTCAGGCTGCCAGTTGATGGTCTTGTTGAGTTCTACCATGCGCTCCTTGCGGGCTGTATCCTTGATAAACCAGCTATCCAATGGATAATAGAGGATAGGCTTGTCGGTACGCCAGCAGTGAGGATAGTTGTGCACGTGCTTCTCGCTCTTGAAAGCCTTACCCTCCTGCTTCAACTCGTAGCAGAGTACGATGTTCAGGTCTTCAGCCTTCTCAGAAGCCTTCTTGTCCCAAACACCATCCACATTAAACTGTGGGTCGTAGGCATTCTTCACGTAGTCGCCTGCGTGATGAGCGTATGCCTCCTTGTTGACACAAGCGTTCACGAAGTTGTCATCGAGGTCTTCGATGAGATAGAACTTACCCTGGAGGTCAACCATTGGGCGGGTCTCGCCCTTCTTATTAATAAGGTAGAGGGCAGGGATATTGGCATCCTTAGCCACCTTGGCATCATCGGCACCGAATGTAGGAGCGATGTGCACGATACCTGTACCGTCATCGGTAGTAACGTAGTCGCCGAGGATTACGCGGAAAGCCTCGCTATCCATCTCAACGAACTGATCGCGACCATCCTCTGAAGCGAATACCTTCTCAGGATGAGCTGCTGCATATTCTGTAACGAAAGCTGGAGCGAAAGCATCTACCTTCTCGCATGGCTTTACCCATGGCAGGAGCTGCTCGTAGTGCATGCCTTCGAGGTCGGTACCCTTCATGTGGTCGATGATACGCCAAGGGCACTGCTTCTTCTCCTTGTCGAATGGCAGGAGATCGCCCTCCTTGCACTCCTGGTCTGCCTTCAGATATGAACCTACCAGCGCCTCAGCCATCACGAGTGTCATAGGCTCGCCATTGTAGAGGTTGTAGGTCTCGATAGCTACATAGTCAATCTTAGGACCCACACAGAGAGCCACGTTAGATGGCAGAGTCCAAGGTGTAGTGGTCCATGCGATGAAGTATGGCTTGCCCCACTTGGTCCACTCTGCCTTAGGATCCTTGATGAGGAACTGGGCTGTGGTGGTGAGGTCCTTAACATCGCGATAGCAGCCAGGCTGGTTCAACTCGTGAGAGCTCAAACCTGTACCTGCACCTGGAGAGTATGGCTGGATGGTGTAACCCTTGTAGAGCAGGCCCTTGTTGTAGAGCTGCTTGAGGAGCCACCAGAGAGTCTCGATATACTTGTTATCGTAGGTGATATAAGGATGATCGAGATCTACGAAGTAACCCATCTTCTCGGTCAGCTCGCGCCACTCAGCGGTGAACTTCATCACGTTCTCGCGGCACTTGTGGTTGTAATCCTCGGTAGAGATATACTTCTCAGAAGCCTTGTTGTCGATATCCTTCTTGGTGATGCCGAGTTCCTTCTCGACACCGAGTTCAACAGGGAGTCCGTGGGTATCCCATCCCGCCTTGCGGTGAACCTGGAAGCCCTTCATGGTCTTGTATCTGTTGAATGTATCCTTGATACTACGTGCCAACACGTGGTGAATACCCGGGTGGCCATTAGCTGATGGAGGTCCCTCGAAGAAGATAAACTGAGGGCAGCCTTCACGCTCGTCGATAGACTTGTGGAAGATATCATTTTTCTCCCACGCTGCTAGTACGTCATTGTTTGTCTGAGTCAAATTCAGACCGTTGTGCTCGGCAAATTTCTTAGCCATATTATCTATTTTATTTTTATATTGTTTTTACTTTTGGGCGCAAAGTTACAAAAAAAAAAGGGTTTACCCAAAATCTTTAATATATTTTCTACTTATATATACAAAAAAGACTCCTAAATGACTGAAAAATTGCTCTTTTCAAGTCATTTAGGAGTACTTAAACCTAAAATAAATGAAATATGATAAACTAAATGTTTCTAAAAGTAATGGCGGCTAACCATTGACTACTTGATAACAAACTTCTTGCCATTGCAGATGTACATACCTGGAGCCAGAACGTATTCTGCATCAGAAACCTTGTTTACTTCAGCTACCTTCACACCATTGATAGAGTAAATCTTCAACTTAGCAGGAGCCTTCTTGCTACCTACCTGGTTGATGCCTGTTGAGACAGACTCATTGGTCTTACCGGCAAGGTTATAAACTGCACCGTTTTCGAATTCCAAATCCTTTGTCTGCGTACCACTGCCGTTGCTGAAGATGATCATGGTAGGAGCAGTTGTCAAATCGCCATCATACTTCCACATCCAAACATCAAGACCATTCTTCTTCATGTTAGTCTTGGTACAGCTTACACCTGGCCAGTTACCACCGGTAAAGTTGTCTGTATTATTCCAAGCCCAGCAATCTACCTGACTCCAATCTGAAGGAGCGAGGAAGTAAGCGAAGATACCTGTTGGAGTAGGAATTACTACCTCTTTAATCTTGTTGAAGGTTGCAGAACCAGTCTTGGTTTCATTGTCAGCATTAGTTGCGCTCCAAGTTACAGTCTTGCTCTCGCCTTCCATCATGTCAGCACCGAGTGTGAATGTAGCAGCCTTACCAGGGGTAAGAGCAATCTGCTCACCATTACCGATCTTGTACCAACCGCTCTTGGCATTGCTGCTCAGTGTGGCTGCTACGGTAACAGTCTTCTCGAAGTCACCACCATTAGGACTCAAAGTAACCTTGGCTGCAGTATTGACAGGAGCGTCAATCTTCTGAGCATTTGCACCGCCGTCATACTTCAGGTAGATATCACCTGTGATACCAGAGAATTCACCAGACTGTGCACCGCTATTATTATTCAAGATGACATTGAAGTTATCTACGCCATCAAAAGCGCAAGTCCAGTACTTTTCGCCATTGATTTCTTCAGACTCTGTCATCTTTGTACCAGGCCAATCGCCTTTCAATTTCTTAATAGAAGAACCTTTTGACCAAGCATAGATATAAGGAGCATTTTCTGCCTGTACGTAAACCATGATAGTAGCGTTAGGATCAACCTTCTTGAAGGTCAAGCTACCGGTCTTTACTTTACCGTCCTGGGCCTCTGCGCTCCACTCAATAGTCTTGGTGTCGCCAAAGTTCATACCTGCGCCAATGGTAAGGTTCTCACTCACACCAGGAGTCAAGTTCACCTTATCCTGACCTTGTATCTGATACCAACCAGACTTAGCGTCTTCAGAGAGAGTAACTGTCAGGTTAATAGTCTCAGTACGGAATGATCCACCAGCCTGTGAGAATAAAACGCTTGCTGGCTGAATAGGACCCTGCTGGTTCCAAATTGTACCAGCCTCCTCATTACCATCATAGTCTTGACCGTCCAGAGACTTAGCTGTAGTATCGTAGATGAAAGCACCATCCTCACCGATCTTGCCATCCTTCCAGTCCTTTACAAGAACACGGAGCTGACCCTGAGTAGAAGGAGCTTCTACGGTGATAGTAGAACCTTCATAAGTCTTACCAGTTACCACGTCGGTATATGTACCAGCAGGGCAATCTGTGAAGGTAGCACCACCATTGAGGGCTACGAGCGCATAGCAATCCTTAGTAGCACGCTTGAAAGCGATACCATTCTTACCTGTTGCCTTACAACCATCTGTTGTCCACTGACCCTTACGGAGAGCAGGAACAGCCTGACGGATCTTGTTCAAACGGATGAGGTGCTGAGCTACATCGTGATTCAAAGAAGCAGCTACGTTACCTGAAGCCTTATACACACCGAAGTCTGTTGCTGTTACATCACCTGTGATATAACCACCGAAGTAAGCACGACCAGTGTTAGAAAGAGGGCCGTTAGGACCTGGGTCGATTCTTACACCACGACGGAAACCAACCTCAGAACCATAGTAGATACATGGAATACCACGGAAGGTAAACATGAGAGAGAGGTTCTCAGCCCACTGAGCATCTGTACCACCGAAACGGTTAGTATCGTTTGGACCTGGACTGTAGTCATGGCTGTCAACATATACTACATTATATGTAGCATCATTATAGAGTTCATCTTCTTTAGCGACACGGAATGCATCATTAGCTGTATTGTAGCTATAGTGCATTGGGAAGTCGATGACATTAAAACCACTTGCCTCAGAATAGTCTGGCTCATGCCATGCACCATTGATCATCTTGGCATTTTCGCTCTTCTTGTCACCAAATGATTCCTTACCGCAGAGTGCCTGAGGACCGATAGGACCAGAACCCTCTGGCAATACCTGACTGTCCCAGAAGCTTTGGCTTCCATCCCACTGGTTCATCAAAGACTCATCAGACTTCCATGTATAGAAGTAGCAAGAAAGATTAGCCTGACCTCTATAGGTTGCATCGTGACCACGGGTACAAACCTCACCATACATAAAGAAAGGAGCCTTGTTCAATCGCTTATTCTCGTACTGCTTACCGAGGGCAGCAAACTGAGGAACGAACTGATGGTTGAAAGTGAGTCGTGAGATGTGACCAGATGTATCGATACGGAAACCATCCACACCCATCTTGATGAACTGACCATAGCAATCTACGAGATACTTAGCTACCTCGTCGTTCTCTGTATTCAGGTCCACACAGTCACCAGCAATCTGCCCCCACCAACGGGATGGATCATCCCAGCTGAACTGACCATAATGGTGCCAGTAGTTGTGAATATCACGGTTCTGACCATCCATATTCTTCATCATGGTAAGACGACGGTGGTATTGATCTTTTGGAAGGATGGTCAGGTAGTCACTACCCAAAGTTTCTGTAGGGGTCATACAAGCATCGATGTAAGCTTGGTTGCGAAGTTGTGTGTTACGATCGAACAGCTTGCAGAGCTTCTCCTCACCGAAGTTACCTGTGTGGTTGAGCACGATGTCGAGGATAATCTTGATACCCTTTTTATGAGCCTTGTCGATGAGTTCCTGGAACATCACGTCACCGCTCTTGCTGCCGTCACCACTCTGATAGCGGCAGTCAACATGCTGGAAATCCATGGCATGATAGCCGTGGTAGTCATAACCGGATGCGTTCTGTACGACAGGAGTAATCCAGATGGCAGTGAAACCAAGCGCCTTGATGTAGTCGAGCTTGTCAATCACACCCTGGAAGTCGCCTCGCCAGCAAGGGTCTTTTGTTTCAATCTGCGCTGCCTGGTTGTCCCAGCAGAGTACATTGTTTTTAGGATCTCCATCGTAGAAACGGGTGGTGATCATGAAATAGATACTTTCGTCTCGGAAGTCAGTACGATCGTTGGTAAACGTTTCCGTTGCCATCGTCTGCATAGAGACCAACATGAGCATAAGAACCGTCCATAATTTTGCGGCAAGTTTTTTCATAATGAAATTGTTAAGTTTAAAATTGAATAGTTGAATAATTACACCGCAAAATTACGAATTCTTTTTATAAATACTATAAGATAATTCACTTTTCTATTGTTTCTTCTGTGCAATCGATTTCGCAACAACAAAGAAAAAGAGGCTGAATTTCGCAAAACGGATATTTGCAAAATTCAGCCTCATTCAGAGGATATTATGTACATAAACTGCTAACCGCACGGGGACAAACTCACACTACCCGCTTACAGAGCAGGCGAAGTGCTTGTTTAAGTCCCAAAGTAGCGGTAAGTTTATTTGATAACAAACTTCTTGCCATTGCAGATATACATACCTGGAGCCAGAACGTATTCTGCATCAGAAACCTTGTTTACTTCGGCTACCTTCACACCATTGATAGAGTAAATCTTCAACTTAGCAGGAGCCTTCTTGCTACCTACCTGGTTGATGCCTGTTGAGACAGACTCATTGGTCTTACCGGCAAGGTTATAAACTGCACCGTTTTCGAATTCCAAATCCTTTGTCTGCTGACCACCGCCGTTGTTGAAGATGATCATAGTAGGAGCAGTTGTCAAATCGCCATCATACTTCCACATCCAGACATCCAGACCATTCTTCTTCACACCAGTCTTTATACAAGCTACACCTGGCCAATGACCTTCGCCACCAGTAAAGTTGTCTGTATTATTCCAAGCCCAGCAGTCTACCTGGCTCCAGTCTGAAGGAGCGAGGAAGTAAGCGAAGATACCTGTTGGAGCAGGAACAACTACCTCTTTAATCTTGTTGAAGGTTGCAGAACCTGTCTTGGTTTCATTCTCAGCATTAGTTGCGCTCCAAGTTACAATCTTGCTCTCGCCTTCCAGCATATCTTCACCGAGTGTGAATGTAGCAGCCTTACCAGGAGTAAGAGCTACCTGCTCGCCATCGCCAATCTTATACCAACCGCTCTTGGCATTGCTGCTCAATGTTGCAGTTACGGAAACAGTCTTCTGGAAGTCACCACCGTTAGGACTCAAAGAAACCTTGGCAGCAGCAACTGTATTGACAGGAGCAGAAATCTTCTTGGCACTTGTACCACCATCATACTCCAAGTAGATATCACCTGTAATACCAGAGATTTCACCAGACTGAGCACCGCTACCATTATTCAATATTACATTGAAGCTCTCAACGTTATCGAAATCATAAGTCCAGTATTTAGCACCATCAATTTCCTCAGGACCATTCATCACCATACCAGGCCATGCACCTGTCAGATCCTTGCCGCCAACACCTGTTGTCCAAGCGTGGATGTAAGGAGCCTTGTCAGCCTTTACATATACGGTGATAGCTGCGTTAGGATCTACCTTGGTATAAGTAACCTTACCAGTCTTCTCGCCTTCAGAGCTTGTAGCGCTCCAAGTCACAGTCTTGGTCTGATTGAAGTTCATGTCGTCGCCGATAGTGAAGGTGGCAGGCTTACCAGGAGTCAAATCTACCTTGTCCTGACCCTCTATCTGATACCAACCAGACAAGGCGTCTTCAGAGAGTGTTGCGGTAACAGTTACCGTATTGGTGCGGAAACTTCCACCAGCTGGAGAAAGAGAAACGCTTACTGGCTGAAGAGGAGTCTCGTCAACCCAAGTTGTACCAGCCTCTTCATTACCATCATAGTCCTGACCACTCTTATGCTGAGCAGCAGAAGCATAGATAAAAGCACCATCATCAATGAGCTTGCCACCCTTCCAGTCTTTCACGAGTACGCGAACCTGACCCTGATTACTAGGAGCATCAACGGTGATAGTAGGACCTGTGTAAGTCTTGCCTGTTACCAAGTCTGTATAAGTACCAGCTGGGCAATCTGTAAAGGTAGCACCACCATTGAGGGCTACGAGTGCATAGCTGTCCTTGTAAGCACGCTTGAAAGCGATACCGCCGTTAGCAGCACAACCCTCGTCTGTCCACTGACCCTTACGGAGAGCAGGAACAGCCTGACGAATCTTGTTCAGACGGATGAGGTGCTGAGCCAAATCATGATTCAATGTAGCTTCCACGTTACCAGAAGCCTTGTATTCACCGAAGTCTGATGCTTCTACATCACCTGTGATATAACCACCGAAGTAAGCACGACCAGTGTTAGAAAGAGGACCATTAGGACCTTTGTCAATCACAGAACCACGACGGAAACCTACCTCAGAACCATAATAGAGACATGGGATTCCACGGAAGGTAAACATCAGAGAGAGATTCTCAGCCCACTGAGCATCACTACCAGAGAAACGGATACCATCACTTGGCTGAGGACCGTAGTCATGACTATCTACATATACCACATTGAAAGTAGCATCATTGTATTTCATATCACCAGACTTAGCCAAGCCGTATGCACTTCCTGCACTAGAGAAGTTGTAGTGCAATGGGAAGTCGATTACATTGAAACCGCTTGACTGTGAATAGTCAGGCTCATGCCATGCGCCATTGAGCATAAAGGTATTGTTGCTTTCAGGAGAATCCGCGTTATCCTTCTCGCAGAGAGGCATCAGCTTAGCATCATAACCTGTACCACTGTCATAGATTTCCTGAGTGTCCCAGTATGACTGGCTGCCATCAAAGCCATCCATCAGTTCCTTTGGAGCCTTCCATGTATAATAATAAGGTGAAAGGTTGTCCTGACCACGGTACTGCACACTACCGAAACGGGCACAAACCTCACCATACATGAAGAAAGGAGCCTTGTTCAATCGCTTGTCCTCGTACTTCTTACCGAGGGCAGCAAACTGAGGAATAAACTGCTTGCAGAAGGTAAGACGTGAGATGTGACCGGATGTATCAATACGGAAACCATCGACACCCATCTTGATGAAATTGCCATAGCATTTGACAAGATAATCAGCCACTGTATTATTCTCAGTATTGAGGTCCACACAGTCACCTGCAATCTGAGCCCACCAACGATTAGGTAAGTCCCAGTTGAAGTTACCGAAATGGTGCCAGTAGTTGTGAGTATCATGATTCTGACCATCGGTATTCTTCATCATGGCAAGACGACGCTGATACTGATAACCAGGCTGAAGACCTGGATAGTCACTACCCAATGTTTCCAAATTAGGAATCATACAAGCATTGATGTCTGCCTGGTTACGAAGACGAGTATCACGGTCGAACTCCTTGCAAAAATGCTCCTCACCGAAGTTACCGGTGTGGTTGAGCACGATATCGAGGATAATCTTGATACCCTTTTTGTGAGCCTTGTCGATGAGCTCCTGGAACATCACGTCACCACTCTTTTTGCCGTCACCACTCTGATAGCGGCAGTCTACTTTAGAGAAATCCGAAGCATGATAGCCGTGGTAGTCATAACCGGATGCATTCTGTACGACAGGAGTGATCCAGATGGCAGTGAAACCAAGCGCCTTGATATAGTCGAGCTTGTCAATGACACCTTGGAAGTCACCTCGCCAGCAAGGGTCCTTGGTACTCTTCTGTGCTTCCTGGTTGTCCCAGCAGAGCACGTTATTAGAGGGATCACCATCGTAAAAACGAGTGGTCATCATGAAATAGATACTTTCGTCTCGAAAGTCAGTACGATTCGATGTATACACATCGGTAGCCATCGTCTGCATAGAGACCAAAATGAGCATAAGAACCGCCCATAATTTTGCGGCAAGTTTTTTCATAATGAAATTGTTAAGTTTAAAATTGAATAGTTGAATAATTACACCGCAAAATTACGAATTCTTTTTATAAATACTATAAGATAATTCACTTTTCTATTGTTTCTTCTGTGCAATCGATTTCGCAACAACAAAGAAAAAGAGGCTGAATTTCGCAAAACGGATATTTGCAAAATTCAGCCTCATTCAGAGGATATTATGTACATAAACTGCTAACCGCACGGGGACAAACTCACACTACCCGCTTACAGAGCAGGCGAAGTGCTTGTTTAAGTCCCAAAGTAGCGGTAAGTTTATTTGATAACAAACTTCTTGCCATTGCAGATATACATACCTGGAGCCAGAACGTATTCTGCATCAGAAACCTTGTTTACTTCGGCTACCTTCACACCATTGATAGAGTAAATCTTCAACTTAGCAGGAGCCTTCTTGCTACCTACCTGGTTGATGCCTGTTGAGACAGACTCATTGGTCTTACCGGCAAGGTTATAAACTGCACCGTTTTCGAATTCCAAATCCTTTGTCTGCTGACCACCGCCGTTGTTGAAGATGATCATAGTAGGAGCAGTTGTCAAATCGCCATCATACTTCCACATCCAGACATCCAAACCATTCTTCTTCATGCCAGTCTTGGTACATGCTACACCTGGCCATTTACCACCGGTAAAGTTCTCCTTCTCAGAAGCATTCCAAGCCCAGCAATCTACCTGATTCCAATCTGAAGGAGCGAGGAAGTAAGCGAAGATACCTGTTGGAGTAGGAATAACTACCTCTTTAATCTTGTTGAAGGTTGAAGAACCTGTCTTGGTTGTACCATCAGCATTGGTTGCACTCCAAGTTACAGTCTTGCTCTCGCCTTCCATCATGTCAGCACCGAGTGTGAATGTAGCAGCCTCACCAGGAGTAAGAGCCACCTGCTCGCCATCACCGATCTTATACCAACCGCTCTTAGCATTGCTGCTCAGCGTTGCAGTTACAGTGATTGTCTTCTCAAATTCACCACCGTTAGGGCTGAAAGCCACCTTTGCAGCAGCTGTCGAATTTGCTGGAGCAGAAATCTTCTTGGCACTTTTACCACCGTCATACTCCAAGTAGATATCACTTGTAATACCAGTGATGTCACCAGACTGATCACCGCTACCATTATTCAATATTACATTGAAGCTCTCAACGTTATCGATATCATAAGTCCAGTATTTAGCACCATCAATCTCCTCAGGACCCTTCATCACCTTACCAGGCCATGCACCTGTCAAATTCTTGCCGCCAACACCTGTTGTCCAAGCGTGGATGTAAGGAGCCTTGTCAGCCTTCACCATGACCACGATAGATGCGTTAGGATCAACCTTAGTATATGTAACCTTACCGGTCTTCTCCTTGCCTTCAGAGTTTGTTACACTCCAAGTCACTGTCTTGGTGTCCTTGAAGTTCATGTCTTCACCGATAGTGAAGGTAACAGACTTACCAGGGGTCAAATCTACCTTGTCCTGTCCCTCTATCTGATACCAAGCAGACGTAGCATCTTCTGAGACCTCAGCGGTAACAGTTACCGTATTGGTGCGGAAATTTCCGCCAGCTGGAGAAAGAGAAACGCTTACTGGCGGAAGAGGAGCCTCGTCAACCCAAGTTGTACCAGCCTCTTCATTGCCATCATAGGTCTGATCACCCTTATGCTGAGCAGCAGTTTCGTAGATGAAAGCGCCATCATCAATGAGCTTGCCACCAGTCCAGTCTTTCACGAGAACGCGAACCTGACCCTGATTATTAGGAGCATCAACGGTGATAGTAGAACCTGTGTAAGTCTTGCCTGTTACCAAGTCTGTATAAGTACCAGCTGGGCAATCTGTAAAGGTAGCACCACCATTGAGGGCTACGAGTGCATAGCTGTCCTTGTAAGCACGCTTGAAAGCGATACCGCCGTTAGCAGCACAACCCTCGTCTGTCCACTGACCCTTACGGAGAGCAGGAACAGCCTGACGAATCTTGTTCAGACGGATGAGGTGCTGAGCCACATCATGATTCAATGAGGCAGCCACATTACCAGAAGCCTTGAATTCACCGAAGTCTGATGCTTCTACATCACCTGTGATATAGCCACCAAAGTAAGCACGACCTGTTTCAGAAAGAGGACCATTAGGACCTCTGTCAATCACAACATCGCGACGGAAACCAACCTCAGAACCATAATAGAGACATGGGATTCCACGGAAGGTGAACATCAGAGAGAGATTCTCAGCCCACTGAGCGTCTGAGCCGCCAAAACGAGACCCTGACCCAGGACCATAGTCGTGACTGTCTACATATACCACATTATAGGTAGCGTCATTATATTTCATATCACCAGACTTAGCCAAACGGTATGCGGTGGCAGCATTACCGAAGTTGTAGTGCAATGGGAAGTCGATCACATTGAAACCGCTTGACTGAGAATAATCTGGCTCATGCCATGCGCCATTCAGCATAAAGGTATTGTTGCTTTCTGGAGAATTCGCTTTATCTTTCTCGCAGAGAGGCATCAGCTTATCATCATAACCTGTACCTCTGTCATAAATTTCCTGAGTGTCCCAATATGCCTGGTTGCCATCAAACTGATCCATCAAGTTCTGTGGAGCCTGCCATGTATAATAATAAGGTGAAAGATTGTCCTGCCCACGGTACTGCACACCACTGTAACGGGAACAAACCTCACCATACATGAAGAATGGAGCCTTGTTCAATCGCTTGTTCTCATACTGCTTACCGAGGGCAGCAAACTGAGGAATGAACTGCTTGCAGAAGGTAAGACGTGAGATGTGACCGGATGTATCAATACGGAAACCATCGACACCCATCTTGATAAAATTGCCATAGCAGTTGATAAGATATTCAGCCACTGTATTATTCTCAGTATTGAGATCCACACAGTCACCTGCAATCTGAGCCCACCAGCGGTTTGGCTCATCCCAGTTGAAGTTACCGAAATGGTGCCAGTAGTTATGTGGATCATGATTCTGACCATCGGTATTCTTCATCAGGGCAAGACGACGCTGATACTGAGCAGCAGGCAAAAGACTTGGATAGTCACTACCTAATGTTTCGGGATTAGGAATCATACAAGCATTGATGTCTGCCTGGTTACGAAGACGTGTATCGCGGTCGAACTCCTTGCAGAGCTTCTCCTCACCGAAGTTACCGGAGTGGTTGAGCACGATATCGAGGATAATCTTGATACCCTTTTCGTGAGCCTTGTCGATGAGTTCCTGGAACATCACGTCACCGTTTTTTTTGCCGTCACCACTCTGATAACGGCAATCTACCTTGGAGAAATCCGAAGCATGATAGCCGTGGTAGTCATAACCGGATGCATTCTGTACGACAGGAGTAATCCAGATGGCAGTGAAACCTAACGCCTTGATGTAGTCGAGCTTGTCGATGACACCCTGGAAGTCACCTCGCCAACAAGGGTCCTTGGTACTCATCTGTGCTTCCTGGTTGTCCCAGCAGAGCACATTGTTTTTAGGATCTCCATCGTAGAAACGCGTGGTGATCATGAAGTAAATACTTTCATCTCGGAAATCTGTACGATTAACCGTGAAGTTGTCAGTCGCCATCGCATTAGACGAGGCAAGGAGCAGCAGCATCGCTGCAAAGAGCTTCTTCTTGAACTTTCTCATAAAATTTTTTGAATTAAGTTAAGATATTTAGTCAAATTTTATTCCACTTACAAATTTAATCATAATAAATGATGATAACAAATAAATAAAGCAACTTCTGCTCATTTTTTCGTGCAACCGATTGCATTAATAAGTAAAATAAACAAACACAAACGATTATACGAAAAAAATACGCAAGTTTTCATCTGAAAACTTGCGTATCTAAAAGAGAAAAGAAATTTATTACTTGATAACGTACTTCTTGCCACTGCAAACATAGACACCTGGAGCGAGGATGTACTCAGCATCTGCCATGCTACCTACCTCAGCTACCTTCACACCATTGATAGAGTAAATCTTCAACTTAGCAGGAGCCTTCTTGCTACCTACCTGGTTGATGCCTGTTGAGACAGACTCATTGGTCTTACCGGCAAAGTTATAAACTGCACCGTTTTCGAATTCCAAATCCTTTGTCTGCTTACCACCGCCGTTGCTGAAGATGATCATGGTAGGAGCTGTTGTCAAATCGCCATCATACTTCCACATCCAGACATCCAGACCATTCTTCTTAATGTCTGTCTTGGTACATGCTACACCTGGCCAGTTACCACCGGTAAAGTTGTCTGTATCACTCCAAGCCCAGCAATCTACCTGACTCCAGTCTGAAGGAGCGAGGAAGTAAGCGAAGATACCTGTTGGAGTAGGAATAACCACCTCTGCCTTCTTGTTGAAGGTAGCAGTACCAGTCTTAGCCTTATCCTCTGCATTAGTTGCGCTCCAAGTTACAGTCTTGCTCTCGCCTTCCATCATGTCAGCACCGAGAGTGAAGGTAACTGGCTTACCAGGAGTAAGAGCTACCTGCTCACCATTACCAATCTTATACCAACCGCTCTTGGCATTGTCGCTGAGGGTAGCTGTTACAGAAATAGTCTTCTCGAAGTCACCACCGTTAGGACTCAAAGTAACCTTGGCTGTTGTGTTGACAGGAGCATCGAGCGTCTTGACATTTGAACCACCGTCATACTCCAAGTAGATATCGCCTGTGATACCAGTGATGTCACTTGACTGCTTGTCATTACCATTATTCAGAACCACATTGAAGCTCTCTACTCCATCGAAAGTCTTGTACCAGTAGTTGACACCACCAATCTCTTCAGGACCATCCATGGTATTACCGTGCCATGCACCTGTCAACTCCTTTTTTGGAGTACCAGGAACCCAAGCATAGATAGTTGGAGCATTGTCTGCCTTTACATATACGGTGATAGATGCGTTAGGATCCACCTTGGTGAAGGATACAGAACCATTCTTCTCACTCTTGTCGTTCTTAGCATACCATGTTACAGTCTTGGTCTGCTTGAAGTTCATACCTTCACCGATAGTGAATGTCTTGGTCTCGCCAGGAGCCAACTCTACCTTGTCCTGACCTTCTACCTGGAACCAGCCTTCAGTAGCCTTACCGCTAAGGCTTACCTCTACAGTAACAGTATTGGTGCGGAAAGTACCACCATTCTGAGAGAACTTCAAACCAAACTCATTAGTCTGTGGCTCAACCCATGTTGTACCATCTTCCTCATGACCATCATAAGCCTGATCAGCCTCTGACTTAGACTTAGGAGCCTCATTATAGATGAAAGGACCATCCTCACCTATCTGACCGCCCTTCCAGTCCTTCACGAGAACACGGAGCTGACCCTGAGTAGCAGGAGCATCAACGGTGATAGTAGAACCTGTGTAAGTCTTGCCTGTTACCACGTCGGTATAAGTACCATCAGGGCAATCTGTGAATGTTGCACCACCATTGATGGCTACGAGTGCATAGCTGTCATTCTTATAAGCACGCTTGAAGGCGATACCGCCATCAGCAGGAGTACAACCATCGTCGGTCCACTGACCCTTACGCAAAGCAGGAACAGCCTGACGGATCTTGTTCAGACGGATGAGGTGCTGAGCTACATCATGATTCAATGTTGCAGCCACATTGCCTGTAGCCTTGTAGTCACCGAAATCAGATGCTTCTACATCACCAGTGAGGTAACCACCGAAGTAAGCACGACCAGTTTCAGAAAGAGGACCGTGAGGACCTCTGTCAATCGGAGCACCGCGACGGAAACCAACCTCAGAACCATAATAGAGACATGGAATACCACGGAAGGTAAACATCAGAGAGAGATTCTCTGCCCACTGAGCATCATCACCAGAGAAACGGAATTGGTCGTTGGTTTGCTGAGGACCGTAGTCGTGGCTATCAACATATACCACATTATAGGTAGCATCATTATATCTCTTGTCACCTGACTTTGCCAAACCGTATGCGGCGGCAGCATTACCGAAGTTGTAGTGCAATGGGAAGTCGATCACATGGAAACCACTTGCCTGAGAATAGTCTGGCTCATGCCACTTACCATTCACCATAAAGGTATTGTCACTTGTTGGTGTTGGAGCATTGTCTGACTCACAGAGAGCCATCTGATGGTCATCCACACCTGTACCGCCATTGGCTTTATCAAAGAGTACCTGTGTATCCCAGTATTTCTGGCTACCATCCCATTTGTCGAGCAAGTCCTGTGGAGCCTCCCATGTGTAATAATAGCAAGAGAGGTTATCCTGACCACGGTATGTGACATCACTGTAACGGGCGCAAACCTCACCATACATGAAGAAAGGTGCCTTGTTCAATCGCTTGTCCTCATACTTCTTACCGAGGGCTGTAAACTGAGGAATAAACTGCTTGCAGAATGTCAAACGTGAGATATGACCGGATGTATCGATACGGAATCCATCCACACCCATCTTGATGAAACTGCCGTAGCACTTTACGAGATAATCTGCTACGTAGTCGTTCTCGGTATTCAGGTCAACACAGTCGCCTGCAATCTGAGCCCACCAGCGATTAGGAAAGTCCCAGTTGAAGTCACCAAAATGGTGCCAGTAGTTGTGAACATCCTCGTTCTTACCACGAACATTCTTCAACAAGCCAAGACGACGCTGATACTGCTCATAAGGGACACTTGTAAGGTAGTCGGAACCCAACTTCTCCTCGTTAGGAATCATACAAGCATTGATGAGTGCCTGAGTTTCCAAGTCGGTATTACGGTCAAACTCCTTGCAGAGTGTCTGCTCACCGAAGTTACCGGTGTGGTTGAGCACGATGTCGAGGATAATCTTGATACCCTTTTCGTGAGCCTTGTCAATGAGTTCCTGGAACATGGCGTCACCGTCCTTGCTACCATCGCTGCTCTGATAACGGCAGTCTACATGCTGGAAATCCATGGCATGATAACCGTGGTAGTCGTAACCGGACGCGTTCTGCACTACTGGTGTAATCCAGATGGCAGTGAAGCCGAGTGCCTTGATGTAGTCGAGTTTGTCGATGACACCCTGGAAGTCGCCTCGCCAGCAAGGGTCTTTTGTTTTGATCTGCTCTGACTGGTTATCCCAGCAGAGCACATTGTTTCCTGTGTCACCATCGTAGAAACGCGTGGTCATCATAAAATAGATACTTTCGTCTCGGAAGTCAGTACGATTGCTAGTAAACGTGTCTGTAGCCATCGTCTGCATGGAGACCAACATGAGCATTAAAACCGCCCATAATTTTGCGGCAAGTTTTTTCATAATGGAATTGTTAAATTTAAAATTGAATAGTTGAATAATTACACCGCAAAATTACAAACTATTTCTATCCGCGCAACAAGATATTTCACTTTTCTGCTGATATTTTTGTGCAATCGATTTCACAAATATTAAGAAAAAGAGGCTGGATTCTGTAAACCAAATATTTACAAAATCCAACCCCTTTAAGAGTATATAATTAATATAACGGGCGCGCCAGAAAATAGAAAGAATATTGTACTTTTGGCTTGTCCGAAATCAAATTCAGAGGTTTTCAGCCTCTTGCAACCAGATGGCTGAAGCTGCATCACTAGGCATACGCCAGTCGCCACGAGGACTGAGGCTTACGCTACCTACTTTCGGGCCGTCTGGCAGGCAGCTGCGCTTGAATTGCTGATTGAAGAAACGGCGCACGAAGGTCTTCAGCCACTTCTTAATGGTTTCCTCATCATAGCTGTCAGGATCATTATCACTGATCTTTACACGCTCCAGTTCGGAATCAATAAATGCCTTCTTTGCCAACATGTAAATCTTGGAAGGACGAAAACCGAAACGCAGGAAATAGTAGAGGAAGAAATCATGCAGTTCGTATGGTCCCACCAAATCTTCCGTCTTCTGCTTGATATTTCCATTCTCATCTGCCGGAATCAACTCTGGACTGATAGGAGTATCGATGATATCACGAAGAGTGATGCGACTCTGTTCGTCTACCCCACTCTCTGCTACATGATTTACGAGATGGCGGATCAGGGTCTTAGGAATGCTGGCATTCACGCCATACATGCTCATGTGGTCACCATTATAGGTAGCCCATCCTAATGCCAACTCTGAAAGGTCGCCGGTACCGATAACCATACCACCCATCTTATTGGCTAAATCCATCAGAATCTGGGTACGTTCACGAGCCTGGGAATTCTCGTAAGTCACATCATGCACACTGGCATCCTGACCGATGTCCTCAAAGTGCTGGGTTACTGCCTTGGCGATGCTGATTTCCTTAATGGTAATACCAAGACTCTGCATCAGCGAGATAGCATTATTGTAGGTTCTGTCTGTGGTTCCGAATCCCGGCATAGTGACACCTACGATACCCTTTCGGTTCATTTTGAGTTTGTCAAAAGCTTTTACACAAACGAGTAAGGCCAGCGTAGAATCCAAACCACCGCTAATACCGATTACAACGGTCTTGGCATGGGTATGAACGATACGCTTGGCTAGTCCCATGAGTTGGATATTGAAAATTTCCTCGCAGGAGGCGTTCATATCGCTGCTGGTAGGAATAAACGGATGAGGATTCACCTTACGCTCCAACACAAAATCGCGTTCATTTTCGGTTGGTTCTGCTTCGATATTACGGATATTGAACTGACCGCCAAGAAAAGAATATTTAATGTTGCGCTGGGCATTTACATAAGTAGAATTCGTACGACGCTCAGAGCGGAGTTTTTCTACATCTATCTGCGAGATAACCATCTGCGGTTCAATAGAGAAACGTTCACTCTGTGAAAGTAAAACTCCATTCTCATAAATCAGGGCATTTCCACCATAAACCACATCCTGCGTACTCTCACCGAATCCGCAGGAACTGTAGATATATCCGGTCATGGTACGGGCACTCTGCTGGCTGAGCAGACTCTTCAGATAATGATGTTTTCCGATGAGTTCGTCGCTTGCAGAAAGATTGAAAATCAGGTCTGCTCCTGCTAGCGCCAGTTTGTTGCTAGGAGGAGCCGGAGCCCATACATCTTCGCAGATTTCCACACCAAACTGTACGCCATCGAAAGTTTGAAAAATCTGAACATCAGGCGTCAGTTTCACCTTATGTCCGGCATAACGGACTTCGCAATCTCTCAGGTCCTGAGCCGAGGCAAACCAGCGTTTCTCATAAAACTCGCTGTAGTTTGGAAGATATGTCTTCGGTACAATACCGAGAATCTGTCCATGCTGGATAACGATACCACAATTGAGCAACAAGTCGCCCGCTATCACCGGCGCACCTACGATAGAAATGATATCGAGTTTGCGTGTGAAATCGAGCAACATCATCACCGCCTGCTCAGATGATTCAAGAAGCATCTGCTGGCGGAAGAGATCCTGACAGGAATAGCCCGTAACCGAGAGTTCCGGAAATGTAATGATCTCTACACCCTTTCCCTCAGCCAGCGCTATCTGTTCCTCTATCTGCTGGGTATTGAAAATGACATCACCCACCTTTACGGCAGGGATGGCACTGGCTACCTTAATAAATCCGTACTTCATAATAAATTACTTTATTGTTACCTGTGTAGCACCATAGCCATACTCCTGGAAAGAAGCATCCTGATAGGTGCAACTCTTATAGCGATAGTTCAACTCATGAATGAGAGTCTGGCGCAACACACCTTCGCCCTTTCCATGAATAAAGATAATTTTCTGTCCCTTCTTTTTCTTATATTCCTCCATGGTCTTCTTGAAGATATCCATCTGATAATGAAGAATATCTGCAGAATTCATTCCAGCAGTTGTTTCAAGCACTTCATCCGCATGAAGATCTATCACAAGGGTACCATCATCCTTCTTGCTCTTCTTCTTGCTGGTGTTGGCAACAACCTTCTCATCCTTATACATCTGCTCTTTCAGACGCTTGGAATCGATAACCAGCGGACGGGCTATTTCATCGTTCTCAACAATCGTAAAGAGATAGGCTGGAGTCTCGAAGAAATCATTCTCCTCAAAAAGATGAAGTTTGTAGAATTTCACGGGATCGAGACGGAACTGAACATCTGTTGCCGGCTTCAGAAGGAATGGCTTGTCCTTCTTGTAAGCTATCATCTGGATGGCGACGTGTTCCATCTCGTTCAGAGCCTCACGACCGAATTCCTCGATGAAGAGTTTGGTGTTCGGTTCTATTTCTCCCTCTGCTTTCAGAGTCCATGCATTTCCCTCAGCCACGAGATAGGTATAGTGGAGATAGTAGTTGCTGTCATTCACCATATAGGTCTCGAAACGGGTATTGGTTACGTCCTTGATGTTGATAGGTACAAAGGCGAGATAAGCACTGAGTTTGTTGCCACCCGTACGTTCCTCAACCGGTTTAACAAAGGTTATCTCACGGTCGGCAGCATCATATTCCTCTACATCCATATCCACGTCATCGTGATCATTCAAGATGACCTTGATACTCCGGCTGTCCTGATGCAGTTCGGTATTGGCATGCTCCTCAGCCTTCTGCTGCGCATCCATTTTAGCCGAAATCATCTTGCCCATGGAGTATTCATCCTGCTCCACCACAACTACCTCGTTGATAGGCATCGGAATCTCAAAACCATCCTCATCCTCAACGAGCACAATATTTTTACCTTGGAAGCCGGCAACCTTTCCGCCACCCACTTCGCTCAAGAATCTGACTTTATCTCCTTTTTTCATAATCTATTAATAATTTGTAATTGCAAAGATACAAAAGATATTGCAAAACAGGGCTTATTTTAATATTTTTAATGCTACTGATAAAAATAATCCTGTAAAAGATGCACCATGTTAGATATTTTTCCGTATCTTTGCAAAGAAAAAGAAATAGTAACGAACCCTTTAAACTGAAAAGTTATGATTACATTTCCTTGCGCCAAGATCAATCTTGGTTTAAATATAGTTAGCAAGCGGAAAGATGGATACCACAATCTTGAAACGGTGTTCTACCCTATTCCGCTGACCGATGCACTTGAAATCAAGCTCATGGGCGATGAATTCCCTAGCGATGTTCCTTGTGATCTGAAGATTACAGGTAACGCAGTGGATTGCGACGAACAGAACAATCTCGTAGTAAAAGCTTATAATCTCCTGGCTGCCGACTTCAGGATTCCACGCATCCATGCTCATCTGGTGAAGCGTATTCCTTCGCAGGCTGGTTTGGGTGGCGGTTCTGCCGATGCAGCCTTCATGATTCGTTTGCTTGACGAGCGTTTCCGTCTCAATATCGGTAATCCGGAGATGGAAAGATATGCTGCCAAACTGGGCGCAGACTGCGCCTACTTCATTTCTGCTGATCCCGAGGATGGCGATACTGCTTGCTATGCAGAAGGCATCGGCGAAGAACTGATGCCAGTAAGCGGTCCTGGCGATAATCTGAGGGGCTATCATCTGGTTGTGGTGAAGCGCGATGACATTGCCGTCAGCACCAAAGAGGCTTATGCAGCCATCACCCCACAGGCACCAGCCAAATGTTGCCGCGACATTGTACGCCAGCCTATTGAGACTTGGAAAGAGGAACTTGTCAACGATTTTGAGGCACCTATCTTCAAGATGCACCCGGAACTGGCAGAAATCAAACAGAAGCTGTACAACCTGGGTGCCGTATATTCTGCGATGAGTGGTAGCGGAAGTGCCATCTTCGGTATCTTCAAGCATAAACCTGCAAATATAGAGGAACAGTTCGAAGGAATGTTCTGTAAAATAATGAAACTTTAATTTAGTTAATAGTTTACTCAAAATATAATGAACGAAGAAACACATCAGAAACTGATGACTATCAAGCGAAGCTTCCGCTTGCTGATGAACGGTCCGGGATCGCAATCTATGCGCGATAAGGGACTGGGATATAAACTGAATTGGGGCGTACCATTCTATGAACTGAAAAAGATGGCTGAGGAATATGGTAAAGACTATGACCTCGCCATCGAACTGTGGAAGGAAGATATCCGGGAGTGCAAGATTCTGGCTACACTCATCATGCCTGCCGATAAGATGCTTCCGGAAATCACAGATTTATGGATGGAACAGGTACAGAGTCAGGAGATGGCAGAGATGCTTGCCTTCAACCTTTTGCAGCACGTAGATTACGCGCCTGTCATCGCCTACCAGTGGATAGCGAGTGACAAGCCTCTCTACGAGATTGCCGGTTTCCAGCTCCTTGCCCGTCTCTTTGCCAATGGAAAAGAGCCTAACGAGCGTGGCATCAACGAATTCCTGGATCAGGCTGCCGCTGCATTGCAGGGTGACAACATGGGAATAAAACATGCTGCCTCTAATGCGGTTCTCCGTTTCTGCGACTTCGGTGAAGATTTCGAGAAAATTGCAGGAGGCGCACTCAAGGGTATCTACGAGATTTAACGGTTCTGCAGATGCGGTCAGAAACAGGCCACAACCCTACTAAAAATACGTCCCGACGTAGCATTTGCTGCGTCCCGACATACAAAAAAATACGTCCCGATGTAGCAAATGCTACGTCGGGACGTATTTTTATAGCTATTTTCGTCATTACATAAAATACTTCTGGTACTCGTTTTCGAAATTCGGAGTGAAAACACCCTTGCCGATGTTTTCCCTGATTTCATCCTTGGTCCAGAATCTGCCACCGGCCAGTTCTTCCTCGCTTGGTTTCACTTCGCCATCATATACACAGCGATGTACATAAACCAGTTCCTTTTCCCGCTGACTCTCAAAGACATAATGTCCCAGCGATTCCGGTTCAAAATCGGTGATACCCAATTCTTCCCTTACCTCGCGATGCAAAGCCTGACTCACACTTTCGCCTAAATCAACATGACCGCCACAGGCTGTATCCCATTTATCCGGCTGGATATCCTTCCAAGCTGGACGATGCTGCAGATACAGATCGCCCCGACTGTTGAATACATGCAGATGAACAACCGGATGCAATATCTTGCTTCCGTCATGGGCATGACCGCGGGTAACAGCACCCAGGATATTACCCATTTCATCTACTATCGGAAATTCCTCGTTCTTATTATCTATCATCGTTTCTCTTATTACAAAGTTCCGTATTCATCAGAGTAGCGCAACATCTGATCGACATAGCTCTCCTCGTAATCCAATACTACGTCTGTAATTTCGCCTTCTTCATCCATCTCCAGCGTCATCTTCGGATTGATGAATCCCTTGTATGGAGCGAGATTCAGTTTCTTGTATCTTGCCAGTATCTCGCGATGCAATTCCGGATCAATATTCACGGCATACTTCTCTACCAACAGGCGGGCTGCCTCGAAATCGCCCTCACTCTTGATGCGCTGAATTTCAGCAAGCAACTCACCGAAAAGATGGCGGAGCTTGGCATAATCATTAATCTTCACATAAGTCTTCGTCGTAATGATATTGCCCTCACTGTCCTTCAAAGCATCCTCGGCAGAAGCATAGTTCATATCCATCTTCACCAGTTCCACAGCACCCTCGGCATGCTCCATCACCCACCAGGCTATCAGCGCACGGTTGCGCATGTGGGCTTCCTCTATCTTGTCGCCTTCCTTAATGCGGATGGTCTGGGTGAGCAGACCGTTCATCAGATAACCGTAATACTGAGCCTTGTATGCCTCATCATTCGGAGTCAGCCCCAGTTCTACCAATTTATGGTCGGCAACATAATAGAGTCCGAAAAGATCGGCTCTCGCCTCTTCTATCGTACTGCCATACGCCTTCAGTGCATCAGGGTCGGTACCAGGCAAGAGCTGTCCGCTACCATGTCCCAGACACTCATGCAGGTCGGTATGCAGATCATCGGTAATATCTTCGTACTGATTCATCAGACTGATGGTATCCTCGTCGATAACGAATTCATCGCGGAAACCATTGCCTTGAGCTGCCTTGTTATATGCCTCGGTCAGGTTACCGATGGTCACACTCTTAGAACCATATTCCTGACGGATCCAGTTGGCATTCGGAAGATTGATGCCGATGGCAGAAGCAGGATATTCCTCGCCACCCAACATCGCCGCACAGATGACATTGGCTGTAACACCCTTCACCTCCGGCTTACGGAAACGTGGGTCTACAGGTGAATGGTCCTCAAACCACTGGGCATTCTGACTGATGGTCTGGGTGCGCTTCGTTGCTTCAAGATCCTTATATTCTACGATGCCTTCCCAAGTACCTTTCAGTCCGAGCGGATCGCCATACACTTCGATAAATCCGTTGATGAAATCAATCATTCCCTCGTGCTGCTGCACCCAGGCAATGCTGTAACGGTCAAAATCCTTGAGATCGCCTGTACGGTAATACTTCACCAGGAGATCGATGAGATGTTTCTGTTCCTCATTTTCTGCATATTTCTGAGCACGGAGCAACCAGGAAACAATCTCCTTGATAGCTGCGCCATAGAGTCCGTCTTCTGTCCATTTCAGCTCCACCAGTTCACCATTACGCTTGGTCAGTTTAGAGTTCAGTCCATACGAAGGTGCCTGATCGTTACCCTCTTCCTTCATCCTGGCATAGAAACGTTCTACTTCTGCCTGAGAAACATTTTCATAGAAATTGCAGGCTGAAGTCTGCACCAGATCCTCGCCATCCGTTTGATTCACGCGCTTAGGCATGACTTCCGGATTGAAGATGACAGGCACCAGAATGCCCAACAGGTCTTCCTTGCTCTGTCCCTTGGAAAGAGGCAGGTATTCATCGGCTACAGCCTCAACCATCTCATAGAAAGATTCCTCTGAAAATCCTGGCACAAACTTTTCACATCCATAGTGATGATGGATGCCGCTGGCAAACCAGACACGCTTCAGATAAACTTCGAAAGCCTTGAAATCTTCGCTTTCGCGATTACCCTCGTAATGAAGGTATACAGCCTCCAGGGTTTTACGGATGCGCAGGTTGTATTTGCCCTGCTGGTCGAAGGTGATATCACGTCCCAAGAGGGTTGCCTTCGACAAGCAATAAATATAAATTTTCTGTGTGAGCGACAGGTTTTCGAAACCCTTCAGCTCATAACGGAGCATCTGGATATCGGCAAATCGCTCTTGAGTGTTTACATTACATTTTGCCATTTTTATATGTATTTACCATGCAAAAGTAACACATTTTTTCCACATATCAAACTTTTTCTCCTGTTTTTCTCTCTTTGCAAAGTTTTTTACTTGAAATAAGCACTTTTTCTTTGAGAAAACTTTTATTTATGCAGATTATTCATTACCTTTGCATGAAAAACAAAACAAAAACATGCCGGTAAAGGCATAAATCATAAAACGGCAATCATGCAGATAAACGAGATATTAAAAAGCTATTTTGGATACGATTCCTTCCGCCCCAACCAGGAGGCGATTATCAGAGAGGTAATGCAGGGACACGACTGTCTGGTTCTCATGCCGACAGGTGGTGGAAAGAGTCTGTGCTACCAGGTTCCCGCATTAGCAATGGAAGGTACCGCTGTGGTCATTTCACCGCTCATCAGTCTGATGCACGACCAGGTGGAGGCGCTCAAGGCAAACGGTATCCCGGCTGAGGCACTGAACAGCGGAAACGACACGACCGATGAACTTATCATCCGACGCCGATGCGAGAAGGGAGAACTGAAACTTCTTTATGTTTCGCCCGAAAAACTCATCAGCGAGATACCTTATTTATTCAGCAATATCAAGATTTCGCTCTTTGCCGTTGACGAGGCCCACTGTATCAGCCAGTGGGGACACGATTTCCGTCCGGAGTATTCGCAGCTAGGCATGCTGCACGAGAATTTCCGCAATGTCCCGGTGATGGCGCTCACAGCTACAGCCGACAAGATAACACGCGAAGATATCATACGCCAGCTTCATCTCAATGGGCAGACGTTCGTAAGCAGTTTCGACCGCCCCAACCTCTCCCTCACCGTAAGACAGGAGAGCACCAAAAAGGCAAAGCTCCAATACATCACCCGCTTCATCAGTAATCATCCGGAAGAAGCAGGCATCATCTACTGTCTCTCCCGCAAGAACACCGAAATGGTAGCTCAGGAACTTATCGATCTGGGTATCAATGCCGCAGCCTATCACGCCGGAATGACTGCCCAGACCAGAGCATCAGTACAGGAACGGTTCAAGATGGACCAGATTCAGGTGGTATGTGCTACCATCGCTTTCGGAATGGGCATCGACAAGAGTAATGTGCGCTGGGTAATCCACTATAATATGCCTAAAAGCATCGAGAGTTTCTATCAGGAAATAGGTAGAGCCGGAAGAGATGGAGCACCATCAGATACCGTGCTGTTCTATTCGATGGCCGACATCATCACCCTCCGTTCTTTCTGTGAAGAAAGCGGACAGCGTGATGTGAACATGGAGAAACTGCGCCGCATGGAGGAATATGCCGAATCGAGAGTATGCCGACGACGCATTCTGCTGAATTATTTTGGCGAGACATCGTCCTGCAACTGCGGCAACTGTGATGTTTGCAAGAATCCTCCACGCACCTTCGACGGCACCATCAGAGCCCAGAAAGCCCTGAGTGCCGTGGTCCGTTCGGGTGAGCATATTGCAGTAGGTACCTGCATCGAGATTCTGAGAGGCATGCATTCTTCTGCCGTTGTGAAAAACAAATACAACGAGATGAAAACCTTCGGTGTGGGCAGGGATACAACATCTAAGGACTGGAATGCTTATCTGCTGCAGATGCTGCAGATGGGATTCTTCGAGATTGCCTACAACAACCACAACTACATGAAGGTTACCGATTTAGGCTGGAAGGTACTGAAGGGAGAACATCATGTTTCGCTGGCTTATATCGAAGAAGATGATAAAGCCACCCGCCCACAGAAAACGGTACGCAACAGGAAGGGCGCCATCGCCCAGCCTGGAAATCTCATTCCTGAGGTGCATGCCGAACGTGTCATCTTCCAGGAAGACTCGAAAGGCGTGGAAGACAAAGGGCTCTTTGAACACCTCAGAAAGATACGCAAGAACCTTGCCGACGAACAGGGTTATCCTCCATATATCGTACTCAGCGACAAGAGCCTTCATGAACTCGCAAGAATGAAACCTACCACCAAGAATGCCATGAGCCTGATCAGTGGTATCGGAGAATTCAAGCTCAATAAATATGGCGATACCTTCATCAAGGCTATCAGGAAATATACAGGACTATAACAGGAGAATATCTCCGAAAGATATTTTCATAACCTTCGGAGATAATTTCATAACCTTCGGAGATAATTTCATAACTAAGGGAGATATTTTCATAACTAAGGGAGATAGCATTCGTAACTAAGGGAGATAGTATTCGTAACTAAGGGAGATAAAAAAATCGGGATGTCTGCAAGTTCAGAACTGCAAACATCCCGATTTAATTTTATAGATTGAAGAGATGCGCAACTTAGTTGTTTACGCTACCTCCCACAATATCAAGCAATTCATTGGTAATGGCCTGTTGACGACTCTTGTTGTACTGCAAGTTGAGTTCGCGCAAGAGTTCATCGGCATTATCCGTAGCGGTCTGCATGGCCACCATTCTGGCAGCATGCTCACTCGCCTGGCTATCCAGCAACGCTGTATAAATCATCAGACGAAGCTGCTTAGGAATCAAGACTCCCAAAACAGTCTCCAAGTCTGGCTCTACAATGAAGTCATCATTCAGAGGTTTTGCCTCAGAACTCTGGCGTCCGTCAGCTTCAGCCTGCTTTTGGCGCAGATATTCCTGAGCCTTTGCCGTAGCCACATTAGAGGTAAGGTCACGATCGTTGTCCACTCCTATCGCCTCAGTGCTGAGGTCAATAGGCAAGAAAGTCTTGCGGGTCAGAATCTGTGAACCGGCACTCTTAAAGTGATGATAAATCATCTCCACCTTATCGAGCTCACCAGCAGCATACTGCTTGGCAAGTGAACGGGCGATATCTGCACAGGCGCTGGCATGAGGATGATCGGCAAGATCATTAAAGTTACCGCCAATCTTCAAACCCAGTTTCTGTACCTTCTCTGCCACTTTTCGTCCGATAGGATATACCGTGATGTCGTCAATGCCTTGAGCCTTATACTCGTCCACCGCATGCATCATCATCTTGATAACGTTGGAATTGAATCCACCACACAAGCTGCTGTTAGAACTGTATACCACAAGAGCTACACGCTTGGTTTCCTTGTGCTCCAACTGCAACGGATGGTCGACATTCGGAGTACTTACCAGGAAACTCTTGAGGATATGTTCCAGCATATTTCCATAAGGCAGCATATTCTGGATAGCTACCTGAGCATGATGCAACTTACTGGAAGCCACCATCTTCATCGCACTCGTAATCTTACGGGTACTGTTAACGCTGGCTATGCGAGTTTTAATCTCTTTTAATGACGGCATAGGCTATTACGCTTTATATTGTCCTGCAACATTAGCCATGGTCTCCTCGACTGCCTTAATGGCATCGTCGGTGAGTTTACCATCGCCCAAAGTCTCAATCACATCAGCGTGCTGGCTGCGCATTGCATCGAGGAACAGATCCTGACAGTCGCGAACCTTATCCATTGGCACGTCGTGCATCAATCCGTGAACACCACAGTAGAGAATAGCTACCTGCTCGCCTACCGGCATTGGGCGGTACTGAGGCTGAACCAGCAACTGGTCGTTCTTACGGCCACGGTCCAGAGTCATCGCTGTTACGGCATCCATATCGCTAGAGAACTTAGAGAAGGCCTCCAGCTCACGATACTGAGCCATATCAATCTTCAGTGTACCAGCCACCTTCTTCATACTCTTGATCTGGGCAGAACCACCTACACGAGATACGGAGATACCTACGTTGATAGCTGGACGGAAGCCCTGGTTGAAGAGGTCGGTCTCAAGGAAGATCTGACCATCGGTGATGGAAATCACGTTGGTTGGGATGTATGCTGATACGTCACCAGCCTGTGTTTCGATGATAGGAAGGGCTGTCAAAGAACCACCACCCTTAACGTGACCCTTCATGCACTCTGGAAGGTCGTTCATCTGCTCGGCTACCTCCTGCTGGTCGTTGATACGAGCGGCACGCTCCAACAGACGAGAATGGAGATAGAAGACATCACCAGGGTAAGCCTCACGTCCTGATGGACGGCGGAGGATCAGAGATACCTCACGATAAGCCACAGCCTGCTTACTCAAGTCATCGTATACTACGAGAGCAGAGTAACCACGGTCGCGGAAGTACTCACCGATAGCTGCACCGGCAAATGGTGCGTAATACTGCATGGCTGCAGGATCGGCAGCGGTAGCACTTACGATGATGGTATATGGCAGGGCGCCATGCTCCTTGAGGTTCTGTACCAATGCAGCAACGGTAGATGCTTTCTGACCGATAGCTACATAGATACAATATACTGGCTTGCCAGCCTCATAGAAACTCTTCTGGTTGATGATGGTATCCACTGCGATGGCAGTCTTACCGGTCTGACGGTCACCGATGATCAACTCACGCTGTCCACGACCGATAGGAATCATAGAGTCTACCGCCTTCAAACCAGTCTGAAGAGGTTCCTTTACTGGCTGACGATAGATTACACCAGGTGCCTTGCGATCCAAAGGCATCTCGAAAGAATCGGTGAGGTCGATGTCACCCAGACCATCAATAGCCTGACCCAGAGGGTTTACGACACGTCCGAGGAAGTTGTCGTTTACGCGGATAGAAGCAATACGGTGTGTACGCTTCACGCTCTGTCCCTCCTTGATGCCAGCTGTAGGACCTAAGAGGACACAACCTACATTGTCTTCCTCCAAGTTCATGACGATAGCCATGGTTCCGTTCTCAAACTCAAGAAGTTCATTAGCCTCGGCATTGCGCAGACCATAGATACGAGCCACGCCATCGCTGACGGTAAGCACGGTACCCACCTCGTCAAACTGCTGAGAGCCATTAACCTCCTGGAGCTGCTGCTGAAGAACCTCAGACACCTCACTTGGTTTAATTTTATCTGACATTTTGTTATTTACTTTAATTATTTTTACTTTTTGAGCTGTGTCAGAATGTTGTTGAGCTTAGTCTTTACGCTCGCATCCATTCTGTAAGTATCATACTCAAGGATGAAACCACCAATCAGTTCAGGGTTCACCTCGGTCTTGAACTCCACAGTACCTTTCGTTCTCTGCTCCACCATCTTGCGCATCTTATCCTCAGTAGAGGCGTCAACGGCAGTGGCGGTGATCAGCTTACCGCGGATGATGTTCTTCTGTTTCCTGTAAAGAGTGATATACGAAGCAGCCATGAATTGCAGGGTGCTCTCCCTATCCTCTTTCAAGACGAGAGCGATAAACTTCTTGCTCAGTTCCGTAGGCTCTTTGCCCAGGGCTGTGATGAGAAGTGTCTCTTTCTTGTCTTTGGAAAGCATAGGGTTGTCTATCGTAAATCTCAGTTCAGGCACGTCGATGTAGCTCTTAAAGAGCGTCTGCATCTCCTGGTAGACCTGATCTTCGAGCTTCATGCCGAGTGCAGCCTTGATGAGGGCACGGGCATAACGCACCGATATTACACCTATATCCATAAGCTTTACTATTTGTTGTCAGAAGAAACCTCGTCCAGCAGTCGATTTATCATATCCATCTGTGCCTTGTCGTCAGAGAGCTTAGCCTTGAGCACCTTCTCTGCAATCTGAACAGAGAGTTCGGCTACCTGGCCGCGGATTTCACGAATGGCGTTCTGCTTCTCGGTCTCAATCTGCTTCTTGGCATCAGAGAGGAGACGTGCGCCTTCTTCGCGTGCTTTATCCTGTGCTTTCTCTACAATGGCATCGCGGGTCTCGGCAGCCTCCTTGAGGAGAGCAGCCTGCTTCTCGCGAGCTTCCTGCAAGATGGATTCACCTTCTTTTTGGATATTGGCAAGCTTCTCGTTGGCTTCGTGAGCCTTCTTCAGACTATCATCAATGAAAGCCTTGCGCTCGTTCACCATCTTAATGATGGCTGGGAATCCAGCCTTCCAAAGAATGATAAAGACGATGATGAAGACCAGCGTCATCCAGAAGAGCAAACCGCTATCAGGAATTAATAAATCCATATATACTGGTTAAAGTTTTACTTAAACGTTTTATTTTAACTAACTCTAGAATCATCTCTATCATGCCCCGGAAAGACATCAGGCTGAAGCCTGAGACTTCCTTTTATCGGGGCAGATGATAGTGACAGATGAGATGATTACATAACGATTGCCAGGATGGCGATGATGACAGCGAAGAACGCAACACCCTCAACCAACGCAGCTGCAATAATCATAGAAGAACGGAGGTCGCCCATCTTCTCTGGCTGACGAGCCATAGCGTCCATAGCCTGGCCACCAATGCGACCGATACCAATACCTGCGCCAATAGCGGCCAAACCTGCACCTACTGCGGCACCCAACTTTGCAATCTCTGCTGCTAATAAAAGTGATAACATAATCTTAATAATTTAAGTTGTTTATATTTTCTTTGTTTATTATCTGAATGAAATTAGATCCGTAATCTATAATCTATAAACTACTTCACTACCTCTGGCTCAGCCTCATGAGACTTTACATGAGCCAGCGAGATGAATACTGCACTCAGCATGGTGAATACCAATGCCTGAATGTAGCTTACCAATACTTCGAGGAGCATCATAAAGGCGCTCATCGCAACACTTACTATTGTCATACCCGTACCTGCCACATAGTTGGCGATAGCATTCTCACTGATGTTGAACATGATGAAAATGATAGCCGCAAACGAAAGTGCGATGGCGTGACCCGCCATCATGTTGGCGAAGAGTCGGATAATCAGAGCCAGCGGTTTCGTAAAGATTCCGAAGAGCTCGATGAATGGCATCAGTGGCACAGGCACCTTCAACCACGTTGGTACCTCTGGCCAGAAGATATCCTTCCAGTATTCCTTGGTACCGGTGAAGTTGGTGATCAGGAATGTCGTTACACCGAAGAATACGGTGCAGGCGATATTACCCGTCAGGTTACCACCACCTGGAGGGAATGGTACGATACCCATGATGTTCGCCACGAAGATAAAGAAGAAGCAAGTAAGCAACCATGGTGCGTACTTTGGCGCCTCCTTACCGAGCGTAGCTTTGATTACATCGGTATATACCGACATAATGAACATGTGCATCAGTCCCACAAATCCCTTTGGTGCAGGGTCATCCACCTTGTGCTTCCTGCACCAGCGGGCTGGTATCAGGACACAGAGCAACAGGATGATAGCATCGATGAAGAGCACGCAAACGGTCTTCGTGATAGAGATGTCAAGCGGACGAACCTCCTGGCCTCCCACCTTCTCTACTATCTTGTTGGGATTCGCCTGCGCATCAGCGTTCTTGATCACCAGATTGAAAGGTCCTGGACGGTCTCCATTGGCATCCTTCTCTTCCGAGAATTCGCTGCTGCAGAACACGTGCCAGCCCGAAGTGGTGTTAACGATGATTGGCAGATGAATCACTACGGGATGATTTCCCACCTTGGTGATATGCCATTCATAAGAATCCTTGATATGACCCCACAATATCTCTTTCACATCGATGTTTTCCTTAGCCGATACCTGCAGAGGTGCCAGCGTAAAGAGCAGCATCGCCATCAAGAGGAATTGCTTGAGATGTTTCATATTCTTTAATTCTTACTTTTGTTTATTAATTATTTGTTTCAGAACCGCTTATGAAAGACGGTTCTTTTTCTCTACCCGAGCGAAGTAGATGCAGTCGAACACGAGAAGTACGACATAGAAAAGGGCAAAGATGGCGGTAAAGCCCAGAATGTTCTGCTTGTCGCATACCAGCACGTAGATGAGGAACACCAGCGTGCCTGCCATCAGCTTCAAGACCAGTGCCGCCAGATAAAACTTGGCGAGATTGGCTGGCGATGACTTTGCAACAGCCTTCCATGCTTCACCATAAGCAGTACTTGCAACGAGTGAGAATATCGCACTCACTACCAGTGGGTTAACAACCTGGGCTATCATATCATCGCATTGAGCAGATAATCTGCAGGCAAAGAGCACGGCAAGAGCCACTGCTGCTGTAAGCCACAAAGAAATCTGCTTATACCTGATACTCGCCTGTCTGATAGTCTGCAAGCGCAACTTTTCGTCTTTTTCCATTATCTAATAATTAATCACTTATCTAAACTTCTACGCAAAGGCTTACTTCGTTTTTCTTACATTCCACGAATCCGCCCTTGATGTTCATTACCTGCTTGCCTTCCCTGGTGGTGTATTCCACCTTGCCCACTTCGAGCGAAGAGATGATAGGCGCGTGATCCTTGAGAATCTCGAACGAGCCGAGGGTTCCCGGAACCAATACGCTCTCTACCTCACCCTGGAAGACTACTTTCTCAGGAGATACTATCTTTAGCTGTAACATAAGCCGTGGATTTAAAGATTACGCCTGTGCTGCTGCGAGCAACTGCTTAGCCTTCTCCTTGGCATCCTCGATAGTACCTACGTTGAGGAATGCCTGCTCTGGCAGGTCATCTACCTCACCGTCGAGGATGGCGTTGAAGCCCTTGATAGTCTCTTCGATAGGAACCATCACACCCTTCAAACCGGTAAACTGCTCTGCTACGGTGAATGGCTGGCTCAGGAAACGCTGTACACGGCGTGCACGGTTCACGGTCAACTTATCCTCATCAGAGAGCTCATCCATACCGAGGATGGCGATGATATCCTGCAACTCGTTATAACGCTGCAACAACTGCTTTACTCGCTGTGCACAATCGTAGTGCGCCTTGCCCACAATCAGCGGGTCGAGGATACGAGAGGTAGAACCCAGCGGGTCTACGGCAGGATAGATACCGAGAGATGCAATCTTACGGGAAAGCTCTGTGGTAGCATCCAGGTGAGTAAAGGTGGTAGCTGGAGCAGGGTCGGTCAAGTCATCGGCAGGCACATAAACGGCCTGTACAGAGGTGATGGAACCATTCTTGGTAGAAGTGATTCGCTCCTGCATGGCACCCATCTCAGAAGCCAGCGTTGGCTGATAACCTACGGCTGATGGCATACGACCCAACAGCGCAGATACCTCAGAACCAGCCTGGGTGAAACGGAAGATGTTATCGATAAAGAACATGATATCCGCTGCCTCACCATTCTTGCCTCCGTGATCACGGAACTCCTCAGCTACGGTCAAACCAGAGAGAGCTACAGAAGCACGTGCCCCAGGTGGCTCATTCATCTGACCATATACCAGGGTAGCCTGACTCTTGGCAAGTTCCTCAGGATCGACAAGTGAGAGATCCCACTTACCTTCTTCCATCGCTTTACGGAACTTCTCGCCATACTTGATAACACCAGACTCGAGCATGTCTCGAATCAAGTCGTTACCCTCACGGGTACGCTCACCTACTCCGGCAAATACAGAGTAACCGTTGTGTCCCTTGGCAATGTTGTTGATCAACTCCATGATAAGCACCGTCTTACCTACACCGGCACCACCGAAAAGACCAATCTTACCACCCTTCATGTAAGGCTCAAGCAGGTCAATCACCTTAATACCGGTAGCAAGCATCTCCTTGTGAGTAGAAAGTTCGTCAAACTTCGGAGCCTCACGGTGGATAGGATAAGCACCCTTCATGTCCAATTCATTCATACCATCAATAGGCTGTCCGATGACATTCATCATACGGCCCTTGATCTGCTCTCCGGCTGGCATCTGGATTGGGTTACCTGTAGGGATAACCTCCAAGCCGCGCTGCAAACCGTCAGTATTATCCATAGCGACACAGCGAACTGTATCCTCACCGATGTGCTGCTGCACCTCGATGACAAGCTCGCGACCGTCTGGACGTTTTACCTTCAGAGCTTCATAAATTTTAGGAAGCACCTTCTCTGGATTCTCGCCCTTTGTATCGAAGTAAACGTCGATAACAGGACCGATAATCTGAGAGATACGTCCGTTAATTTGTGACATAAGCTTATTAGTTTAAATGTTATATATATTTATATTATTCTTGGCTGCAAAAGTAACAACAATTTATGGAAACCACAAATTAATTAAAAGTTTTATTTGGCTTTTATACCTTATTAAACCATTTTTAGTTCCCTTTAAACCATTTTCCTATGCAAAAGCAAGAAGTCAGGAGTCCAAACTCCCTTCTTCTTACTCCAATCTCTATAAATTAGATACTCAACTCGTCCAAAACCTTGATCAGTTTACGGTCGAATGGCTTATCTGAGCGGATGGCTTCAGAAAGCGGAACGTATACCACCTCGTTGTTGCGTACACCAATCATCACATTGCGCTGTCCCTGCATGATAGCCTCAATGGCACCACAACCGGTACGGCTCGCAAGAATACGGTCACGGGCTGATGGACGGCCGCCACGCTGCAAGTGGCCCAGGATAGATACACGTACATCAAACTCAGGGAACTCCTTACGCACACGGTCGGCATAATAAAGAGCACCGCACTTAGGACTCTCTGACACGATGACGATACAGCTCTTCTTAGACTTACGGATACCACGCTCCATGAATTGAGCCAACTGGTCTACATCGGTAGAATCCTCTGGAATGATAGCTGCCTCTGCTCCACTGGCGATAGCTGAATTCTGCGCCAGGAAACCGGCATCACGGCCCATCACCTCAATAAAGAAGATACGCTCGTGGCTCTGCGCAGTATCACGGATGCGGTCTACACATTCTACGATGGTATTCATCGTAGTATCATAACCGATTGTATTGTCTGTACCATAAAGGTCATTATCAATTGTTCCTGGCAATCCGATGCAGCATACATCAAACTCACGTGCGAAATTCATCGCACCTGTCAGCGAACCGTTACCGCCAATCACTACAAGCGCATCTATTTCCTCTTTCTGAATCGTTTCAAATGCCTTCTGGCGACCTTCCTCGGTCATGAATTCCTTAGAACGGGCTGTCTTCAGCATCGTACCACCTGTGCCGATGATACCGCTTACGTTCTCTGTAGAAAAGGTTTTAATTTCATCATTGATGAGACCATCGTAACCACGATAGATACCTTTCACAGTGAAACCGTTGTAGATAGCCGAACGGGTAACCGCACGGATAGCAGCATTCATACCTGGAGCATCTCCTCCAGATGTTAAAATTCCAATAGTCTTAATCTTTGCCATAACTATACCTTATTATATTATATATATTTTTTTAATGTTAGTTTATTATCCTCTCAGGATGATGTTTTTCATCCATTACCCCTACATATACAGTAGGTATCCAAGGGTATACCCCTTGCTTTGTTTGGGCTTATCGATTTAAATAATTAGGTTTGCGGCACCAGCCACCAGGATATGGGAGAGCCAAAGGATAGCAAGTCCGATGACGCCACCCATCAAAGCTTTCCAGCCAATATTGCGGAAATACCATCCCATGTGCATACGTTCCATCTTCATCAGGGCAAGACCGCTGATTGTACCGATACCAAGAACGTTACCACCAGCCATTACGCAATATGCAATCATCTGCCAGTAGATACCATTGGTATGATAATCAGTAAGCATGCTGAATGAAGGATCATTCACATTTGCCAGATCATGAAGGGAGAAGAAATTCATGGCTGTAGCAAAGTTGTCAAGTACAGTACTGACTATACCTGCCAAGACACCATGCAGTAACACACCAGGATGCTTATCATCCATACCGACAGAGTTGAGAAGAGCGGCAAAATCGTCAAAAGCACCAGTCTCCTTCACCACTCCGATGGCAAGCATGATACCCATCACGAAAAGAATCATCTGGACGACTCCGTATTGGAAGACTCTAGGAGTACGACGGTCAGCCATCGCATCCATATTCATGAGTTTACGGTTGAATATCTCGTTCACAATCCAGAGTACACCCAATACGCAGAGCGCACCGAGGAAAGGACTTAATTTCGTAATATTATGGAAGGTAGGGATAAACCACAATCCACCGATGCCCACAAAGAGCATCAGCAAGCGCTGCCATACATTGAGACGGGTATCATCCCCGCGGTATGGCATAGCAATCCATTCTGTCTCTACTCTTTCAGGCAGCATGCGCTGCATCATCAACAACGGAATGAGCCAGGCTGCAAGACATGGCAGCAGAAGCGACAGGAAATAATGAGTAGCCGTTACAGCACCCATATTCCACATCACCAGTCCTTCCGGATTTCCGATAACGGTAAGAGCTCCGCCACAGTTGGCAGAAAGAAGAATGGCACCTCCATACACCATGCGCTGACGACGGTTTGGAATTACCCCATGCATCATCGTAAGCATCATCACTGTTGTAGTAAGATTATCGAGATTTGCCGAGATAACAAAGGTCACGGCAGCGAGAATCCATAGCATTTTCTTGGCGCTTCGGGTACGTAACAACTGGCGTATGAAATCGAAGCATCCGTTGTTATTGAGAATTTCAACTATCGTCATAGTGGCTAGCAGGAAGAGTACGATTTCTGCAGCTCTACCCACATAAGGAAGGAAGATGTTACGGGCAATAAAATACTTCACCGTTGTACTGGTGGATTCTATCTCGTTCCACATTCCGAGATTCAGATAGCGTGAATAATCAGAAGAGTGTTCACTGGTCACGAAGTCCATACCGAAACAGATATAGAGAACCCATCCTACCGTTCCAGCAAAGATGGCTACGGCAGCACGGTTCACCTTGGTAATATTCTCGGTTGCAATGAGAATATATGCCAGTATCAGTATGGCAAGGATGACTAGTGTCATATCATTTATTTTATTATATTCATTACATTTTGGTCGCAAAGGTAACAATTATTTTGTAATCGCCAACATTTCGGTGCCTTTTTTTAATGAATTTAACTCATTTTCATACAAATGAAAATTTCGTCCGTTTTTTTCTTTCGCCATTATTTTTCTTCCCTCTTCATTTTCATCATAGAATCAGATGAAAACACGGATAACAGAGAAGAACATCACAGGAAGAAATATCGAGGAGGAAGTTATCAGAATATTGAAAGGTTATGCGTATATATATATTATGTATTTCCCTGAAGGAACCCACCAAAAGCAGTGATTTTAGTTAAATATTACTAACAAAAAGAAGAAATTCAAGAGTAAATGCCTGTAACTCAAAGAAAATGAGTAATTTTGCGCCCGATTTATACAATTCACATAAAGTCAAACTTTATTAATTTTAATTTTTTAATTATTTTTTATGTCAGATTTAAAGAACGTAAAGCCATTGGACGACTTCAATTGGGATGAGTTTGAGAATGGCACAAGCGCAAACGTCAGCAAAACAGACCTCGAGAAGGCCTATGACGAAACTCTTAACAAGGTAACAGAACACCAGGTTGTAGAGGGTACAGTAATCTCTGTAGACAAGAAAGAGGTTATCGTAAACATCGGTTACAAGAGCGATGGTATTATCCCTGCTTCTGAATTCCGTTACAACCCAGACCTCAAGGTAGGCGACAAGGTTGAGGTTTATGTAGAGAACCAGGAGGACGTAAAGGGCCAGTTGGTACTCTCTCACAAGAAGGCTCGCCTCAGCAAGTCTTGGGAGCGTGTTAATGCAGCTCTCGAGAACGAGGAAGTTATCCAGGGTTACATCAAGTGCCGCACTAAGGGCGGTATGATCGTTGACGTTTTCGGTATCGAAGCTTTCTTGCCAGGAAGCCAGATCGACGTTCACCCTATACGCGACTACGACGTATTCGTAGGCAAGACAATGGAGTTCAAGGTTGTAAAGATCAACCAGGAGTTCCGCAATGTCGTTGTATCTCACAAGGCTCTCATCGAGCAGGAGCTCGAGCAGCAGCGTAAGGAGATCATCGGCAAGCTCGAGAAGGGTCAGATCCTCGAGGGTACCGTTAAGAACATCACTACTTACGGTGTATTCGTTGACCTCGGCGGTGTTGACGGTTTGATCCACATCACAGACCTCTCTTGGGGCCGCGTAAGCGATCCACACGAGGTTGTATCTCTCGACCAGAAGATCAACGTTGTTATCCTCGACTTCGATGAGGAGAAGAAGCGTATCGCTCTCGGTTTGAAGCAGCTCACTCCACATCCATGGGATGCTCTCGACGAGAACCTCAAGGTAGGTGACCACGTTAAGGGTAAGGTAGTGGTTATGGCTGACTATGGTGCATTCGTTGAGATTGCTCCAGGTGTAGAGGGCTTGATCCACGTATCTGAGATGTCTTGGAGCCAGCACTTGCGTTCTGCTCAGGACTTCATGAAGGTAGGTGACGAGGTAGAGGCAGTTATCCTGACTCTCGACCGCGCTGAGCGCAAGATGAGCCTTGGTATCAAGCAGCTCAAGGAAGATCCATGGGAGGCTATCGAGGCTAAGTATCCTGTTGGCAGCAAGCACACAGCTAAGGTTCGCAACTTCACTAACTTCGGTATCTTCGTAGAGCTCGAGGAAGGTGTTGATGGTTTGATCCACATCTCTGACCTCTCTTGGACTAAGAAGGTTAAGCACCCATCTGAGTTCACTTCTGTAGGCGCTTCTATCGATGTAGTAGTTCTCGAAATCGATAAGGAGAACCGTCGCTTGAGCCTCGGCCACAAGCAGTTAGAGAAGAACCCATGGGATGAGTATGAGGCAATCTACACTCCAGGTTCTGTTCACCAGGGTACTATCACAGAGTTGATGGACAAGGGTGCTGTTGTAGCTCTCGCTGAGGGTGGTGAAGGTTTCGCTACTCCTAAGCACCTCACTAAGGAGGACGGCACAATGGCTAAGAAGGGCGAGACTCTCGACTTCAAGGTTATCGAGTTCGTTAAGGAGACAAAGCGCATCATCCTCTCTCACTCTCGTACATTCGAGGAGGGTAACGAGCCAGTTGTTAAGACAACTCACAAGCGTGCAAACGGCGGTCGCAAGAGCAACAACGAGACAGCTATGATCAACAACGTTGCTGCTAGCACATCACTCGGTGATATCGATGCACTCGCTAAGTTGAAGGCTCAGATGGAGGGCAAGGCTTAATCTTAAACAGATCGAGCATTTGCTATTCATTAGCTAAATAACATTCAGGGGACTGAAATTTCAGTAATGAGATTTCAGTTCCCTTTTTTATTATGTGTATTTAAAAAAAAATAAACTATCGGGCACTATCTGCCTACTTCGGTAAACTCATCTCTACTAATTCATGTCCTAAAACCACTGATTCATGGTATTTTTCTATCAAAACATGTCGAAAAACTCAAAAACCTTTGGTAGTTTCAAGTTTTCTGTTTATCTTTGCAACCGATAAAGCAATAATTTATATGAGCTAGAGAAATCATTCTCTCAAGAATTATCTGAAAAGAAAGAGAAGCGATTCTCCAGATTACAAAAGAAAAAGAAAGTTCAAGACATGAAACCGTCAAGATTTATAGTAGCTGCTCTATCAATGAGTTGCATCACGACCCTCTCCTCCTGCTTCAAGGAAGAACCACTCAATGCCGAATGCGACATCGAGCAGGCCTTCATCCCCAACAGCGGCAACTGGGAAGAATGCTTCCTCAAAGCCACAGATACCCTACAGAACGTGATGCCTACAGAAAATGAAATCTGCTTCCTCGTAAAAAAGGGAACCGATCTCTCGCACTTCGCACCGAAATTTCAGATTACCCCAGGTGCTACCCTATCGCCTGCCAACGGTTCGGTGCAGGATTTCACCAACGGGCAAGTAACCTACACCGTTACTTCCGAGGATGGCAACTGGAAACGGCAGTACAGAGTGGGATTCACCTTCCCGCCCGTGGTTTACGAAGTGATGAAGTACGACTTCGAAAACTATTTCCTCAACGAAAACAAGCCTATTCATAAATATTATGTCTGGAGCGACAAGAACGACGACGGTACGCTTGCCAACAACTGGGCTACGGGAAATCCGGGCTTCTTTATGAGCCGAAGCTCTGCCAAGCCAGACCAATATCCAACGGTGCCTGTGGAGCAAGGCTACGACGGTGCCTGCGTGAAGCTCACCACCAGCGATACCGACCAGTTTGGCGCAACGGCCAAGATGCCTATCGCTGCAGGCAACCTCTTCATCGGAAAGTTCGACGCCGGTCAGGCACTGAAGGATGCCATGAAGACCACCCAGTTTGGCGTACCCGTAAGTTTCAAGCCTACCAAATTCAGCGGCTACTACCGATACAAGCGTGGCGATGTGTTCACAGACCGCCATAAGAAGGTGGTGGAAGGCAAGAAAGACTACGGCACCATCTATGCCGTGTTCTACGACAACCACGACACCGATGGCAACAGCATCGTGCTCTATGGCGACAACGTGCAGACCAGCCCTCAGGTGGTGGCACTCGCCAAGGTGCCAGACATCGACGACACGCCCGAGTGGACCCATTTCGACCTCGACTTCGTTTATAAGAAGGAGGTGGATGCCCAGAAACTCAGAAACATGGGCTACAGCATGGCCATCGTCTGCTCATCGAGCGTAGAAGGCGCCTCGTTCATGGGAGCCATCGGAAGTACATTGTGGGTGGATCAGTTCCGCATCGCCTGCGAAAAGGAATAAATGATTCTGCTAAAGAAGATTCATTAAGAAGAGATTGAGAAGATTTAGAAAAAAAAGAAGACAAGACAATGAAAAAGTCATTCATCATATCAGCCGCAATCCTATCCCTCTGCTCTGCTGAGGCATGGGGACAGAATCTGGGAGAACTGCTCCACAAATTCACCTACCAGGCACGTATCGGCTACAACCTGGGTGGCACTGCCCCTATCGGCATGCCTGCCACCATCCGCACCCTCCACAGCTACACGCTGCAGCCTAACCTGCTGCTCGGCATCGACGCCCACTATCCCCTGGACAATAAGTGGGGATTGATGTTCGGCCTGCACTTCGAAGGCAAGGGCATGAAGATTGATGCGGGCGTAAAGAACTACCACATGACCATGGTGAAAGGTGGTGAGCAGCTGGATGGCGTGTTCACGGGCAACGTAATAACAAAGGTTGATCAGAGCCTCGCAACTATTCCAGTGCAAGCCACTTACGACGTTACAGAGAAGGTTCGCCTGAAGCTGGGTCCTTACTTCTCCTACGTCACCTCGCATAAGTTTGAGGGCAGTGCCTACGACGGTTATCTGCGCCAGGGCGACCCTACGGGGCCCAAGGTAGAACTGGGACATGAGGACGGAGAGCGTGGCGAATACGACTTCTCGGACGATATGCGCAACTGGCAGTTTGGCATCGACGTAGGTGCCGACTGGAATTTCTCGAAGCGCTGGGGAGCCTATGTGGGCCTTACCTGGGGCTTATCAGAAGTGTTCAAGAAAGACTTCCACGTGATAGAGCAGTCGATGTATCCCATCTACGGCACCATCGGACTGAGCTATCAGCTGAAATAGGAAATCTGCTCCAGGATATCTTATATATAATAATGTATAGGAGAGAAAAATCAATTATATCATAATAAAAGAAAGGAAAACTTATGAAGAAAATTTTTACTTTAGTAGCAGCAGCACTCTGCTCTATGTCGATGATGGCAAAGGACTACACCTGCCCTCTCGTGGTTAACATGATGGGAATGGACATGCCTGTGGGCGACATCAAGGTGAACGTAGATGAGCAGAAAGACGGCAAATACACCATGAGCCTGCTCAACTTCAAGATGAACGCTTTCATGCAGATTGGTAACATCGTTATCAAAGATGTAGAGGCTACCAAGTGTGGCAACGTCATCATGCTCAATGCAGCAAGGGATATCCAGATTACCAAGGGTGACGATGAGAACGTAGAATGGATGGGACCAGGTCTCGGCAACGTGAACATTCTCCTGAAGGGTGAACTGAAGGGCGACAATTTCAACGCCTACCTCAATATTCCATTGGCTGGCAACATGATTGTTGGCGTAAAGCTCGGCAAGAATTGCAACGAAATGGGTCAGTTGCCAAACGCCGGTTTCGAGAATTTCCACGAGGCATCTTACAGCAGCGCCAAGAGCCAGGAGCCTAACGGATGGCACTCTTTCATGAGCTCTACGGGCAGCATGGCAGGCGCGGTTTCAGCAGCTGTACATACCTATGCATCTTCTGAAGTGCGCGAGAACGCAGCAGAAGACAACAAGCAGTGTGTAAAGATTGTTTCTACTCCAGTGAAGGTGGGTTCAATTGTTGCAGCTTCTGCCAACGGTACCATCACCACCGGTCGTCTGAAGGCTGGCAGCATGACTGCATCAAGCAAGGCCAACTGCTCATTCCTGGATTTCAGCTCTACAGATGTGGATGCCAACGGCGATCCATTCTATGCAGTGCTCAACAACAAGCCTGATGCCATGAAGGTTTGGGTGAAGTTCAAGGCTGGCGACGGCAACAAGAATCCTAAGGCTACCATCAGTGCCCTCTTGACCAACGGCAACATGGTTCAGGACCCGGAGGACGACAAGTATGCAGCCAACATCATCGCCCGTGCCAACAACTCTTCTATCGAGAGCAAGGACGAGTGGCAGGAGATTACTATCCCATTTACATACGACAATGCAGAGGAAATGCCTAAGGCAGCCCTGGTTACCATGTCAACCTGCGCTGTGCCTAGCGGCGGCAGCAAGAGCGAGACCAATCCAGACGTTTTGTATGTAGACGATGTAGAGATGGTTTACAATGCTGATGTGAAGAAGGTTACCATGGATGGTGAGGACATTACAAATAAGTTTGATGAAGCCGGAGAATTGGAGATTGAAGGCTACAATAAGAATTTGGATATCAACAACTTCCAGTTGGAGGCTATCGGTGCCGGTGCCTATGTTACGAAGAAGATTACAACCGATGGTTTTGATACCTACGTAAGCTTTACTGTTACAGCCAACGACTTGAAGAACTGCGTAACCCGCACCATCACCCTGAAGAACTATACCACTGGCATCAAGAACGTTGAGACCCTCACCCTGCCAAACGGCGTGAAGGCTATCTACAACATGGCTGGTCAGCAGGTTACAGACATGCAAAGTGGCCAAGTTTACATCGTAAAGTATACCAATGGTGAAACCAAGAAGATGGTTAAAAAATAATCGATATTAGTTAAGATGTTTCGGTATTCGCTGAAAGAGAACTTATAACACCCACGGCTAAGAGTCTTCCGTGGGAACATTATATTGGGATTCACACTCACATCATAACACAAAGTTTCATCCCCAGATTTCCTTCAAAAGAAATCTGGGGATTCTATATATTATGTATTTGAGTCTGAAGAATAATTTCAAGTCGGAGTACAATCAAACAACACAAAATCTCTTCTACTAACACAATTTTTTACTCTTGATGAAGTATTTATAGCTTCCATTACAATTTAAGCGAGATAGTTGTACAACTAAAAAGTGTAAAGTTGTACAACTAAAAGGTGTAAGGTTGTACAACTAAAAGGTATGTAGTCGTACAACTAAAAGGTATGTAGTCGTACAACTAAAAGGTATGTAGTCGTACAACTAAAAGGTGTTGTCACTAGGCTCAGCAGAGCTGCTGACTGCAGTCGGCAGAGCTGCTGACTAGGCTCAGCAGCTCTGCCGAGCCTAGTGGGAATCTTCTAGAAGCAGTCTTCTTATACTTTAGAATCTATCTCCTTTCACCTCATATTCTATATCTTTGAACCTAGCCAAACAGCTTAATGCGCTTACACAGTAATCTCGTTTAGCTTGCTCAGTAGTATCATTTCGCTTGCTCAGTCGTATTATCTTGCCTATTCAAGTCTAATATGGTAGCGCTTTAGACGTTCTTACAAGCGAGAACGTCTGGATTTTTATGGCACAAAAAAGATTGCATCAGCGGAAATACTTCCAACCAATGCAATCTTCAGTTTTCTTTAATCTAGAGGCTAAACACTTTCTTACGAGAAAAATTCACGGAAGAAAAGAGCCTAGCGTCGGATTTACTTCACCTTTGCAACGATAGCCTTGAAAGCCTCAGGGTTGTTTACAGCGAGGTCAGCGAGAACCTTACGGTTAATCTCGATACCAGCCTTGTGAAGAGCACCCATCAACTGGCTGTAGCTCATACCATCGAGGCGAGCAGCAGCGTTGATACGCTGAATCCACAATGCGCGGAATGTGCGCTTCTTGTTACGACGATCGCGATAAGCGTAGGTAAGACCCTTCTCCCAAGTGTTCTTAGCTACTGTCCATACATTCTTGCGAGCTCCATAGTAACCCTTAGTGAGCTTCAAGATTCTTGTTCTTTTTGCTTTTGATGCAACGTGATTTACTGATCTTGGCATAATTTTTTTTCTTTAAAAGTTCGACTAAAAAGTTAATAATTAACGGAGGCAGAGCAAGTCGCGAACCTGCTTCAAGTTTGAACGGTCTACGAGAGTCTCACCAAGGAGATTTCTCTTCTGCTTCTTTGTCTTCTTAGTCAAGATGTGACTGTGAAAAGCGTGATGACGCTTAATCTTACCTGTACCGGTGAAACGGAATCTCTTCTTTGCGCCGGAATTAGTCTTTACTTTTGGCATTTTTACTTTTAATTTTAAATTGTTATTTATTATAGCGATGGCAACGCATATACCAGGGCGTTACGCATCTTTTTCTTTTCTTTGAACTTTGAGATTTGAGATTTGAACTTTATGATTACCTTTTTACCTTGGGATTGTAAAAATCCGTGTAATCCGTGCCAAATTCAATTACTCAGCCTCTTCTGCGAGTTTCTTCAGGGCATCGCCGCCTTTAGCATTGGCTAGCAAGCCATTCTTCTCAGCATTAGCAGCGCGCTCTGCATCAGCAGCAGCCTTAGCTTCAGCCTCTCGCTTCTCACGGTCCATCTTCTGCTGGCTCTTCTTTGCAGTACCAGCCTTCTTAGGACTCATGTAGAGGAACATCTTCTTACCTTCAAGCTTCGGCATCTGCTCCACCTTTCCGTACTCTTCCAAATCATTGGCGAAACGGAGAAGAAGAACCTCACCCTGCTCCTTGAAGAGAATAGAGCGACCACGGAAGAAAACGTATGCACGAACCTTGTTGCCCTCGTTGAGGAACTCCATAGCGTGCTTGAGTTTGAACTGATAGTCGTGCTCATCGGTCTGAGGTCCGAAACGGATTTCCTTGGTCTCCACCTTTACCTGCTTCTGCTTCATTTCCTTTGCATGCTTCTTCTGCTGGTAAAGGAATTTAGAATAGTCAACTATACGGCAAACTGGTGGTTGCGCATTAGGAGATATCTCGACTAAGTCAAGCTCTTGCTGACGTGCCAACTCCAACGCCTTACGTGCTGGCATCACTTCTGCTCCACCATCACTCACTACTCTCACGTCGCGTGCACGAATCTGTTCGTTTACGCGGTACTGATTTTTCATTTTGTCATTTTTCATTAACTATTCGATATATTCTTTTTTGTCTTTTTGATTAAACGGCTGCAAAGTTACGATTATTTTGTGAAACCACCAAATTTTCAGTGGGTTATTTTAAAAAAATCCGCAGATTTCCAAAGAAACCTGCGGATTTATATCTCATTTTTACTCTTCAGCGGCCTTCAATTGCTCTGCAACCTCGGCATTGATGCGCTGAGCGAACTCTTCCATGCTCATGGTAGCCTGTTCGCCACCACCCTGCTTACGCATAGATACCAAGCCCTCGGCACTCTCCTTCTCACCTACGATGACCATGTAAGGAACACGCTTCAACTCGTTGTCACGAATCTTGCGGCCAATCTTCTCGTTACGGTCATCAACGAGAGCACGTACACCCTGCTTGTCAAAGTACTGACGTACCTTCTGAGCATAATCGTTGAACTTCTCAGAGATAGGAAGAATTGCAACCTGGTCTGGAGTCAACCACAATGGGAAGTGACCGGCTGTATGCTCGATGAGAACGGCTGTGAATCGCTCCAGTGAACCGAATGGTGCACGGTGAATCATCACAGGAGTCTTCTTAGAGTTATCCTCAGCTGTATACTCCAGCTTGAAACGCTCTGGCAAGTTGTAGTCCACCTGGATGGTACCCAGCTGCCAGCGACGGCCGATGGCATCCTTTACCATGAAGTCGAGCTTAGGACCATAGAAGGCAGCCTCGCCAACCTCCTCGCGTGTCTCAAGACCCTTCTCCTTGCAAGCCTCGCGGATAGCATTCTCGCTCTCTTCCCAAATCTCATCAGAACCGATATACTTCTCTGTATCCTTAGGATCGCGGAGAGAAATCTGTGCCTCGTAGTTCTCGAAACCGAAGATCTTGAATACCTTCAAGATTACATCGATTACATTCTCGAACTCAGACTTCACCTGATCTGAACGAACGAAGATATGTGCATCATCCTGAGTAAAGGTACGAACACGAGTCAAGCCGTGGAGCTCACCGCTCTTCTCATAGCGGAATACGGTACCGAACTCAGCGATACGCAAAGGAAGATCCTTGTAAGAACGAGGCTTACGAGCGTAGACCTCGCAGTGGTGAGGACAGTTCATTGGCTTGAGCATATACTCCTCATCCTCCTCAGGAGTCTGGATAGGCTGGAATGCATCCTTGCCATAGTGAGCATAGTGACCAGATGTAACATAGAGACTCTTGCCGCCGATACCTGGGCAGATAACCTCCTGATAGTTGTAAGGCTTCAGGAGAGAACGGAGCAACTCCTGCAGACGCAGGCGGAGCTGTGTACCCTTTGGCAACCAGATAGGAAGACCCTTTCCTACACGCTCTGAGAACATGAAGAGTTCCATCTCCTTACCAATCTTACGGTGGTCACGCTTCTTAGCTTCTTCGAGAATTACCAAGTACTCGTCGAGCATCTTCTTCTTAGGGAAGCTGATACCGTAGATACGGGTCATCTGCTCGCGCTTGGCATCACCGCGCCAGAATGCACCAGCCACACTTGTAATCTTCACTGCCTTGATAAGGCCAGTATTCATCAAATGAGGACCACGGCAAAGGTCGGTGAAATTGCCCTGGGTATATGTGGTGATGGTACCATCCTCCAAGTCCTGCTCAATATGCTCGCACTTGTAAGTCTGACCGTCAGCCTTGAACTCAGCGAGAGCATCAGCCTTAGCCACCTCCTTGCGAACCACAGGTTCGTTCTTCTTGGCAAGTTCCATCATCTTAGCCTCAATCTTGGCGAAATCATTCTCTGAGATCACCTGACCCTCGGCTGGCATCACGTCGTAGAAGAAACCACTCTCTACGGCTGGACCGAAACCGAACTGGATGCCTGGGTAAAGCTCCTGAAGAGCCTCAGCCAACAAGTGGGCAGATGTATGCCAGAATGTGTGCTTACCCTGCTCATCCTCAAACTTGTAGAGTTCTACATTTGCATCCTCATTGATAGGACGGTTCAACTCTACTGTCTCACCATTAACACCGCAAGATACAACGTTGCGAGCGAGAGCCGGTGAGATACTCTCGGCGATTTGTAAGCCAGTTACGCCCTGTTCATACTCACGAACAGATCCGTCTGGGAATGTGATTTTTACCATAACAACTTAGTATTTTTATTAAATCGTCTGCAAAAGTACGATTTCTTTTTGTAACAAGCGAATAAAAATGCATTTATTTTGCTAAACTTTGCTAATACCTCTTTATATTAAGGGCTTTTAAGACCGAAAATGCTGACATATTGAAGTTTTCATCTGCTTTTCTACCAATATTTCGTAACACTTTGTAAAATCCAGATACATTTTTAGCCAATAAGTTTTGGAGAAACAAATATTTTCATTATCTTTGCATCCGATAACGTGACAAAATGTAAAGAAACAAAGAAAATGGCAAAACCAAAGATTCTCATCATCTATACCGGTGGTACCATCGGTATGGGAAAGGACCCGATGACAGGTGTACTGGAACCTCTTGATTTCAATCACCTCGTTTCTTCCATGCCCGAATTCAAGCTCATTCAGGCAGAAATCGATGTGCGAAAATTCGACCCACCTATCGATTCCAGCGACATGGATCCAATGCGCTGGGCAGAAATCGTAAGCATGATATCCAACAACTACAACAACTATGACGGATTCGTAATCCTTCATGGCACCGATACAATGGCTTACACTTCGTCTGCCCTATCTTTCATGCTTGAGAATCTGACCAAGCCTGTAATATTGACAGGTAGCCAGTTGCCTATCGGTGAATTGCGAACCGACGGCAAGGAGAATCTGATGACAGCCATCGAGATTGCTTCTGCCAAGAATGCTGAAGGACGCCCTATGGTGCCCGAGGTATGCATCTTCTTCAACGGCAAGCTGATTCGCGGTAACCGTGCCATCAAGATCAATGCCGAGGGATTTCATGCTTTCGAATCATTCAACTACCCTCACCTCTGCGATGTAGGAATCAATTTCCAATATCACGACCATCACATTCTTACACCGGATTACAGAAAGCCAATGGTTCCACATCTGAAGCTCGATCCGAACGTCATCGTGTTCAGTCTCTTCCCGGGTATCCAGGATAACATTGTGCGCCACGTGATGGAATCGCCAGACCTCCGTGGTATTGTGATGCGTACTTTCGGTTCAGGCAATGCTCCTCACACGCCATGGATCATGCGTCTTCTGGATCAGGCTGCCCATCGCGGAGTAAACATCGTGAATATCAGCCAATGTCTTACGGGCAGTGTAGAGATGGAACGCTACGGAGCCGGCTTCCAGTTGAAAGCTGCTCATGTGATAAGCGGATACGATTCTACGGTAGAGGCTATGGTCACCAAGATGATGTATCTGCAGGGAAGATATGCAGACAATAAAAAGGTAAGAGAAAAACTGACTGAATCCCTGGCGGGCGAAATCTCTATATAGTATAAGGTGAAATTTTCATCCATATAATGAAGCAATGAAGTAAATGACAGTCTCCTGATAGTGTATACGATTAAACTACAATTAGAAGACTGTCATTTACCCGCTCATTATGAGGTATTTAGCGAAAACAAACAAAAATATTCTACTAAAACAGAATAGTATTGCAGGAAATATGCAGGAAACTTTTAAAGAAGGTTAAATATCGACAGATTTTTAGCCAAAAAACTTGTTGCATATCATTTTTTTGTGTAACTTTGCAGCGTAGAAAAAAAAGTAAAAGATCAGTATCCTTAATAGATACCAATCCGTAATATAAATTAATAAATCAACAAACCCTACAAATTATGAACATTAACAAGGTAAAGGAGTATGGTGAGTTCGTAGAAATTACGGCTCCTGTAGAAAGAGCAACAGCTGAAGAGTATCCAACAGTATTAGGTGGAGAAATTTGGTACAACTAAGAACTTCCTGCTAAGGATTCCTATCCTTTGTATCAGATAGTTTTCCTTTAGCAGACTTGAGACAAGAGGCTATTTTATTTGATTCAGAACATCTTATAATTTTTAGCAGACACATTATTACCTCAATGATAAAGGCTCAATCCTCGAATAAAATCGGGAACTGAGCCTTTATTGTGTTTATATCTTACCATCGAGATATACGGAATCGGAGATTAGTGCTTGCCGCAGCAACCACCCTCTCCGTGATGATGCTCGTGCTTGATGCCACCCTCTACAGCCTGATGCTGGTCGCGGAGCAGATCGTTCACGGTCTTCACTGGGTTGAATGTACCGAGAGGAACCTCTACGAATACTGTATTCCAGTCACTCATCGCACCATTCCAGAGACCAGGCAACTCGAGTGCCTTCAAATCCTTACCATTCTTACTCTTGCTGGAGATGAAACCTGTAGATGGATCAACGAACTTAGGAAGATCGAAGGCATTGCCCTGGTAATCCTTGGTAGCGCAGACGAGGTCAACCGGATTGAAGTGAGTACCCTCGGTAAACATCTTCATATACTCCTCGTTATTCTTGTCAATCTGAGAGCTCTCCAGAATCTGAAGACTTACGGTACCATCCTGATTATAGGTAAGGAATGGACCACCACCAGGCTCGCCTACGTTCTTAACGACACCGCAGACACGCATAGGACGGTTCAACTTCTTACGCAGATAGATAACCAGTTCGGCATCCTCCAGCTCCTTGATATCAGCCTTGCGGCAGCAGAGGTCGCGCTGAACGAAGCGTATAATCTTCTCCAGCTTCTCATGGTTGTACTGACCAGAATCCAAAACCTTCAGATAATTGAAAGCCTGTTTCTGCAGAGTAACCAATACACCTGCAATCACCTGCTTCCAGGTAACAGTCTCAGCCTTCAGGCGATCAGGAACCACATTGTCTATATTCTTGATGAATACCACATCAGCATCAATCTCGTTGAGGTTCTCGATGAGTGCACCATGACCGCCCGGACGGAACAGCAAAGAGCCATCCTCGTTACGGAAAGGAGTATTGTCTGGATTGGCAGCGATGGTATCGGTGCTAGGCTTCTGCTCTGAGAATGAGATGTTGTACTTGATACCGTAGCGCTGTGCATACTTATCTGCCTTCTCGGCTACCATCTGCTTGAAGAGTTCCAGGTGGTCGTGAGAAACGGTGAAATGAACGTTTGCCTCGCCGTTGCTGCTTGCATAGAGCGCAGCCTCAACCAGGTGCTCCTCCATTGGGGTGCGAACCTCGTCCTCATACTCGTGGAACTGGAGCAATCCCTTAGGCAACTGACCGTAGTTCAATCCCTCTGGCTTGAGGAGATTAGCCACAACAGCCTTGTAATCGCCCTTCTTGATAAGGCACATGATACCCTTCTCGTTGTTTACATGGCACTTATCGCAGAGTGCCTTGCGGAAAGCAAACTTCTTGATATTCTCGAAGAATTGTTTTTCAAAGTCAGTAGTAGGAACATCGTATGGAGCATCCAGGAACGCAAACATGTTCTTGAACATGCGGCTTGCCGCACCTGAAGCAGGTACGAACTTCACAATCTTGTGACCCTCAGCCTTGTAGTCGTTCCACGCCTTCTCGTAGTCCTCTACTTCCTGAGCTGTAGGAGCCATGATACCCTTACCGATGGCAGCCGCGCCCTCAAGTTTGAGGAAAGGGAAACCATTCTTGATTTGTTCCAACTGATGTTCAATCTGCTGCTCGGAGATACCGCGAGCAGAGATTTGGTTTAGATCTTGCTGATTCATAATACCATATTTATGTTAAATTTACACTATATGTGCTACAAAGATACTAGTTTTTTCTGATAATCAGAAATATTTCCGCTTTTTTTTGTACCTTTGCATTGAAAATTTAACGAAGTAGGCGTTTTTTAACGCCGAATCGCCATTGTTTGTCAAATTTAAAATGGAATATTGCAACATGGTTAGTAAATTATCAAAAGAGCACGACAGAAGGTCGGGGCTATCACATTACCTCTATGGGGTATCTAACTTGTTCATCAGCGGAACCGGTATAGGCGGATTATCTCCAATGATTACCGGTGACGAGATGGGTGTATTTAATTACGTCTGCATCATTGCAGGCTCATTGAGCGCTATAAGCTTTGCATTATTTGCGAACAATGTAATGAAGTATAACGATTAAAAACATTATATTATGGAAGGATTTGCTTTAGTAATGTGTATAGGAGCTGTTATTGGTATGAGCTTAGCCATTTGGAGCTACACCAAATCTGGCAGAAAGTGGATAGACGAGTTATAACAACTCAATAATATATCATCAGCAGGAGGGAACGACAATGAACGAAACACCTTTTAAATTCACATCCGAAGAAAAGGAACAGACACTCCAGATACTGGAGCGCCTGAGAACCGCCGTGGGCGACACATTCAAGCCAGGCGACGAGCAGCATCTGCGTGAAGACATACAGCATGCCTTCATCAACCATCAGATTAAGCGCAATGTCTTCGGAATGAATCCAATACTCGCTGCCCTGCAAACCGCAGAAATCGCAGTAAACGAAATCGGTTTGAAACGAGATGGCATCATCGCCATCCTGATGCAGACCAGCGTCATCGATGGCTATCAGACCATCGAAGAGATACAGAAGAAATACGGAGATAGCGTAGCCCACATTATCAGTGGTCTGCTCCGCATCCACGATTTATATAAGCGCAACCCTATCATCGAGAGCGAGAACTTCAGGAATCTGCTTATCTCATTCTCTGAGGATATGCGCGTCATCCTCATCATGATTGCCGACCGCGTGAACGTGATGCGACAGATACGCGATACCAAACAGGAAGAGGCAAAGCATGAAGTAAGCGAAGAGGCAAGCTACCTCTATGCCCCACTCGCCCACAAACTGGGACTCTACAAACTGAAGAGCGAACTGGAAGACCTCAGTCTGAAGTATCTCGAGCACGATGCCTACTATATGATAAAGGACAAACTGAACGCCACCAAGGCTTCGCGCGATGCCTATATCGCCCGCTTCATCCAGCCAATCCAGGAGAAGCTCGATGCTGCCGGTCTGAAATATCATATGAAGGGACGCACCAAGAGTATCCACTCCATCTGGCAGAAGATGAAAAAGCAGAAGTGCGCCTTCGAGGGCGTATACGATCTCTTTGCCATCCGTATAATCCTTGATGCGCCAAGAGAGAAAGAGTATATGCAGTGCTGGCAGACCTTTGCCCTCATCACCGACATGTATCAGCCAAACCCAAAGCGTATGCGCGACTGGCTCAGCGTGCCTAAGAGCAACGGTTATGAAAGTCTGCATACCACTGTACTGGGTCCTGAAAACAAATGGGTAGAGGTACAGATCAGAACCGAGCGCATGGACGATATTGCAGAGCACGGACTCGCTGCCCACTGGCGCTACAAGGGTATCAAGCAGGGAGAAGGCGGTATCGACGAATGGCTTGCCAATATCCGTGCTGCCCTGGAAAGCAACGATGATCTGCAGCTGATGGACCAGTTTACCACCGACCTGAAGGAAGACGAAGTATACGTGTTCACTCCAAAGGGCGACCTGCTGAACTTCCAGAAGGGAGCTACGGTACTCGACTTTGCCTACTATATCCACTCCCGCATCGGCAATACCTGTGTGGGTGGAAAGATTAACGGAAGAGCCGTCACCTTCCGACAGGAACTCCATTCGGGAGATCAGGTAGAAATCCTCACACAGAGCAACCAGAAGCCACGCCGAGAATGGCTCAACATCGTGCAGACATCCAAGGCTAAGGCCAAGATTCGCCTTGCACTGAAGGAAACCCAGAAGAAGGACGGCCTCTATGCCAAGGAACTTCTGGAGCGCCGATTCAAGAACAGGAAACTGGAAATTGATGAGAGCATCATGGCGCGCATCATCAAGAAAATGGGATATAAGGAGAACTCAGACTTCTATAAGGATGTAGCCGAGGAGAAAATCGACGTGAACAGCATCATCGAGAGATACATAGAGGAGCGCGACCACGACCTGAACCTCGCCAATACCAACAAGCCTGCAGAAAGTGCAGAGAATTTTGAGTTTGAGAATCCTACCGAGGAACTGATGAAGCAGAGCGACGATGTGCTGGTTATCGATGAGCACCTCAAGGGCATCGATTTCGAACTGGCTCATTGCTGCCACCCTATCTACGGTGACCCAATCTTCGGATTCGTTACCATCAGCAAGGGTATCAAGGTACATCGCATGGATTGTCCTAACGCCAAGGAACTGCGCCGCCGTTTCGGTTACCGCATCGTGAAGGCGAAATGGAGCGGCAAGGGAACATCCAAGTATGCCATCACGCTCCGCATCATCGGAAACGACGATATCGGTATCGTGAGCAACATCACCAACATCATTTCCAAGGAAGATAAACTCATCATGCGAGGCATCAACATCTCTTCCAAGGATGGTCTCTTCTCTGGCAATGTTACCGTGATGATTGATGATGCCGGCAAGACCGATGCACTCATCAAGAAACTGAGCGCCGTGAAGGGCGTTAAGCAAGTAACGAGAATATAAAACCGGAATACAGAAATACAGAAAAAAAATCCCGCAGATTTTCTCTGCGGGATTTTTTTATTTCGACTTATTCAAGCGCTTGATCACAGAATAAGCATCATACAGACCAAGTTCTCCTGCCTTTGAAAGATCCTGGATGGCAGTCTGCTTGTTGCCACTCTTGGCTCGTGCTATACCTCTATTATAATAAGCCTCTGCAAGGCGGTTATCAATTCTCAAGGCAATGGTATAATCATCTATTGCCTTTGAAAGTTCGTTTCTGCCTGCATGAAGATTACCTCTATTATAATAGATGTAAGCATTGTTGCTGTTCTGGCGGATGGCATCACTGAAATCAGCCTCGGCAGAATGGATGTTCAGAACACCCTTGCCCTCAGCCTTGTTAAATTCATCCATCTCAGCCTGGCAGACAGCACGCTGCCAGTAAGCCAAAGAGTTCTTGTCATCGAGCGAGATATAATAGGTGAAATCACTGATGGCAGCCTCAAAATCACGAAGTACACTATGAGCGATGGCCCTGCGCATCAGGAGACGTTTTCTGGTTTCATTATCGCTCGCCACACTCAACTCTGCCGAAAGTTTATCAATCATCGAGAATATCTTCATAGAACCATTCTCATCGAGCTGCTCCTTACTGCAAACGATATAAACCTTGTCTGCCTTGGTATGCTGATTGAGCGCATCAACCTCCTTGTCATAAGCCTGAACTCCATTTACATTCTGATTGTTTGGGAAATAAGAGAGCTGATACATCGGCAGGAAGGCGGTTTCTACCTGACGGTTCTGAACCTTACCACGATACTCGCTCTTATAGTTGTGTTCATACTTCGGTTCGTCATCTACTACCAGCGAAGCAAACTTATTCGGGTCAACCTCAGAGCGCTTACGCATCTCCTTCTTGGTCTTTGCGCTCCATCTCGGCTGGATACCGATATGCTTGTTCATCTGCGCCTTGAAGATACGGAATTCATCCATCTCTGCCTTGGCTGTCATGCCCAGGCGTCGGTAACAGCTGGCACGGTTAGACAAACCGGTCCAGAAGTTAGGGAACTGGTTGATAACCATAGTATAATCCTTGATGGCTGCTCTCAGATTACCGGTCTTGTCATGCAATAGAGCTCGGTTGAAGATAGCCATGAAGTTCTGGGGTTCCATCTTGATAATGAAGTCGAAATCGGTGATAGCACGGTTATCATCACCCAACTGTACACGCATCAGTCCTCTATTATAATGAGCCAGGAAATTGTTCGGATCCAGCTCAAGGGCATTGTCATAATCGCTCATCGCCCCCCTGAGGTTATTCAGATTGATACGCGCCAAAGCACGGTTAATGTAACTGTTCACATTGTTAGGTTTGAAATGCAGACTCTTGGTCAGCGCCTCATCAGCCGTTTTCCATTCCTTTCTAGCCAGCGCCATATAGGCACGCGTAGTCCAGGCATCCCCATCATACGGATTGAGCTGCAGACTCTTGTCTAGCCATTTCTCAGCCTGCACGGTATCTTTCTGATGCAGATACACTTCAGCCTTGAGCGAATAAGCATTCGACCAGTCTTTCCATTTACCCACGATGGTATCCAGTTCCTGCTGCGCCGCCTCATACTTTTTGTTTTCCATCTGGCAGATAGCCCGGTTGAACCAGTAATTTCGGTTGCGCGGTTCCAGTCTGATAGCCTCATTATAGTCAGCTATCGCATCATCAAACCTGTTTTGTCTGATGCGACAGATGGCTCTCAAGTCATAAATATCATTGATATAGGGATTGAGATGCAACGCCTCGCTGGCATCACTTTCGGCACCCGTAAAGTCATCCAGATTAAATTTTGCCACACTGCGGTAATACCAAGGCTCATACAGATAAGGCTTGGCACCGATAGCCAGATTAAAATACTTGATTGAAAGGACGAAATCCTCATAATACAATGCACTCCGACCGGCCGTAACAAGTCGGTCTACACGATATTGGGCAGAAGTCGACATGGCGCCCATTACCATAAAAAGAACTAAGAGAATCTTCTTCATCTGTTCGTAACTCTCTGAAATAAAACCTATTGAATGTAGAATAAAAAAATATAGTAAGCCCAATCGTCACGATTACCATGAAGCTTACTATATTTTCGGAAGAACTATCGACGTATCTTAGTACGATAGGCAGCACGGAAATTGCCCTTGATGATACTCTTGAGCTTTCCTGCTATCATGTTCTTGCGAAGAGGAGACACACGGTCAACAAACATTGTACCCTCCAAATGGTCGAATTCATGCTGCATCACGCGAGCCAGATATCCCCCTATCCACTCATCATGTTCATTAAAATCCTCATCCATATACTTTACATGGATGCGTGTAGGACGAACCACCTTCTCATTGATACCAGGAATAGAAAGACATCCCTCTTCAGAAGAGTCGGTATTTTCCTCATCGCGCTCTAGGATATGGGCATTGATGAAAGCATGACGAAATCCTTTATACTCAGGGAAATCCTCGCTGAGCACATCCAGGTCGATAACAACGAGGCGGATAGGCAAGCCAATCTGAGGTGCAGCCAGTCCGATGCCGTTGCTGGAATCAAGGGTTTCATACATATTATTAATCAACACCTTGAGATCTGGATAATCAGGTGTAATATCTTCAGCCACTTTTCTCAGCACTGGCTGACCATAAATATAAATCGGTAAAATCATTATCTTCTTGATTGCAAATAATCCTGTAATATGATGGTAGCACTTATCTCGTCTACCAATCCTTTATTTTCTTTTCTCACTTTCTTCTTTACACCTCCATCTATCATGGCTCTATGTGCCAGGACTGATGTAAATCTCTCGTCATAATATTCAATTGGAATTTCAGGATGAGCCTTTCGCCAACGGTTGTAGAAGTTTTCTACTCTTGCCAGGTTTTCACTTGGCTGCCCGTTAGGTTGCATCGGTTTTCCGATAACAATGCGCTCCACCTGTTCTTTCTGAATATAAGTTTCGATATAAGTGAAAAGTTCATGTGTAGAAACTGTGGCCAACCCATTGGCAATAATCTGCAATGGGTCGGTCACAGCCAGTCCGGTACGTTTTTTACCGTAATCTATAGATAAAATTCGCATTAATCTACGGATATCTTATCCTTATATAATATCAGATTACTTCTTAAGGAGTAACCAAGCATCAGGATACTTACCAGCGCGAAGCTGATTGCGGCTCTTGACAGCAGCAGCCTTATCAGCAAATGTAGAAGCTACCACGCGATACATGTTACGCTCTGTGTTCAGGGCGATCTGAGCATCGTAGCCAGCGCTCTTCAATGTACTAGCCAATCCCTCAGCGTTAGCCTTGAGAGAGAAAGAACCAACTACTACGCTATAGCTTGACAAGCCAGAACCAGAGATGAGAGAAACATCCTCAGAACGAACAGTAGCATTATCAACCTCTGTCTGCTCATCAGAAGGAGCCTGAGTCTCGAGAGGAGCTACAACTGGTTCCTGAGCAACAGGAGCCTGAGCTGCCTGCTGTTCCTGCTGCTGAGCCTTCTCATATGCCTTCTTGTATGCACTTTCCTTAGATGTACCACAACTTGCGAGCGCCAAAACTGCGCACATTCCCATGCTTAATACTGTAATTTTCTTCATAATTCTTATTCGTTTTATTGTTTATTATTGTTGTTCATTCAATATAAATTTCGCGTTATGCGTTTTTTACTCTGCGAAAATACAAAAAAATGCCCGAAAAACGAAGAATATGCCGCCTAAAGTTTGTTAAATAAGGCTATTAAAACATTTTTAATGAAAAATTAAGGCTAAAAGGCTTGTTTTTTAAAGAGAATTTAGTATATTTGCATTGTCAAATGAAAATGACAAGAAGATAATCGTTTAACGTTTAAAATTTATAGCATATGAAAACATTAGGTTACATTGGTGCTTTCCTCGGCGGTGCTATCGCTGGTACAGCACTCGGTTTGATTTTCGCTCCTGAGAAGGGTGAGGATACACGTAGTAAGATTGCAGGTGCAGTAGACGATTTCTGCAAGAAGCACGACATCAAGTTGAGCCGTAAGGACGTTGATGATCTGGTTGACGATATCAAGGACGCAGCTCCTGAGGTTTAATCATCACCTATCATGATGTTCTCTAACGATAAAAATGTAGAAACTATCGGGCAGCTCATTGAGGTGCTTAAACATTACATCGGGCTTCAGAGCGAATATCTGAAGCTCGATGTTGTGGATAAGGTGGTACGCCTGCTTACAGTCATCACCATGACGGTGGTACTTCTGGGCTTACTTACGCTTACCCTCATTTACCTATCCTTTGGCGCTGCTTTTGCATTGGCAGACTTAATAGGTAGTCTGACTATCGGATTCTGCATTGTTGCTGCAGTATACCTATTTATATTAATATTATTTGTAATTTTCCGCCATAAGTGGATCGAGAGACCATTGGTCAGATTTCTGGCCAGCCTCTTGATGGAAAAATAACCTCCTTTTCGCAACATGACAAATCATTCAGAAATCACAGAATATAATTCCTTAAACGATATCCGACTCAAAAAAGAGGCGATACGCAAGGAAATTGATGCCGATGATGCCAAGATTCAGACTTTATGGAACTCGCTTTTCACAAAACCTGAAATCCTGTCACGCAATGCGAGTCCTAGCAAGCGACTGCAGAGTTTGCTGCAGGTGGGAGCAGGAGCATTCGACGGTGCACTGTTGGCTTGGAAACTTTACCGGAGATTCAAACCTCGGAAGAGATGAACCATATACCGTTTTGGGGGAAAGGAAAGATGCCTTGAAAAAAGGTATTTTTTAGTCACCCAAAAGGGGATAAAAACAAAAAAGGGTCGCCGCTGCGACCCCAATACCTTGTTAACCTTAAATCTAATACTATGAAAAACACACATGCAAATATAGAAATAATCTATGATACTCGCAAATTTTTCTTAGCAAAAGATCTATTATTTTAATTTAATTAACTTTTACCAACCTATTTTTAAGCCTTTTTCAATAAAAGTTCATCTATTTTCTACATATATCTCCATTCCATCGAAGCCAAATTCAAAACCTTCGGGCAGCCTTTTATTCGCCTCATCGTGAAAACCTATCTGATGAGTCACATGGATAAAATAAGTATGTTTTGCTCCTATCCTGCGCGACACCTCAATAGCATCAGATACAAGCTGATGGCTGTGATGTGTTTTCTCAAATCTGAGTGCGTTAATTACGAGTGTTTCCACACCATCCAAATAAGCATATTCTTCATCACCCATAGATTTCATATCAGTAATATAGGCAAACTTACCAAACCGATAGCCGAGAATAGGCATCTTATCGTGCATCACACGGATAGGAACAAACTCAATATCCCCTATCTGATAATGCTCATGCGGATGAATGGTATGCAATTTGAGTTTAGGAGCTCCCGGATAGAGTTTTTCTGCATTCTTCGGAAAGCAGTAAGGCATCGTATGAGGCAGCCCAGCAGTAACGATTTCATCGCCATAGATATTAATATCACCAAAGATACAGAAAGGGCGCAAATCATCAATACCACCAACATGGTCGTAATGGATATGCGTAACCAGGACGCCATCTATCTTTCTGAAAGGCACACGCAACAACTGCTGTCGGATATCAGGTCCGGCATCTATCAGAATACGGGTATTCTCCGTTTCTATCATTGCCGCACTACGCAATCTTTTATCATGCGGATCCGTACTTCGGCACACTTCACAGTTACACCCCAGCGAAGGAACCCCGCCCGATGTGCCTGTACCTAATAAAGTTACCTTCATTAATTATCAAATATTTTTCTGAAAACAAACGAATTCTTCACTTCACATTCACCTCCGGATGAATCTCTATACCAAACTTCTGCTTCACATCCTCCTGGATGGTCTCACAGAGTTTTACGATTTCCTCGCCCGTAGCACCGCCACGATTCACTAGCACCAGTGCCTGCTTATCATGCACACCGGCCCGTCCCAGACTCTTTCCCTTCCAGCCACACTGATCAATCATCCAGCCAGCCGGAATCTTTTCATGAGAATCATCGATTGTATAATGAGGCATACCCGGATAAAGAGCAGCCAGTTCTTCGTACTTAGCCTTCTCTACAATAGGATTCATAAAGAAACTGCCTGCATTACCCAACACTTTAGGATCAGGCAATTTTGCCTCTCTAATTTCTATGATGACATCACGAAGCTGCTGGGCTGTAGGCTCAGCAATATGCTTAGCCTCGAGCGCAGAACGGATATTACCATAATCCAGATCCGGACGGAAGGTCTTCTGCAAACGGTAAATCACATGCGTCACCAGATACTTATCCTTCCACTCATGCTTAAATTTACTCTGACGGTAACTATACTCGCAGTCAGCATTATCAAACACCACTACTCTGCCCGTAGCTATCTCAACCGCTTCCACCTTATATATAATATCCTTAGCTTCCACACCATAGGCACCGATATTCTGAACCGCACTGGCACCTACTTCACCCGGAATAATACTCAGATTCTCCGCTCCATGATAACCATGCTCTACGGCATAAGCTACCACATCATCAAACACCTCGCCACTACCACAGGAAAGGAATACCCAATCCGGATTGCACAAAGCATCATTCCCCTCTGCAGCTGCCAAAGTCTTGTTGTCTAGAACCTCAATACCCATAATAGCCGAATGGAGTACTGTACCTGCATAATCACCGGTCAGCAAGAGATTACTACCACCGCCCAAAATGAGCAGTGGCTGATCAGCCTCTGTCAGTAAGCCCACTATCTGTCGGGCTTCCTCAACCGATTCATACTCTAGAAATCTGCTGCATTTAGCATCAATCCCGAATGTATTGTGAGCCAAAAGGCCATAGTTACGAATATCTTTCATATCTGGTAAAACTATTACTACTAACTAAAAAGCTACATATTCAGCTTGATCAGTTCCCATTTTCCTCCAATCTTTTTGAAAGTAAGAGAGGTTTCCATACCATTGGCAATACCACGAATCACGAAGATTTTCTGGTTGCTCTCGGTATATTTCTGACCATAGATTATATTGTAAATCATGCCGTGAGGCAGTTGAGGCGCAAAGGCAGGCCATGTTTCCGGTTCTATATCGCCTGTCATCGTACTGAAATCATCATCAGGATCAGGACCGGTAAACTTCACCGGATTATGGAGGTGGCGAGCCTGGAAAGCGGTATCTGTAGCAAAATGGCCGTAAAACTTCAGGAAACTGCCATTATTATTCTGATACATAGGCTTGTAGCAAATGCTAGTCATCATCCACTGACCATTGATGCGATTAAACACGAACTGCTGAACCGTTTTTCTACTATAGAACACCTTTTCTATTACTACATGATCGATAGTAGTATCCTTCATCAGTTTCATCTGTTTCTGATTATCAAAGATCAGCGTGTAATAATCCTGACGCATAAAGAAATGCTCCATCTTCCAATGTTTTTTTTCTATCTTCTTGGTCAGTTTCTTACCGTGATATACCGGCAGCGGGAAGACAATACGACTTTTCTGCAACTTTCTGTTAGCTGCAAAATTAAACACGAAATCATCAAAAAGCTCGTCAGCCGCCTTTGGCATCGGAGTCTCCTCTATCAGCTGTTCTGTAGAGTCCATCGCTTGGGTGTCGGCAATCACCGAGTCGGATGAAGCCGAATCAATGGCAGGCGCAGGCTTCTTGTCAGTGCATCCCACAGACGTGAAGCAAACGATGGTAAGCACCGCCATTAACACCGTTAATAAACAGAGTTTTTTCATAAACCTATTAAATTTCTCAAATTTTCCATGCAAAAGTACAACTTTCTTTTGAATTATTTCATCTTTTAAGCAAAAAATGTTATCTTTGCAGTCAAAAAAGATAAAAATATAGATATGTTATTAGAAAAAATAGACGAACTCTTGAAAGAAGTGAGCACTTTGACTGCCCAAAACGCAGAAGAAGTAGAGCAGCTTCGAATCAAGTATCTGAGCAAGAAGGGCGAGATTAACGCCCTCATGGCCGACTTCCGCACTGTGCCAGCCGACCAAAAGAAAGAGGTTGGTGTAAAAATCAACGAGCTGAAGAACGCAGCCCTTGATAAGATCAACGGACTGAAGGAGCAGATGGAAGAAGCCGAGGCATCAAGCGATGATATCGACTTGACCCGTACCGCCTACCCTGTAGCACTCGGTACCCGCCATCCACTCACCGTAGTGAAGAATCAGATTATCGACATTTTCGCTCGCATGGGCTTTACCCTTTTCCAGGGTCCTGAGGTAGATGACGACAAGCACGTATTTACGATGCTCAACTTTGCTGCCGACCACCCAGCCCGCGATATGCAGGACACCTTCTTTATAGAGAAGACCAACAGCGACGACGTTACCAAGAATGTGCTCCTCCGCAGCCATACTTCTGGCGACGAGGCTCACTATATGGAAACTCATGAGCCACCTATCCGTGTGCTCTGCCCAGGCCGCGTTTACCGTAACGAGGCTATCAGCGCCCGCGCTCACTGTTTCTTCCATCAGGTAGAAGGTCTCTATGTAGATAAGAACGTAAGTTTCACCGACCTCAAGCAGGTGCTCCTTACCTTTGCCCGTGAGATGTTTGGTGCAGATACCAAGATTCGTCTCCGTCCTAGCTACTTCCCATTCACAGAACCTAGTGCCGAGATGGATATCTCCTGCAACATCTGTGGCGGTAAGGGTTGCAACTTCTGCAAGCATACCGGATGGGTTGAGATTTTAGGTTGCGGTATGGTTGACCCTCATGACCTTGAGGCTTGCGGTATCGACAGCAATGTCTATACGGGTTATGCCTTCGGTATGGGTGTTGAACGTATCACCAACTTGAAATATCGCGTGAGCGACCTTCGTCTCTTCTCTGAGAACGATACTCGTTTCTTGCGCGAGTTTGAGTCTGCGAAGTAAAAGATTCTCAACATATAAATTAATTTATGACTATGAAGAAAAATTTAACTAAACCTGTCATCGCAGTCCTGTTGGGCGCCTTGACATTCAGTTCTTGCATCGGCTCATTTGGCCTGACAAATTCCGTACTTGACTGGAACAAGAGAGCAACAGACAACAAGTTTGTAAACGAAATTATCTTCGTGCTCATCTCTCCTGCTTACGCAGTATGTTCATTTGCCGACGTTCTCGTTCTCAACTCTATTGAGTTCTGGACAGGCAACAAGGTCATTGGCCAGGTAGGAACTACTAAGGACGTAATGGGTAAGGATGGTCGCATGTATGCCATCAAGACATTAAAGAATGGCTACGAGATTACCGACCCAGATGGTGAGAAATCATACTTTGTGTTCGACAAGAAGCACAAGAGTTGGTCATACAGCAAGGATGGCGATATCCGTGAGCTTTTCAGCTTCAACGAGGATGGTAGCATCCAGGCATGCTTGCCAAGTGGCGAGAAGATCAACGTCCCAGCAGATGCCAATGGTTTATACCAGGTTCGCATGGCTATGAATGATGGTTTGTTCTATGCATTCAACAAGTAAGTAATCATAACAATTTCAGCCCGATAAAAGTCTCTTTTATCGGGCTTTTTTATGCTCCCCTTTCTCTTTTCCTAAGCAAGTTCATAGTTCTCCGTTCCCAACCAAACTCTCCTTAAAATGTCCAAATGCAAAAAAGTGTTTAATACAAAACAAGAAAGTGCCTTCACCACCCTTCACCCGTAACTCTCTGATCATCAAAATAATCACTAAAAAGGTGAAGGGTGAAGGGTTGAAAACTCCTTTTTATATATACGCGTGAAGGAAAGGGGTAAAAACCGAAAAAACGACCCTAGGGTCAAAAAACGGAAAAACCCTAAAATAAAGAATATAATATAAAGATTAAAAATACACCCTTCACCTTCACCTCGCAAATATCACCTCCAAAATCCTGTTCTGTAAGCAACAGGAAATCATCTGCGGCAAACTTTATCATGTTTTATAATCAGGAGATAATTCTCTTTCGGAGATAATTTCCTATTCTTCGGAGATATTTTCCTATCTATCGGAGATATTTTCCTATCTATCGGAGATATTAATTTATCCTTCGGAGATAATTTTCTATTCTTCGGAAATATTTCATCGAATTTCAGGATAAAGCATAAAAATATCATTTTCACGAACTTTTTTTCCCGAATCCACGCAAATGTCACAAATCGCATAACTACAGAAGAGGAAAATCGTATCTTTGCAGCGTCAATCAGAAAGGTTGATGTAGCTATGGTCTCTCACGACTGCCAAAATGGGCCGATGCAAACACATCATAACCAGTGGCATTCATCAAAACTTGAGACTTTCTACAATAATCTTCTGTTTTTCTCGTTAATAAAAGTATGAAAAATAGATTATTGATACTCACAATATGCCTCATCGCAACCATAAAGATGATGGCGCAGGAGTTTACCCTTCACGGCAAAGTGGTAGACGAGAACAACCAGCCACTGGAGTTTGCCATCGTTTCGGTGGCTAGCCAGGGAAAGACTGCCGTTACTTCGCTCAAGGGAGACTATAGCCTCAAACTGCATTCTGCAGACAGCGTGGTAGTCAAATTCTCATATATCGGTTTCAAGACAAAAACAAGAGTGCTGAGAAGACCGCGAGGAAAACAAACCCTGCAGGTGGTACTTCGCGAAGCATCCACCACCCTCGATGAGGTGAATATCAAGGGAGAAAAAATACAGTCGGACCAGATACAGGAACTGAAGACTAAGGACATGAAGATGACGCCATCAGCCAACGGAAATGGGGTGGAAAGTCTGGTTCAGCAACAGGCTGGCGTGAGTACCCATAACGAACTCTCTTCGCAATACAATGTGCGTGGCGGTGCCTTCGATGAGAACTCAGTATACATCAACAACGTAGAAGTATTCCGCCCATTTCTGGTTCGCAGCGGACAGCAGGAAGGCCTCTCCGTCATCAACCCTTATATGGTAGATAAAATCGGTTTCTCAACCGGAGGATATGCTGCCAAATACGGAGACAAGATGAGTTCGGCTCTCGACATTACCTACAAAACCCTGAAAGCAAAAAGCAAGAAACCAGTGGTTGAAGGCAGTCTGGCTGCCAGTCTGCTGGGTGCTGACGCATACATCGGTCTGGGAACCCAGAAACTTTCATGGCTCAACAGCGTGCGCTACAAAACAACCTCTTACCTGCTCGGTTCGATGGAAACCAAAGGCGAATACAAGCCAAACTATCTGGACTATCAGACCTATCTGAGTTACCAGCCCAACAAACGCTGGAAGCTTGACTTCATAGGCTACATCTCTGATAATCACTACAACTTCGAACCGGAAGACCGAGAAACGAAGTTCGGAACAATGGAAAACGTAAAGAGCTTCAGAGTATATTTTGACGGTCAGGAAAAAGACCGTTTCCTCACCTACTTCGGTACACTCGGCATTACCCGCCAGTTTACTGCCAACACAAGTCTCTCGCTTCTGGGCAGCGCTTTCTACACCAAGGAACAGGAGAAATATGACATTCAGGGGCAATATTGGCTCGATGAGACCGAAACCTCAGAAAACCTGGGTGTAGGTACCTATTTCGAACATGCCCGAAACTATCTTACGGCTCGCGTGATGAGTGCCAAACTGATGCTCAAGCACAAGGTGAAGAAACATCAGATGGAGGCCGCAGTAAGTCTGAAGCGTGAACATATCGAGGAGAATTCAGTAGAATATGAGATGCGCGATTCTGCAGGATACAGTATTCCTCACAATGGCAAAGACCTCTATATGGTTTATTCACTGAAGGCTCGCAATGAACTGAATGCCAACCGAATGGAAGCTTACATCCAGGACACCTACCGTTTTTCGGGAGGAACAGCCGACAGTACCGGTAATGGACAGACACATTACACTCTGAACTATGGTATCAGAATGAGTCATTGGAACTTCAACAGAGAAACCATCGTGAGTCCTCGTCTGTCGCTCGCCATCATACCAGCCAACCACGAGAATACAACACTCCGTTTTGCGGCAGGTCTGTATTATCAGGCTCCATTCTTCAAGGAATTGAGAGATACATCTACGGTGAACGGCATAACCATCGCATCGCTGAACGAGAAAATCAAGAGCCAGCGAAGCATCCACTTCATAGCCGGCTACGACTATAGGTTCAAGCTAGGAGACCAACGCTATAAATTCTCTGCCGAAGCCTATTACAAGGCTTTGAGCAATCTGGTTCCTTATTCTGTAAGTAACGTGAAGGTAGTTTATTACGGACAGAACGAATGCAGCGGTCATGCGGCAGGACTCGACTTCAAACTCTACGGAGAATTTGTTCCGGGTACCGATTCCTGGCTCAGTCTTTCGCTCATGGATACAAAGATGAAACTGGGTGGCAAGAGCATTCCTTTGCCTACCGACCAGCGCTATGCCGTAAACCTCTTCTTCACCGATTATTTCCCGGGCAGCAAGAAGTGGCGCATGTCTTTGAAACTCGCCTTTGCCGATGGTCTTCCTTTTGCAGCACCCCACAGAGAGCTGGAGACCAACAGTTTCCGTGCCACCGCCTATCGCCGTGCTGATATCGGTATGAGCTATCAGCTGCTCGACAACAGCCGCCGGGAGAAGAAGACCTTCCTGAAGAATGTGATGCTGGGGGTAGATTGTCTCAACCTCTTCGGCATAGACAACGTAAACAGCTATTACTGGGTGACAGATGTAACCAGTCAGCAATACGCCGTACCTAATTATCTTACCGGAAGACAGCTCAATGCCCGCATTCTTTTGGAATTTTAGGACCAAATAATAGTGATTTTTCACATTATTCTAAATATTTAACCGTAGATAGTTCGCTATCTGCGGTTTTTTTCGTATCTTTGCGCCCGAATTATGCGATGATGGTTCGTCCGCTCATCCCATGGATTCAGGAAACCATTCTATAAAGAATAAAGAAATAATACATAATAATCAATTATGAGCAAACAAGTAGAAAAGATTAAGGAGCTGATCGCTAAGCGCGAACAGGCTCGTCTTGGCGGTGGCGAGAAGGCCATCGAGAAGCAGCATGCACGTGGCAAATATACCGCTCGTGAGCGTATCGAAATGTTGGTAGATGCCGGCAGTTTCGAAGAGTATGATATGTTCAAGTTGCATCGTTGCACTAACTTCGGCATGGAGAAGAAGCAGTACCTCGGTGATGGTGTGGTAGCGGGTAGCGCTACTATCGCAGGCCGCCTGGTTTACGTATATGCTCAGGACTTCACCGTAAATGGTGGTTCACTCTCTGAGACTATGGCACAGAAGATCTGCAAGGTAATGGATATGGCTATGACTATGGGTGCACCTGTTATCTGCATGAACGACTCTGGTGGTGCCCGCATCCAGGAAGGTATCTGCGCACTCGCTGGTTACGGTGAGATCTTCGAGCGCAACATCCTCGCTTCTGGTGTCATCCCACAGATTTCTGCTATCATGGGCCCTTGCGCTGGTGGTGCCGTTTACTCTCCAGCCTTGACCGACTTCATCATCATGAAGGAGCAGACTTCTTACATGTTCCTGACTGGTCCTAAGGTTGTCAAGACCGTAACTGGTGAGGACATCGATGCAGAGCACCTCGGTGGTGCATCTGTTCACGCAACCAAGAGTGGTGTAACCCACTTCGCTGCTAAGACTGAGGAAGAGGCTATCGAGATGATCAAGAGCCTGCTCTCTTACATCCCTAGCAACAATACAGAAGAGGCTCCACGCGTAGAGTGCACAGACCCTATCGACCGCATGGACGATACTCTGAACGAGATTATCCCTGACGATCCTAACCAGGCATACGATATGTATAAGGTGATTGGTGCTGTAACTGATAACGGAGAGTTCTTCGAGGTTCAGCCTAAGTTCGCCAAGAACATCATTACAGGTTTCGCCCGCTTCAATGGTCAGAGCGTTGGTATCGTAGCCAACCAGCCAGCAGCTTACGCAGGTGTACTCGATGTAAACGCTAGCCGCAAGGCAGCCCGCTTCGTTCGTTTCTGCGATGCCTTCAATATTCCTATCGTATCTCTCGTTGACGTACCAGGATTCTTGCCAGGTACAGGTCAGGAGTACAACGCTGTCATCCTCCACGGTGCACAGTTGCTCTACGCTTACGGCGAGGCTACCGTGCCAAAGATCACTATCACATTGCGTAAGAGCTATGGTGGTAGCCACATCGTGATGGGTTGCAAGCAGTTGCGTGCTGACTTGAACTTCGCTTGGCCATCTTCAGAGATTGCCGTAATGGGTGCCAGCGGTGCCGTTGCCGTTCTCTGTGGTAAGGAAGCTAAGGCTAAGAAGGAAGCTGGCGAGGATGTAAAGGCATTCCTGGCTGAGAAGGAGCAGGAGTATACTGACAAGTTTGCTAATCCATATCAGGCTGCTCAGTATGGCTACATCGATGATGTCATCGAGCCACGTAACACCCGTTTCCGCATCTGCCGTGGTTTGGCTCAGCTCGCTACCAAGCGTCAGAGCTTACCAGCTAAGAAGCATGGCTGTATGCCAATGTAATATAGAAATGTTGAATGTTGAGTGTAGAATGTTGAGTTATATACAGACTCAACATAACAGAAGGGCGCAAGCCTAATTCAACACTCAACAATCAACACTCAAAATTAAAGTAAAAACGAATGGATAAGAATATTTATGCTGCGATTGCCATGGCACTCTATGAGTACCAGGGCAATAACGTACACGACAAGGAGCCTGGCATCATCACAATCAAGCCACGTCAGACGATGTGGAACGCCAAGTTCTTGAGTTTAACAGCTAAACCATAATGTAATAGAAATGAAAGAGTTTAAATATACAATTGACGGAAAAGAATACAAGGTTCAGATTGACGCTGTTGAGGGTAACATCGCAAGCGTGAACGTGAATGGCGAAGCTTACAAGGTTGAGATGGAACAGGAGGCTGAGCCAGAGAAGAAGAAGGTTGTGCTTGGTCAGCCAGCTGCTGCATCTGATGATGCTGAGGCTACTCCAGCTGCCAACGTAAATACAGCCAATGCTGTAAAGGCTCCTCTCCCTGGTACTATCACCAGCATCGAGGTAGCTGTTGGTCAGGAGGTAAAGGCAGGCGATACCGTTGTCGTTCTCGAGGCTATGAAGATGCAGAACAACATCGAGGCTGAGAAGGATGGTAAGGTTACAGCTATCTGCGTAAAACCTGGACAGGCTGTGCTCGAAGAGGATGCACTCGTAGTTATCGAGTAAATCAAGAATTAGAGAATTAGAGAATTATACTTCCAGATTCGGGAATTTATAATTCGGGTTCTTATAAAGAATATCAAAGGTCGCAAGCTATGATTGCTTGCGACCTTTTTCTATATATGTACAAATCCCGCAGGACCATTCAACCTCTGACCTTTCGTCCTGACATATTTCAAGAATTCAACCACCACAGGGTTCTTGGGCTTTCCGGCTGTTACCAAATAGAGATTCCTAGCTGGCGGTGCTGGATATTTTCCTTTGGCTATGGCATCCATCAGTTCATCCAGCGTATCATAGAATTTCTCTTCTGCATCCAGTTTCCCGTTTCCATTTACATCTATCGGAACGATTGCAATACCCTTCGTAGGCTTATGCGTCTTATCGTTGTAGGCATAACCGATGTTATTGAATCCGATACCATTCACATCCTTCTGCAAGGTCTCTGCAACACCCGGATCTCCGAACACGCCCGTTCCCTTCAAGTCTTCCTGCTTCTTTCCCAGAAACGCAGCCCAGGTCTCTGCGGCACCACAGGCATCGCTTCGGGTGTAGACATTCATCTTCGTCTTTCCTTCCCAAATCGCCGTAGCCTGCTTCTGGCTCAATCCCGTCTTCAACAATTCCTTATATGCCGGATTATTAACGTTGATGGTTGCCACAACGGCATCCTTTGCCACAGCATACGCCAGAGCACCTTTCTCCTTCTCTTGCGGTTTCAGTTCTCTACTCACCATCGCAATATCTACCTGGTCGGCAAGAACATCGGTAATACCCTTTCCTGCTCCACCAGCCGAGATATCAATATCCACTTCGGGATGAAGGCGGTGGAATTCGTCTGCCCACTGTATCGCCAAGGGATAAAGGGCAAAAGCACCCGACAGCGTAATGTAACCGCTCAGCACCTGCTTGCCGTCTGCACTACGTTTCACCTCTCCCTTACTTCCGCAACTCGCTAACAGAAAGGAGGTTCCTACCACTATCATTCCTATAATTTTCTTTTTCATATCTACACCTTATTATATATATTACTAACTGGCTGCAAAGGTATAAAGATTATGCAGAAGGGGCAATACCACATTCGTACCATTCCCATATACCACATATAGGGTATGAAATTACCCCATATAAGGTATTGCCCAATAAGCAAAATCGTCGTACCTTTGCAAACGAAAATAAGAAGTATAAACGCTGAGGATTACACCTTATTATATATAGGGAGTATGAATCTTAAAATATAGGAGATTTAGATATGACTACAAAGTTTGTTCACAACAATCATGCACAGCTCGACACCAAGAACTTGAATGTATATATCAATGGTGCACAAATCTTGAAAGATGTAAATGTAAGTATTCCTAAGGGAAAGATTACTTGCATCATCGGTCCTTCAGGCTGCGGCAAGTCTACGCTTCTCCGTACCTTTAACCGATTGAACGACCGCGTGGAAGGTTTGAAGATGAATGGAGAGGTAAATCTCAGAGACAACAACATTCTAGAGGCCAGCAGCAGCAAACTCTCTGAAGTGCGCCGCAACATCGGTCTTGTTCCTCAGCGTCCATGCCCTCTCCCTATGAGCATCTACGACAATGTGGCTTACGGTTGCCGCATCCATGGTATCCGCAACAAGAAGAAGCTGGACAGCATCGTAGAGCATTACTTGAAGGCTGTAGGTCTTTGGGAGGAAGTGAAGAATAGATTGAAGAGTCCGGCTTCCAAGTTGAGCGGCGGTCAGCAGCAGCGCCTCTGCCTTGCCCGCAGTCTTGCCGTAGAGCCAAGCTATCTGCTTGCAGATGAGAGTACTTCAGCCCTCGACCCTATCAGCAGCAAGAAGGTAGAGCAGCTCTTCACCGAACTGAAGAAGGATTACAGCATCGTGATGGTAACCCACACTCTTCGCCAGGCTCTCCGCATCGCCGACCACGTCATCTTCATGTATCTGGGTGAGGTGATTGAAGAAGGAAGCGCCGAGGAAGTGTTCCATCATCCAAAGCACGAACTGACACAGGAGTATCTCAATGGTGCATTCAGTTAAGTGAAACGGTACATTCGGTAAAAAAGAAAGAAAATAACAACATAAAATTGATAAGAATATGGCACAGATTATTGTAAACGACGAAAAGCAGGAAGTGACTCTTCCTTTGACATTGGCAGAACTCATCAAGATTAATAAGGTGTTCCAGCCCGAGATGGTTACCATCCAGGTGAACGAGGACTTCGCTGAGAAGGAAGACTATGAGAAGATTCAGCTCAAGGACGGTGACCGGGTAGATTTCCTCTACTTCATGGGAGGCGGCACCTGCTAAAAAAGTAAACAAGTAGTACAATAAAAAACTTATTTGGCAGTTCTTATATAAGATTACGTCGGTCGTTAATGTACGTTTCTTGTATCGTTGACGCATCAAAATAAGTTACAGTATTCATCCATAAAAGAAATCAGAAACAAGATGATAGATTTAACAGAAGAACAGATAGAGAGATACAGCCGCCACATCCTCCTTCAGGATGTAGGACTCGAAGGTCAGGAGAAACTTCTCAATGCCAAGGTGCTCATCGTAGGTGCCGGTGGCTTGGGCTCTCCAGTTGCCCTCTACCTCGCTGCAGCAGGTGTGGGACATATCGGTATCGTGGATGCTGACGTGGTAGACCTCAGCAACCTGCAGCGACAGGTGATTCATCAGACCAAGGACCTGGGCACTCCAAAGGTGGAGAGTGCCAAGGAGAAGATGATTGCCATCAATCCAGATGTGGAAGTGACCACCTATCACGACTTCCTCGATTCTCACAATGCCGAGGAAATCATCAAGCCATGGGATTTCGTCATCGACGGAACAGACAACTTCCCTGTGAAGTTCCTCATCAATGATGCCTGCGTACGTCTGGGCAAAGCCTTCTCGCATGGCGGCATCCTGAGATTCCAAGGCCAGACTTTTACTCACTTGCCAGGTACGGCATGTTACCGCTGCTTCTTCAAGGAACCACCTCCAGCAGGCGCTGTTCCTACCTGTAGTCAGGCTGGCGTTCTGGGAGCCATCGCCGGTATGCTCGGAACCATTCAGGCAGCCGAGGCGTTGAAGTACTTCCTCGGTGTGGGCGAACTGCTCACCGACCGATTGCTCACCTTCGATGCCAAAACGATGAACTTCCGCACCATCAAGGTAAAGAAGCGTGCATCCTGCGAAATCTGCGGCGACCACCCTACCATCGACCATCTCATCGATTACGAGCAGGCAGCCTGCGATTTGAAGCACCACTAAGATTTAGTGATTATTTATTAGTGATTATTTTTGCTATAGCTTATGAAGATTAACGACGACGTAATCAAGGTTATTATCGAGCAAGCTAAGAAGGATGCGCCCATCGAGAGTTGCGGACTTCTGTTAGGCAAGGATGATGTGGTGACGGAAAGCTACTGGATGGAGAACATCGACCATAGCGAGGAGCATTTTTCCTTTGCTCCAAAAGACCAGTTTGCGGCTCTGAAATACGCCCGAAGCAAGGGCTTGAAGATTCTCGCCAACTGGCACAGTCACCCAGCATCGCCTTCCCGCCCTTCGCAGGAAGACCTTCGGCTGGCAAACGATCCCAACATCCGTTATGCCATCCTCTCATTGCTCGACGGAAAGATTCACCTCAATTCATTCAAGGTTCTGAATGGAGAAGTGGTGGATAAGGAAGTTCACTTCGAACAAAATTAAAACGATACAAGAACATGTACAGAATACCTTCTACATTAAATGGAGACTTGGACTATACCCAGTCGCTCATCGACCAATTCAAGGCGGGCGAGATTCAGGCTGGTCAGTTGAAGTCGAACCGTGTACCTATGGGCATCTACGAGCAGCGCAAGAACCAGCACTATATGCTGCGCCTTCGCTGTGCCGGCGGTCTCGTCACCCCAGAGCAGCTTGCCAAGATAGCCTTCGTGGGACACCAGCTCTCCACTTCGCATCTCCACGTTACCACCCGACAGGAGATTCAGATTCACAATGTTGATATCGAAGATGCCATTCCGGCTCTGAAGAAGTTGGAAAAGGTGGGCATCTCCAGCGCAGGTGGCGGTGGAAACACCGTAAGAAACATGATGGTGGATGACCGGAGCGGACTCACTTCCGATGAAGAATTCGATGTCTATCCTTACGTGGAGGAACTCACCTCCCGACTCATCGCCGAGAAAGATTCGTTCACGATGCCTAGAAAATACAAGGTGGCAATAGATACCAGTGTGGCTACAGCCAACTACTCCTACATCGCCGACCTGGGTCTGCAGGCACGCATCAAGGACGGACAGCGAGGATTCAGAGTGCTCATCGCCGGTAGTGCAGCCAGCAATGCCCACACAGGTTGGGAGGTATTCGACTTCCTTCCAGAGAAGGACCTCTACCGTGCTGCCAAGGCATTAAAAAACTGGTTCCATAAATACGGAAACAGAAGAAACCGTCACAAGGCGCGCATGAGATACGTATTCTATAAATACGGAACAGAAGAAGCCAAACGATTGTATCTCGAAGAGTTTGAGGAACTTAAGAAAGATGGTTCAATCGATTTCGAGGCTCCGGCTTTGCCATTGGAGCATCACAAGCCATCCGTTTCGCCTTTGGATGCTCCAACCGATTTTGAAACGTGGAAGCGCCGTTACGCCCACAAGCAGACCAATGCCAAGGGGTTGAAGGAAAACCTCTGGTATGCTTACATCCCATTGCGCCACGGCAACAACTCCACGGATTTCTTCGCAGAAGTAGCCGAATATCTGGGCAACTATGGCAACGATGTAATCCGCTTCACCAAGAAAGAGCAGATTCAGGTGCGAAATATCCCAGAGGAATATCTCACCAACATCTACGCCTTCTTCAAGAAACTGGGCGTCTATCAGATAGATTATCCTGTGGTGGTTACGAATCTCACCTGCTGTACGGGAGCCGATACCTGCCGCCTGGGAATCTGTCTGCCAAAGGGTGCCATCGACGGTATCGCCAAGCAGCTTCTCGATAGCGATCTCAACCTCGATGCCATTCCTGACTTCGAACTCCGCATGAACGGCTGTACCAACATCTGTGCCCTCGCCACCTGGGGAGATTTAGGATTCAGCGGTCGTGTAGGACGTGTGGGTGATGATCCATATCCTGCCTACACCATCTGGCTTCCGGTAAAGGGCAAGCACGAGATTGACCTGCAGCAAGGTTATATCGCCGCCAAGAAGATTCCGGCATTCGTAGAGGATTATCTCCGTGATGTAATAGCCGAGCAAGCCAACTATGCCGATTATTACGAGTATGTGGCGAAGAGAGGCGTGAACATCGTGAAGGATCTGATTGCGAAATACAAGGAGGTGGCTCCGTATTCAGAAGAGCCTGATACCTTCTTCGATTTCGGAGATGACGAGAAGTTCTCACTCATCAAATACGGAAAAGCAGAATGCTCAGCCGGACTCTTCGACATCATCGAAATCGACCAGGATACCATCAGAGAGAAGCGGAAGGAAGTGGAACAGCTGGAAGATACCAGCAAGATAGAAAAGCTTCTCCACGATATCGTCTTCTCCGAGAACCGAATGCTTCTCGTTACCCGTGGCCTCGACCCTCGTACTGATGAAGATGTATATAATGGTTTCGAGAAGGAATTCATCGCTGCCAGCATCATCCCACAGAAGTTCAAGGTTCTGACCGATAAGGCTAGAAACAACGAATCATTGATATCAGAGAAACCGCTTATCGACGAACTCGCTGATTTGCTCAACGATCTCTATCAGAACATGGACGATTCGCTTCAGTTCAAGCTCCCTGCAGTTCAAAGTCCCACAGATTTCACAGATAACACAGATTCAAAGGGAAAATCTGCGGGACAAAAGAACAGAAGCGAGGATGAAGAAAAATCTGTGTCATCTGTGAAATCTGTGGGACAAAAAAACACAAGCGAGAATGAACAAAAATCATCTGCGGGAGAACCAGAAGCAGTCTCCCCGGATGTGAAGAAGGATTTCCGAGGCGTGATGTGTCCGATGAACTTCGTGAAGACGAAGATTGCTCTCACCCCAATGCAGAGCGGACAGATTCTGGAGATTCTCCTCGACGACGGTGCTCCTATCGAGAACGTACCGGGAAGCGTGAAGAACGAGGGCCATACCATCCTCTCTACCGAGAAAGTAGAAAACTACTGGAAGGTTCTCATCAAAAAGAAATAAAATTCAATCTATGTCTAAATGGACTATCTTCCAATAACGATTAAAATCGTCTCCGCCAACATACTTATCGTTGGCGGAGGGAAGGTAGCGACCCACAAGGCTCAGATTCTCGCCCGTTTCACCGACCAAGCTACGGTGGTGGCACCAGAGATTACAGATGAGCTCAAGGCACTACCCTTCCAAACGAAAGAGAAGGCTTTCGAGCCTAGCGACCTGGATGGCGTGCAACTCCTCTTCGTCTGTACGGGCGACCATGAGTTGAACCATCAGATTAAACAGCTCGCAGCCGAACGGCATATCCTGACCAGTGTCTGCGATGACCCGGCACAGTGCGATTTCATCTCGCCCGCCATCTATCGCAACGACAATCTCACCATTGCCGTGGGAAGCGATTCGAGGGATGTGAAACGAAGCATCCGAGTAAGAAACAGAATAAAAGAGTTGATAGAAAATGATACATTACAAATCGATTGACCAAAGCCAGTTCGCTGAAGGAACCGACATCAAGGAGCAGGAAAGAGTCTTCGATGATTTTCTACAAGATACACTCTTGGAAATACAAGGAAGTCATATCAATAAGACAAACAGAATTCCCCATCATGTTCATATCAGCAGACAGTCCGATGAGGAAGTTCCTTATATCTTCCTGAAGACGTGCAACCGCAGCGAGATATACTACGGCGAAGGCGAAGTTCCCGATGAGGTAGCCCGCCATCTCTTCCGTGTAGTATCGGGCCTGGAATCTGCCATCGTTGGCGAAAGAGCCGTTCAGGGACAGGTGAAGGAAGCATACTATACCGCCAAGGCTCAGCGCCCGTTGACCGCCGAACTCCATCGCCTTTTCCAAAGCGCATTGCAGGTTGGCAAGCGGGTTCGCAACGAAACCGAGATTTCCCATGGGGCCGTATCCCATAGTCTTGCAGCCCTCGAGATTATAGAATCTTTCGGGAATGTAGATTTAAGGAACGCGAGAATCACCATCATCGGTGTCAACAAACTGACTGCCGACATTCTGAAGTTCCTACAGAACAAAGGAGCCAGAATGGTGTTCCTCGCCAACCGCAGTCAGATCAAGGCACATTACCTAGCCGATCCGCTCGGCATCAAGGTATATACGCTGGATGAGAAGCAGGAGTTCCTGGCACAGACAGATATCCTCATCAGCGCCACCTCAGCCCCTCATCTCATCATCCGCAAGGAAGACATCCCAGAGCAGAAACGCCTGCTCGCCATCGACCTCGCCTTCCCTCGCGACATAGATTCCCGCCTCAGCGGACTCCCCAACGTCCAGCTCTACAACATCAGAGACGTGGAGAAGAAAGTGCGTGAGAACATCGACGTGAGAGGAGCCGAAGTGGAGAAAGCCGAAGCCATCATCGAAGAAGAAATTCAGGAGATGCAGGAGGCTTTGGAAAGGAGAAAGAAATATATTTCATAATAATTTTATTCATAAACTTAACCGACATTTATAAAAGATGAATAAAAAGATTAGAGTTATTGCAAGAGGCAGCCGTCTCTCCCGACTGCAAGTAGAGGAGGTTTTCAAGAACTTCCCGGAACTCGCCTACGAGATTAAATACCTGGAATCTTACGGCGACAAGAACCAGCAGATTTCACTCCTGAACGGTGAAGCTCCTGCTGATATCTTTACGAGAGAACTCGACGATGCCATCCGTCAGGGAGATGCCGACATCGCCATCCATTCGGCGAAAGACCTGCCCTATCCTCTGCCTGAGGATATCGAAGTCATCGCCCTCTTCCCTGCTTTCGACACCACCGATTCGCTCGTGAGCAGAGACCACAAGAAACTGGCAGAGCTCCCTGCCGGAAGTATCATCGGAACCAGCAGTCCGCTCCGTAAGAAAGGTTTAAACGAATTACGTCCAGACCTGACTATCAAAGGTATACGTGGCTGTATTGAAGAAAGAGTTCAGCAGGTAAAAGATGGCAAATACGATGCTGCCATCGTTGCAAGCTGTGCCCTGAAGCGACTCGGCATGGAGGATGAAATCGCCGAAGTGCTCCCTTTCCCAACCCATCCATTACAGGGCTTCCTTGCCATCACCGCAAAGAAAGGAAGCGACTTGAAGCAGGCATTCGTTTCTAAGAGCATTCTCGATAAGCAAGGCTCCGTATCCCTCGTAGGCTTCGGTCCCGGCGACCCGGACCTCCTCACCATCAAGGCAGCAAAGGCCATCGATGCCGCCGACATCATCTTCTACGATGACCTCATCGACGATTCCTATCTGGCAGATAAGAAAGCCGAGAAGATCTACGTGGGCAAGCGTGCCGGCTATCATCACAAGGAGCAGGCTGACATAAACCGCCTCCTGCTCGATGCAGCACGAGAGGGGAAGAATGTGGTTCGTCTGAAAGGTGGCGATCCGATGATTTTCGCCCACGGAAGCGAGGAAATCGAGTACCTGGAGAGTAATCTGATAAAAGTGAATGTCATCCCCGGCATCACCACAGCCTCAGCCCTCGCCGCATCCCAGAAAATCAGTCTCACTCATCGCGACTTCTCATCAAGCGTAGCCCTGGTCAGCGGTCATACTCCGCAGACCGTAACTCCCGATGCAGAAACCCTGGTATATTACATGGGCGCCAAACAGCTGCAGGCCATCGCAACCCAACTCATCGACAAGGAAGGCTGGGCATTCAACACCCCAGTACTCCTCACCTACAACGTGAGCCGTCCCGATGAGCAGACCTTCGAGACCACCCTTTGGAATCTGAGAAACGGAGAGATGCAGAATCTCCCAACCCCATTGATTGCCCTCATCGGCAACGTGGCAGGATTGAAGCATCATCAGGCATCGGATATCAAGCCAACCCTCTATACAGGTACTCTTCCTGCCATAGAGAAGCGCAAGGCAGATTACACCTATACGCCGCTGATAGAGATTAGTTATCACCCAAGTTATTTTACGAAAATCCTCGAAGATAATTATTGTGAGCATTACGATGGAAAAAGTTTTACCGAGTATTGTGAGTGGGATGAAAGTCAAGCTTTATATTATATTTTTACAAGCCAATATGGCGTTCAAGCAACACTTGATTACTACGATTTGATACTCAAAGAGCAAGAAGAGCATGTGTTTATCTCCATCGGTGATACTACAACAGAGGCTTTACATAAGGCTGGCGTCAAAGATGTTATACAGGTAGAGCAAGACAATCGCTATGGAGTGATAGAATGGTTCAAAAAAGAGAAAGAGAGACTTGATGCAGAAAAGCCACGTTACGAGCAGATAATGAAGAAGCTAGACGAGTTAAATGATCCAGATGAACAAGATGCATACTATTACAAAGAAGAAGACTTCTTACAACGGTATGAAAATAGATTAGTTTTCTATCCTCATTCATCCCTATCACCAGAAGATATTCCTTTGGCTTTGCAGGAATTAGGTTTCAACGTGCTAAGCGCCGTTGTCTATAACAATGAACTCCCGAAGAATCCGCGCCGTGTGAATCTCAACCATTTCAAGCGCATCGTCTTCACATCTCCTTCTACCATCGACAACTTCATCAAACTGTATGGCAAGTTGCCTGAGAACACCGAGTTCAGCACCCGTGGTCCTATCACCCAGGCGCATCTGGAAGAAGTGATGAAAGTGAAGAACGAAAAGTAAAGAATGAAAAGTAAAAAGTGAAGAATTCAAGTGTCTGAAGGGCGCAAGCCTAATTCAACACTCAACATTCAACATTCAACATTAAATAAACCCCGACATAGATATGAAAAGATTTAGAGAATTACGTAAAGACCAGGCTACTCGCGACAAGTACGCCGATGTATCATTGAGTGCCGCAGACTTCATCTACCCTTACTTCGTAGTAGAGGGCGAAAACCAGAAGGAAGAGATTTCCACCATGCCAGGCATCTATCGCTTCAGCATCGATACCCTTCTGAAGGACATCGAAGAAATCAAGAACCTCGGTATCAACAAGGTGCTCCTCTTCGGAGTGATTCCTGATGAGCAGAAGGATGAACGAGGCAGCGCTGCCTATGCCGACGATGCCCTCATCGCCCGTGCCGTAAAAGCCATCAAGGCGGAGTTTGGCAAGAACATCATCGTCTTCACCGACGTCTGCCTCTGCGAATACACCAGTCATGGCCATTGCGGACTCCTGCATCATCACGATGTAGATAACGACTCCACCCTGCCATTGCTCGCCGAGGAAGCCTACGTTCATGCCAAGGCAGGCGCCGACTTCGTAGCACCATCAGCCATGATGGACGGACAGGTAGAAGCCATCAAGAACCGTCTTCGCGAAGGTGGTCTCGACAAGCAATGCAAGGTATTGGCATATTCTGCCAAGTACGCCTCAGCCTTCTATGGCCCATTCCGAGATGCAGCCGATTCAGCTCCAAGTTTTGGCGACAGAAAGAGCTACCAGATGGACTTCCGCACCCACGACCAGGGTCTTGATGAGATTGCTGCCGATATAGAAGAAGGAGCCGACTGGACGATGGTGAAACCAGCGATGCCATATCTCGACATGATAGCCCGCGGCGTAGAGAAGTTCCCTAACATCCCGATGGTAGCCTATCAGGTGAGCGGTGAGTATTCGATGCTGAAGGCAGCCGCCAAGCTCGGCTATCTCGATGAGAGCCGTGTAGCATTCGAGAGCCTCATCGCCATCAAGCGTGCCGGTGCCCGCTACATCATCACCTATTATGCCAAGGAGATTATAGAAAAAGCAGCAGATTGGCATCTCGAAATAGGATAAAAGAAAAGAGAAAAAGAGGGAAAGAAGGAAAAAAGAAACCTGTCCCCCTCTCGTCCCCGTTCCCAGCGATTCCATCGCTGGTCCCCCTCCTAAAAAGAACCAAGAACATGAAAGAAAGAAAGAACTCAGCCGCCGCTTTCGAGCAGGCAAAACAGATAATCCCTGGCGGAGTAAATTCGCCAGTAAGAGCCCTGAAGAGCGTAGGAACCACCCCGCTCTTCGTCCGTGACGCCAAGGGTCCATACATCTACGATATCGATGACAACAAGTTTATCGATTTCTGCATGTCATGGGGCGTCTTTATTTTAGGTCATAACAACGACAAGGTGAGCAAGGCTGCATCCGATGCCATCTTCCACGGAAGCAGCTTCGGCATCCCTACCCTCGCCGAAACCACCCTTGCAGAGAAGGTAAGAGAATCCTTCCCATCGATGGAGCGCCTGCGCTTCGTGAACAGCGGAACCGAGGCTACCATGTCAGCCATCCGTGTGGCTCGTGGCTTCACCGGTCGCGACATCCTCGTTAAGTTCGAGGGCTGCTATCATGGTCATGCCGACCATCTTCTGGTAAGTGCCGGATCTGCCGTAGCCAAACTCAACAATGCATCATCAGCCGGAGTACCAGCCGGTTTCACCCAATATACCGTGGTACTGCCCTACAATGATACCGAGGCTTTGGAGAAGTATTTCGCCGAGAATGGCGACAAGGTAGCTGCACTCATCATCGAACCGGTAGCCTGCAACATGGGCGTGGTTCCTCCAACCCGTGAGTTTATCGAGGCAACCCGCAAGGTAACCCGGGAGCATGGCGCCATCCTGATCTTCGATGAAGTCATCACCGGTTTCCGTCTCTCTTATGGCGGTGCCCAGAAGCGATTCGGCATCACTCCGGATATGACTACCGTAGGAAAAATCGTTGGTGGCGGATTCCCTGCCGCAGCCTTCGGAGGTAGAGCCGATATCATGAGTGTTCTGGCACCAGAAGGCCCAGTTTATCAGGCAGGCACCCTGAGTGGTAACCCAGTAGCAATGGCAGCCGGTTATGAAACCTTGAAGCAATTGGGCGAACCGGGTGTTTACGAACTCCTCGAAGAGCGCAGCAACCGCTTCCTCTCCCGTCTTGAGAAGATAGTAGAAGGCAAGGGCATCCAGTTGAACCACGTGGGCACGATGTTCACGATGTTCTTCAACGACCAGCCAGTCCGCAACTTCCAGGATACGAAGAAGAGCGACCAGGAACGTTTCGCCCGCTACTTCCGCAACATGCTGGACCGTGGCATCTACGTAAGTCCATCGCAGTTTGAGGGCAATTTCATCTCCCTCTGCCACACCGATGAGATTCTCGACTATGTATTGAAGTCGATAGAAGAGAGTATCGAATAAACACATATAACAAAAAGCAAAGTCACAATACCCAGCTCTATCAGCTAGGTATTGTGACTTTTTTTTCAGTACCGTCCCCAAGCCCAACAAAGAACAAAAACCTTGATTATAAGATACTTTATAAAACATTTCTCCCATTTTTCTTGCATGATTCAGATAATAATCGTAAATTTGCAGCAGATAAAATACGCAAGCTTATGAAAGAGAAAAGATATACATTACCAGAAGAGCAGAAAGATGCAGCTTTCGCAGCAGAGCCTGCTGTAAATGCTTCTAGAATTAAAGAATTGCATAATTCTCTTGTAAACAGAGTGATGACAATCCAAAATCCAGAGATACTCCAGTCCCTAATCGTGTATGTTGATCAAAACATATTAAACAAGCCCGATTCTTTTGAAGAGGAATGGAAACGTTCTATTAGTATAGAAGAGTTTAGACAAAGATGCAAAAGTAAGCTAAAGGAAAAATATGAGTAATAACTATACCATACAAATTCTACCTGAGGCTGAAGAATTCTTTGAATATCTCGCAGACAATCTATTTCGAGAAGGATATAAAAATAGCTATGCTTTTGCTTCAAAGATGGTAGATGAGATTCTTGATTTTGTCTATGAGATACCGAATGTGCAACACCATTCTATACCGAATGAGTTTCTATATCATTTTGAAAGATATGGAAACAACCTACAGTATGCCCGTTTCAGACGCAAATCGTCTCCCAAAACAACATGGTATGTATTTTTTGAACAAAGAGACAATCTCATATTGGTAAAGCATATATCTAATAATTGGATAGAAGGACACTATCTGAGAGAATGATATGATGAAGAAATTAAATACTAAAGTTTATGAAAGAGAAAAGATATCCTGTTGGCTGGCATCCGGCTAATGAAGAAGAAGCCATGGCTAGGATTGAAGCTATTGAGGCGGAGTATGAAAGGACAGGCAAGGCTACAGATTTTGAAGAATTTATAGAAGAATTAAAGGCAGAAGGATTATGGCTTATCCAATAAAAGGCAATACCAACACTCTATGGTGAGGAAGCTCGTCGTTTCCAAGAAATGGCAGACGAAACAGAGCGCAAATATGATATTAGTCCCAAGTGAGACTTCAAAAAAGATCCTCGCTATCGTGCTATGCGCACAATACTCGAAAGGTCTTGCATAAAATAGAACATTGCAGGTGGTTCGAGAACGGGCTGAAAGCCCAAAAGCTCTTAGCTCAGGGCAGCACCCTGGGTACACTCGAAGTCAGCACCGAGATGATAAGTTACCAAGCCATCCTCATAGGTAGTATCCAATACCTGAACCACGGCACTATCCCTATCCGAATGATAACCCACATAAAACCTTATCGTATCAAAACGACGAAAATACCTCATGGCACTCATGCCATGAGGTATCATTATTATTGGGGGTGAGGCTTTTTAGTCTGCCCAAATGCTGCCACTTGCATCGCGATAGTCACTAACCGACTCTTCGCTATAATCCTCTTCCTTTGCTTTCACTATTTCAGAGCCAGCGAGGATAGATGTAGTCTCCATTTGGTAGACATTCAGTTCTGGCTTTATATATTCTTTCTTTTTCATAATTCTCAGTTCTTTTTATTTGATGATAACTTTCATTGTCTTGCTGCCACGCTTCACGATGTTGATGCCCTTCTGAGGAGCGTTGAGGCGATTGCCCTGCAGGTCATAATATACAGCCTTATCGTCTGCAATGGTGTTGAGGCTGTCGATGGCTGTTGTGCTGTCACCGATGGCGATGCTAAACATCTTGGCTCCAGCAGATGATGAAGTGTTGTCTACCATGTAAACACGGAAAGGCTTGCTGCCCACCTGTGTTGTGCTTGTATACTCCAACAGTTTGGTAGGGTTCATCAGTTTGTTGCCTTTCACGATGTAGCAGTTGTCGTCAGCAGACTTGTCGAACACCTTCTTTGTATAGAGACCCTGGAGCTGATAGCTGCCATCAACAGTTGCTGCTGTCTTTACGTTATTTGCAATCTCTTTGTTGGCAACAGAGAAGTTGAGAGCGGTTTGTCCCTCTTTCATCTTGATGATAACAGGAGTGCCAGCTGCGATGCTTGTCTCAATCTCTTTGAGTTCTACCGTATTAGTTGTCTCGTCAGCCGAAAGGAGCTGGAAGGCACGGAAGTTCTGATCTGCAAGCGACACCTCGAAAGGCAAGCAGAGCGTAGCCCATGATGTGCCTTCCTTAAGAGTACGAGTGTATGTTGCAGTTTTAGCAGTAAACGGCTCATAAGCCTCAAAGTCCTTATCATCAGCAAGTGCAAGGCTTTCGGCAGTAAGCACTTCGCCCACAGCACCAATCTTATCGTTGCCGTTCTTTCCTACAAGTTTAGTGAAGTAACCTGTCTTGTAGTTGGCGTAAGTGTGGTCGTTATTGCCCTCGCTATACTCTGGATAACCACACGATGAATCCTCATATTTTATTGCACCTTTGAGCGAGGTGCAGCCATAGAACATATCAGTTCCATCACTTACTTTTGTAGTAACAAACTTGTCGCTGACATAGATGGTTGTAAGATCATAGCAACCATTAAACATCCCACTCATATTCTCCACGTTCGGAGTATTGAAGCCAGAGAGGTCGAGCGAGGTAAGACCACGGCAGTCCATCAACATATAGCTCATATCCTTCACGTCCTGAGTATTGAAGTTAGAGAGGTCGAGCGAGGTTAGATTAGAGCTACCACGGAACATACAGCTCATATTTGTCACCTTTTCAGTATTGAAGTTTGAGACATCAAGAGACGTGAGTTTACTATTGCTACAGTATAAGAACATATTCTCCATATTGGTTACGTTCTCTGTATTTAATCTTGAGACATCAAGTGATTCTAAGCCCCAACAATGTGTAAACATATAGCTCATATCCGTCACCTGTGCTGTATTGAACTTAGAGACATCAAGCGATTTAAGATTAGAGCAACCCTTAAACATCCAAGCCATATTAGTTACTTCTTCGGTATTAAGATACTCAATACCTTCAATCTGGGCCAAGTTTACACAACCGCAGAACCACTTATAGCAACTCGCTGGTCTTGCATTGGCAAACGAAGCATCGAAGACCACTTTTTTGACATAAGAGTTTTTAGAAATCCATTCAGGAGTATTTCCCCCCTCATTAAGCTCATAAGCTCCTTCGGGCTTGAATCCCTTGTAGCTGAATGTAAGAGTTTCTGTAGCATCGTCAAACATGGCATACCCACGTCCATAAGTAAAGTAACCAGTCGGGCCGCAGTTGGCATAGGTGTGGTCTTCCTTGCTAGAGGTATAGTCTTTGAAGCTGAGGCAATCAGAGAACATACAAGTACTTTCAGTAACTTGATCCGTAACAAACTTATCGCTGGCGTAGATGGTTTTGAGAGCGGAGCAGGTCTGGAACATACCTGCCATATTCGTCACCTTCGCTGTGTTGAAGTTGGTGAGGTCGAGAGATTCGAGAGATTTGCAGTAAGCGAACATATAGTACATATCTGTCACATTCTCGGTGTTGAAGTTTGTGAGATCGAGAGATTTGAGAGACTCGCATGAATCGAACATATAGCGCATATTCGTCACGTTCTCGGTGTTAAAATACTCAATGCCTTCTATTGTGGTCAGATTAGAGCAGGCATCGAACCACATAAAACAGCTCGTTGGTCTTGCATTGGCAAACGAAGCATCGAAAACCACATTCTTGATATTTTTACTTATAGCATACCAATCATGATTAAGGTCATAAGCTCCTTCGGGTTTGGAAGGACTGCATTTGAATGTAAGCGTTCCTGTGCTTCCTTCAAACACTGCATAAGCCGGATATAAAAGGCTGGCATAACTAACCTCTTGAGTGGCATCCGCATCGCTGAAGTATTTGTGGCATACATCACACTGCCAGTGTTCTTTAACTCCATCTTTAGCTTCATGGTAAGTGAGTGTGTGCTTCTTTAGCTCATCAGTCTTATATTTTTTTACTATTGAATGACAAATAGAGCATTTGTATGTGGTATAGCCATGCTCGGTGCAAGTAGTTTCCACAGTTTTTATTGCATTGCCAAGGGCAGACGAGCCATCGGCATTTGTGTGCGTACAAGTTTGGAGTTTGAGTTCAAATTCGCCTACCTGCAACACGTCTCCGCTATGAATAGCCGATATTTCCCATTTGAAATATTTGTAAGATTTACCTCCCCCGCAGGTGAAGTCGTAAGAAGTATAGTTCACATCCTGAAGCTTCGTATCGTTGTTTACCTCCTGAATGAGCGTCCATTCTCCATCTTTGCCCACGTTGTTTCCATAGAGCTTCCACGACATAGGGTTGCGACCTTTACTAGTGAAGTTGTCGTTACCCGTTGTGATGGTGTAGCCCACAGGGACTCCTGCTTTGCTGGCTGCGAAGATGACATTGGCACTACCTGAGAATTTGCAGCACCACTTGGAGAAATTGTCTTCTGTCTTTTTGCCATCAAAGAGTTCCGCATAAGTCTCATTAGTGAAGCCTTGGGGATTACCTGCTAAGGCTGTGAAGGTTACTGTGTTGTCGTAATCTGTCTGCGCCACCATACTGGTAGGCACAAGCAACAACATGAACAACATCAATGGGAACAGAGCGATCCTTCGGAACCTACCTCCACCATTGTTAATACGGTCGGCATGCGACCCATTGAATTGATTGGTATTTTTTTTCATAAATTAATATTATAATTGTTATTTAAATTTGTCTGCTTATTGTTAAGTTCACTCCAGAAAATACAAGAGGTTTATTAAGAAGATAAATATGGATGCACCCCCCGATGATAATCAGGGCGAACTCTATCCTTGGTATAGTTTCTATATTTCCTTCATGTTGCAAATATAGTGAATTTCTCCGAAAGAGGGTGCAGCTTTCCCCTGTTCAAATCTTTATCAATCTGAAGTTCATTTATCTGCTGGTGCAAAGCTTCCAAATCTATTTTCTTTGCCATATCGGTGTCTCTTAGCCCTATAAATATGCTCCACCGATTCCCTAAGCAGAGAAGATTGTTAGAAACAGGATTGCTATTATAAAATGATGGCGTAGGAATCTTATTACCCTTAGCCTCATCCTTGCCTTTCAGGTACCTCGGAATGGACCACAGCGTCAAGGATAAGAAGCAACAGAAGCCTACGCCAAGCAGGTATATATATGATAGCATAGGGTGTACCCCCTCAGTCGAAGGGGCACACCTATGCCATGTGTATATACACAGTGGGTAGACGCCCACCGCAGTCTCCATCTGAACGCTTATGAAATTTCCGAGGTTTCGAAAGGTCAGAAGAAACGTCAAGCAAACGTCTTCAATTTAAAATAGGCCAAGCCATGGATTTTTATCTAGCCAGCGACTCATCGCCAGCCATTCACAGCAAGACGATTGCAAAAGTACGAAAAAGAATTGGCTTCACAAAATTTTAAGTCTTTTTTCTTGCATATCTCATTTACTTTTCTTATCTTTGCCACCAAATTAATAACAATAACATTAAAAAGGAGGTTATTATGCAAGCAACAAAGAACAATTCAAAGGAGGAAACCATCAGAAAGTTTAAACAACTCCTAAAACATAAAGAGGAGATGCTCGAAAGAGCAAAACAATATGATGGCATTGACATTTATGCTAAAACAGAAATCCACTATTAGATGATATCAAAGCTGATTTCGAAAAATCGGCAAATGACTTAAAAGAGAAATAGTTTCTTGCAAATCCGAATAAAATTGGTTATAAAGCAGCATATATTCAAGGCTTTTGCCCTTACAGGGCGCAGGGGGACAACGCCTTAACACCCAGGGTGTTGCCATGGGCTAGGAGCTTCTGGGCCTTCAGCCCGTGCTTGAACCACATGCAAAAGTTCAATGATTTACTTCTTAACCAGGCATTTTATACTCATGTCTAAGCTTCCAGATAGATCATCATATCCTCCAATGTATCGAAGTTCTTGACATTCCTCCTCTTTACATTGAGAATAGCCTTATCTAACTCTGATTGTAACTTTTTCTTTTGTAATGTTGCATTCATAATACGATTAAACTATTAAGTTTGATACATTTATTCAGAATAAGGCGTTCTCATATGTTCATGCTTCCATTGCTCAATAGTATTTTCATCTATCAAGCCCTTATCCCACAATTCATTTGCGGCATCTATTGCTTTTTGCGCAAAATAACGGCTATCTGTCTTCATAACACTATCATTTTAATTACACCGCAAAAATACGAAAAAGAATTGAAACCAACAAATATTCTGAGAGATATTTGCATTTATTCTTTCCTCTTCACCCAAACCTTATGGCTGCCACGACCTAACGAATCTATCGGCGAAGTCTTGTCATTTGTCAGCTCCTTCAGTTCCATAGAGGCAGCAGTACGGCTCAGGTTGTTGATGGAGGCATAATCGCCTAGGGTGAGGACTCCGTTCTTCTCTATCACCTCCAGGGCACGGGCGATGCGCTCTTCCCTGGAATAGAGCTGCTTGCGGATAACCTTTACGCCACCCATATCACGCTCCAGGTCACGGTCGGTTTCACGCTTCACATCCTTGACAAACTCAGGAGACGCCTTGAAGTTGATGTCCTTCACGCCCACCTTGCGGTACGTCATCTTATCATCTGGATTCAGAATTTCCCTAGGCTTCTCATCCTCGAAAGCGAGGGAGAGGGAGAAGGTGCCGAAACCTTCCAGATTCACGTTGTAACCCATGGAGAGCATATCTGTCAGCATATCAACCACATCGGTCAATACAGCCTCCGTGGTACTTTCCGAAATACCGCGATGGTAGTTCTGCATCATCTTGACGAACTCTTTTCTGGATAGTGTCCGGTTGGTCACCATCTTGGGATAAACTCTGCGCTTGCCATCATAGCGCATATCCCCCATTTCCTGCAATTTGTACTTAGCCATATCAGTTTCCTTTCCTACTTTAGTTTATTAGTATTTCTTATTGCAACAGCCTTTACATCCTATAGTATTTATTGTTATACTTAAGAAGAAAAGACCACAAACCTAGGAAGAAAAGTATTTAATCCTAGGAGAAATCTCCGTTCATAGACACCGAACCGACATTCAAAGTCTATGAACCGCCGTTCAAAGACACCGAACGGACATTCAATGTTTATGAACGAAGATTTCTACCTTGCAAAGATACAACTTTATCAGATATAAAACAAGACTTTTCCTGAATATCTTTACTTTTCCGGCCATAATTCTTCGTTTTTTGAGCTTATTTCTTTGCGTATCCCAAATAATTGTGTTAACTTTGTAGTCAGATTGCAAACCAAAGGCCAAAGGATTGCAAGCCAAAGGCTAAAGGATTGCAAGCCAAAGACAAAGAAAAAGACTAAGATTAGACATTCTTATGAGTATGAAGATATTAGCAACCAGCGACTGGCACCTGGGCAACCTGTTTCACGGCAACGACCGTCTGCCGGAACATGAGCATTTCCTGAAATGGCTCCTGGAGCAGATAGCTGGACAAAAGCCCGATGCTCTCCTCATCGCAGGAGACATCTTTGATAACGGAAATCCATCGGCAGCAGCACAGACCGTTTATTACGAGTTTCTTGCCGATGCCACCCAACTGTGCCCTAACATGCAGGTCATCATTACCGCCGGCAACCACGATTCCGCCAGCCGATTGGAGGCTCCCCGTCCGCTGCTCACCCGATACCACGTGGAAATAAGAGGAAACGTAAGGAAAATCTGGCAGCAGGGAGAAAGCGAGGACGAGGATAAAACCGGCGGACATTGGATCTATTCCTTCGATGACCTCATCATCCCCGTAACCAACGAGGAAGGAGAAGAAGTCATCATCCTAGCCGTACCTTTCCTAAGGAGCGATGTGGTGCAGAACGCCAGTTACTCGCAGGGTGTCAACGACTTTCTGAGAGAACTGACGACTGAGGCACGAAAGAAATACCCGGGCAGGAAGTGCATCATGATGGCTCACATGTACGCCAAGGGTTCGGATATTGCCAAGAAGGATGCGAGCGAGAAGATTATCATCGGCGGACAGGAGGAAGTGGACCTGGAAGGATGGAACGACCATCCCGACTATATGACTTGCGGACACATCCACAAGCGGCAACATATCTGGAACACCGACTGGGCAAGATATACGGGAAGTATCCTCCCGATGTCGTTTGCCGAGAAAGACTACACTCACGGCATCGACCTCATCACCATAGAACATGGAGAAGAGGAGGAAGGAAAGGAAACCGGCAAGAACAAGGAATGGAAAGTAGATTTCCTGGAATACAAGCCTCAGCATTCCCTCCGCATCCTGCCCGAAAACGAAGAAGAACTGACCTTCAAGAAATGGCAGAAGCTCATCAATTCTGAACTCTCGGAAAGAACCGACGGCGAACTGAGCGACCATTTCGACTACGTGATGCTGAAGGCGAAACAGGAGAAACTGACCAGCGATGACATCAAGGAACTGGAGAAACTCGTCAACGAAAAGGATGCCGTGCTCTGCAAGATCCAGCGCATCATCCCGCAGCTGGACCTCTCCACCATCCAGGGTTCCCAGCACATCACCAGCATAGAAGACATCATCAACCGTCCTCCGCTCGATACGCTGAAAGAAGCCTTCGCCATCAGACACAACGCTCCGATGAACGAAAGACAGGAGAAAATGTTATCCGATTTATTAACGACATCATCATTATGAAATTCCTACAACTCGAAATACTCAACCTCGCTTCGCTTGACAAACAGGGAGGCGAGGTCATCAACTTTGAAGAAGGTGCCTTAGGCGAGAGTACCATCTTCAGCATCGTAGGTCCGACGGGAAGTGGCAAGTCTACCCTCCTCGACGCCATCTGCCTTGCCCTCTACAACCGCGCCCCTCGCTACCCCAGGAAGAAAGGAGACAAGAACCAGAGCATTGAGATTTTCGGAGCTGCCGATGCCAGCGAAAGTAACCGTCTGGCTCCTACCGACAGCCGAAACATCCTGACCCGTGGCAAGAAAGAGGGCTACAGCAAACTCACCTTCCTTGCCAACAACGGCAGCATCTACCGCGCAGAATGGCACGTCAGATTCCAAAGAGTGCGCTACGAGAACGCCAAGACTGCGCTTTATAAAATCACGAGAAACGGAGAAGAGACGACAGAAGAAACTGCCGACTGGAACGAGCTGCCGAACATCATCGGACTCGACTACGACCAGTTTCTCCGTACCGTACTCATCGCCCAAGGCTCGTTTGCCAACTTCCTGACGGCGAAGGAAAACGAACGGTACGAACTCCTGGAAAAACTCATCGGATGCGAGGAAACTTATACGAACATCGCTACTGAAATCAAGAAGGCGAAAGACCAGGCGACGGATGCCTACAACCAGATGGCAGCATCGGTGGAAGCGGTAAAACAGAACCTGCTGAATGACGAACAACTCGCCCAACTGAAGGAGGAAATCGCCCGGTTGGAAAAAGCTGAGAAGGAACTCGACAGCCAGTTGCAAGCCATCTCGAAAGAACTGCAATGGTTTGAGGAAAACGATAAGCAAATACATCAAATCACAATCTGCCAGACTGATATGGAGCAAGCAGCAGATGCCATTAAAGCGATGCAAGCCCAGATTCTCCGTCTGCAGTTGCACGATGAAGTACAGCCAGCCGTCAACCTGCTGCAGGAAGTAGAGCGACAGACGCAGAGCATCCACGAACAGGAAGAAAACATCCTGAAAGCGGAAGTAAACATCAAAAGCCAAGAGTCTGCCATCGAAGAAAGCGAGAAAACTCTCGCCAGTCTGAAGGAAGCGGTAAGCAAGGCACAGGAACAGCTAGAAAAGGCGCTGCCGGTCATCGCTGAAGCAAGGGCGCTGAAAACAAAAATGGAAGCGGCTATGCCGAATCTGAAAGAAAAGAAAGAGGCATTGGAGTTGGCGCAGAAAGAGAATCTAACTGCCCTGAAAGACGTGGAGGAAAACGCCCGAAACATCCAAAAATGGGAAGCCGAAACGGAGAAAGCGAACCTTGCCCTCAAAACGACACAGGAAGAGATTGCCAAGCAGAAACAGGTTCTGCACGAAGCGACGCAAGCCGCTGAACAGGCTTGGGAGAAGGAAAGAAATAAGACTGCAGGACAGAACATAGAGGAACTGCAGAACAGCAAGACTGTAGCCGACAGGAAACTGCAGGATGTCCAGCAAGCCATCAAGGTTGTGGCTCATCTCGATGCTGCCACAGCAGAAAAGCAGAAGAATGAGGAGCGCATCCTGGTCTTGGGCAAGAGAAATGCGGAGATAGATGAAGCCCTGGGCAAGTTGACCATCGAGGCGCTGACCCAAGAGACCCTGACGCTGAGAAATGCCTATACCCTCATGGTGAGCGAGAAATGGGAGATTCATCGTGCCAACCTGACCGAAGGCAAACCTTGTCCACTCTGTGGCAGCACGACCCATCCTTATCATACCGACAACAAACAGTTTGAGGAAGCCACCACAGAACTCTCTCAACTTCTGAAAGCCAAGGAGAATCTGCTGAAACTGCAGCAGAAAGAGGAGAAAAACCTTTCCGGCGAAAGAAAACAGAACGACGGCGAAGTACAGACGCTCCAGAAACAACAGGAAAAGCTCTCGGGAGAAATCGCAACTTACGAAGAGGATTGGAAGGCGCTCATCGCCCAGTATCCAAAGATACCGAAGGCTGAGGCAGAACTGAAATCGCTCTTGCCTATCTATGAAAACAAGGCGAAAGATGCGAGCAGCAAACTGAGCCTGTTTAACAAGATTCAGAAAGAGATAGAACGGCTGACCCAACTCAAGGACAAGGCTGTAAAGGATGAAGCTGCGTATGAAAGCAAGGCTTCTACTATACTGAACAAAGCCCAGGAAAGCACTTCAACCTGCGCCACAAAACTGGCTGAGCAGAAAGCACTTACCATCAACCTTGCTTCGCAGCAAAAGAGCAAGGAGGAGGCTTACGGGAAAGCCCTTCAGGCATGGAATAGCGCCAAGAAGGAAATGGAGGAATGGCAGGAGAAATATAAGCAGATTCTGAATGGCGAAGAACCTGATGCGGCTGAACAAAGACTGACAGCAGCAAAGGATGAGGCTACGAAAGCAGCTGATACTCAGAACGAGAATATCAACAAACTGAAGGCTGAACTCGCCAACAGTAAAGGTTCGCATCAAACCATGCTGTCTCAGAACAAGACGATGAAAGAGAATCTGCAAGCAAAGGAAAAGGAACTCGACTTTTGGGTTGCGGAATATAACAAGCAGCTTGAAGAAAAGAGCATCAAAGGAAAAGACTCCGAGGAGGAAGGCATCGAGGAAAGAAGTATCGAACCAAGCCTTATCGACCGAAATACCATCCGAGAGATGCTTCACTCTGCCGAAGACTGGAACGCTATCCGACGGGAAAAGGACGAAAATGAGAAAGCCGTGGCTTCAACTACCGCCCTTTACCAGAGCGCAGAAAAGGCGCATCAGCAGCATTTGGAACATCAGCCTGCCCAAACCCGTGATGTTCTCTTAGCCATTCAGCAGGAGTATCAGGAGAGAAGCCAGCGCAACGAACTGATTGCTGCCAAAGCCAGGATGCAGAACCATCAGGAAGCCGTGAAGCAGTTGGGTGACAAGGCTGAGGCTCTGCAACTCGTAACACAGGAAAAGGACGACTGGACAGCCATTACGGATGCCATCGGAGCAGACGGCAAGACGCTGCGCAAGATAGCCCAATGCTATACGCTCAGTTTCCTGATAGCGCACGCCAACCAGGAAATCAGAAAGTTCAACAGCCGTTACGAACTGCAGCAGGTGAAGCATTCCTTAGGCATCCGAGTCATCGACCACGACCGTGCCGACGATGTCCGAGACACCACCTCCCTATCTGGTGGCGAAACCTTCATCGTGAGTCTCGGTCTCGCCTTGGGCTTGTCGGCGTTATCCTCCCGCAACATCTCCTTCGAGAACCTGTTCATCGATGAAGGCTTCGGAACCCTCGACCCTGACACCCTAGCCACCGTCATCGATTCCCTCGCCATGTTGCAAAGTTCGCAAGGCAAGAAGGTGGGCGTCATCAGTCATACCGACACGATGAGCGAGCGCATCACCACCCAGATAAGGATTATCAAGAATGGCAACTCCGGCAGCAGCCATATCGAGATCTATCCGTAACAGAACGAAATATCTGACGATAGCAAGTTATGCTCTGAATAACTCCAGCCCATTCGAGTTACTTTAGAAAGCACTTGCTATCGTACAGAAATATATGTATATTATAATACGTTTTACACGTCATTATCCAATACTACCCAATAACCATTCTTGCGACCTCCTTCACGTTTCAAGACCTGAAATTCTTCCTGTAAAGACTTTAGTTCCTGAGAAATCTTTCTTGCAGATATGCCCATCTTTCTTGCTAATTCTGGTATTGTTAACTTAGCATTCTCAGACAACGCCCCCATGATAAGCATCTGTAATTCAGACAGTTCTTTCTTGCATTCTTTCTTGCATTCTTTCTTGCATTCTTTCTTGCATTCTTTACCAATAGGCACACCGATATAGTCTAAATTACATGGTATATCTATTAAGAAATATGTACGTTCCTCATCGGTCTCAATTATTGCACGAGGCGAACCGTTTTCCTGCAACTTCTGCTGAATAGTAGGAATCCCCGTAGCTCTACCCTCTGTCAAATTCAATTCCTTTAAGAACTCTCCCAATCGGCGGTTTGTGTATCGACGCGAACGAAGCATACGAGCTTCTTTTATAGCCTGCATAGATATTGTGTGATTAGGTCCTCCAAAATTGAGAATACTAATCTTATCTGGTTCGATAGTTATCTCAACAGGTTCTCTTTCAATATAACTGCGATGATAAAGGCTGTTTACGACAGCTTCTTCCAAAGCTTGATAAGGATAATTATATGTAACAACGGAACGTTCTGTATCCTCTGGCTTATGAATTGTCTTCTGAATAATATTTGTCTTGAGATAATTCATCGTATCACGAATCATCTTAGGCACACAACCCCTTATCGGTGCAACCTCTATCATATTATCAGGATCTTGTAATCTCCCCTTAGGGAATATCACGATTTCAACCTGGGTCATTTTGAAGAATTTCTCAGGATGCTCACAGAACATCATCGCAGCAACATTCTTGACCTTGAAGCCTTCTGGTGTAGTTTCCAACAAGTCCATTTGGTCAAGAACTATTTTCAAGTTTTCACCCGATAAATCTTGATCTGCCAAATCACTACCTACTTCAACAAGAAAGTCTCTCAACAAAGTAGCCGAAATATCCCTAAGACTTATCTGATCATTGCCACGGTCGTCAAAAGGAGTACGATTAGCCAAATTTATCAGCTCACGTTCATACTCATCTTTCGGCACAATGCTACTACTATTATAGCGGATATAATAGTTGAAGTCCTTCTGCTTTGCAGTAATACGATCAGGCACCTTATATGGACGGCGTTCTCCTGCCGTCACTTTGATTACAAGAATAGTCTTGCCATCAACCTCTTCAATGAAAAGACGAGGTTGATAGTATGGACGGATAAGATTATTGTAACCAACCATATCCTTCTCTATCTGTTCTATCAAATTAGGATTAACACCTAAAACAGGACGAACAGCATGACCGCGTTCTTCCTTTACACCAACAATGATATACCCACCACCAGTGTCTTCAAAATCATTGGCAAAGGCACAGATGCTACGATATATTGTATCTGGATTCCAACCTTCCTTGTATTCAAGCTGGTTGCTTTCTACTGCACTTCCACTAAGAAGGCTTTCTATATTTATCGGTAATGCCATGATTTATTAATTTTATATCGTACAAATATACTCTTTTTATTTGATACTAACAACTTCTTTATAATTATTTAGCAATAAAATGAAGATACTATTTTAATAGGTCTATACCAATTACACCTTATTATATATAGGACACACATCCTTATCCATCATACATACCATACGTTTGGCAGCCTTATACCAAATGTATGGTATGTTTTTTACTCCCTGTATGGTAGTCTTTTTACACCCCATGTGGTATTGCCCAAGTGGGGAAATCGCAGTACCTTTGCACCCAGAAAATAATAATAAAAAAAGACATAGATTATGGACAATAAGACTATCAAACATCTCAAGGAACTGGAGGCAGAATCCATCTACGTGCTCCGCGAAGTAGCTGCCCAGTTCGAGCGTCCAGTCATCCTCTTCTCGGGTGGCAAGGATTCTATCGTGATAACATATCTTGCCTACAAGGCTTTCTATCCGGCGAAGATTCCATTCCCGCTGTTGCACATCGACACAGGACATAACTTCGAGGAAACCATCCAGTATCGTGATGAACTGGCGAAAAAACTCGGAGCCGAACTCATCGTGGGCAGCGTGCAGGAAAGCATCGACAAGGGAAGAGTGAAGGAAGAAACGGGTTATTATGCTTCCCGCAACAAACTGCAGACCACTACCCTGCTCGATACCCTGGAGGAATATAAATTCGATGCAGCCATCGGTGGTGCCCGAAGAGATGAGGAGAAGGCACGTGCCAAGGAACGCTTCTTCAGTCATCGTGACGAATTCGGACAATGGAATCCGAAGAACCAGCGCCCAGAGCTCTGGAACATCTTCAACGGCAGAAAGAACATGGGCGAACACTTCCGTGTGTTCCCTATCTCCAACTGGACCGAGATGGATGTATGGCAGTATGTCTTCCTGGAGAACATTCCGATGCCTTCGCTCTACTTCACCCACGAAAGAGAGGTATTCAACCGTGACGGACAGTGGCTCGCAGCCCTGCCTTGCATCAAGCGCAAGCCTACAGAAGAAGTGGTAAAAAAGCTGGTTCGCTGCCGCACCATCGGTGACATTACCTGCACCGGACTCACGGAATCGAAGGCGACTACCGTAGCGGATATCATCGACGAGATTGCTTCTACACGTGTGACAGAACGTGGAGGAAGAGCCGATGACAAGCGAAGCGAAACGGCAATGGAAGACCGCAAGAAGGCGGGATACTTCTAAATTTTAATGTTGAATGTTGAATGTTGAATTAGCATAGCAGTCAATTCAGCAAACAACTTAACACTTAACATTTAACACTTAACATTAAACATTAAGCACTTAACATTAAAAGAAACATGGACAGAGGTTATTTAGATATGGAGCTGCTCCGCTTCTCTACTGCGGGCAGCGTAGACGATGGAAAGAGTACTTTGATAGGAAGATTGCTTTATGACAGCAAGTCGATTTTCGAAGACCAGTTGGAGGCGGTGGAGGCTGCTAGCAAGAGCCGCGGTAATGAGGAAGTGAACCTGGCTTTGCTCACGGATGGTCTCCGTGCTGAGCGTGAACAGGGCATCACCATCGATGTGGCTTACCGCTATTTCGCCACACCGAAGCGCAAGTTTATCATCGCTGATACTCCGGGACATATTCAGTATACCCGCAACATGGTGACGGGTGCTAGTACTGCCGACCTGAGCATCATCCTCATTGATGCACGTCATGGCGTACTGGAGCAGACCGTTCGCCACAGCTATATTTCTTCGTTGCTCGGCATACCACATATCCTGGTGGCTATCAACAAGATGGACCTGGTTGATTTCAGTAAAGATGTATACGACAAGATTGTTGCTGACTACAAGAAAATGTCGGAGGCATTGGATATCAAGAACGTGGTGTTTATCCCTATCAGCGCCAAGGATGGCGACAACGTGGTGAACAAGAGCGATAAGACTCCTTGGTATGAGGGACCCACCCTGCTGAGCTATCTGGAGACCGTTCCGGTAGGTCATAAGACGGTGAGCGATTTCTTCCGCTTCCCAGTACAGTATGTGATTCGTCCTATCAGCAGCCAGTTCCCTGACTACCGCGGTTATGCGGGCAGAGTGAGCGGCGGCATCATCCGTCCGGGCGACAAGATCAGAGTATTGCCATCGGGCACGGAGAGCACCGTGAAGAGCATCGACTTCGTAGAGGAGCACTTGGAGGAGGCTTATGCCCCTATGAGCATTACTCTGACGCTGAACGACGACATCGACATTTCGCGTGGCGACACCCTCGTAAAGGCAGATGAAAAGCAGCCTAGCATCGAACAGGACATCACGCTGGATGTATGCTGGTTTAACGAGCGCCCTGCTGCCGTAAGAAACAAATATGTGATCCGCCAGGCAACCTTCGAGACCCAGGGTTTGATTCGCAGCATCAACTATCGCCGCAACATCAACACCTTGGAAAAGGAAGAAGGTGTATCGGAATTGAAGATGAACGATATTGCCGAGATCACCATCCACACCGCCAACCCATTGGTATTCGATAAATATACGGAGAATAAGGTAACAGGCAGCCTCATCTTCATCGACCCGGATACGAATGAAACCGTGGGAGCGGGACTGATTAAGTAATGTTGAATGTTAAATGTTGAATGTTGAATGTTAAATGTTGAATGTTAAATGATAAGTATTCAAAGTAATATAAAGGATTTGGTTCCGGAACTCAATAAGAAATTCAGCGATGCGCCTGCCGAGGATATTGTCGGTTATTTCCTTCAGGCATTCAAAGGGCGCATCGCTCTTTCTTCTTCCCTCAGCATTGAGGACCAGACGCTTACCGACATCATCGTGAAGATAGATAAATCTGCCCGCATCTTCACACTCGATACCGGCAGACTCTTCCCGGAGACCTACCAGTTGATTGACAAGACAAACATGACCTACGGCATCAACCTGGAAGTTTTCTTCCCAAACTATGAGGCGGTGCAGCAGATGGTGAAGGAAGAAGGCATCAACCTCTTCTATAATTCGATAGAAAGCCGACACCGCTGCTGCCAGGTTAGAAAACTGGAACCGCTAAAGCGTGCGATGCAGGGACTCGACGTATGGATCTGCGGATTGAGAAAGCAGCAGAGCGTAACCCGCAAGGATATGCAGGTAGTGGAATGGGACGACATTCATAACCTGATTAAGGTGAACCCGCTCATCAACTGGAGCGAAGAGGATGTGGAGCAGTATGTAAAGAAGCACCATGTACCTTATAACAAGCTGCAGGACAAAGGATATCCGAGCATCGGTTGTCAACCTTGTACAAGAGCCATCAAGCCAGGCGAGGATATCCGAGCCGGAAGATGGTGGTGGGAATCGCCGGAGCACCGGGAGTGCGGATTGCACCAGAGAAGCTAAGAGTTAAGTGAAGAACGAAGAGTGAAAAATTCAAATGTTTTAGGAAGGGAATGAGCATGAAGAATTTGGTCATCAATATATTGGAGGCAGCAGCATTTCTGCTGCTGGGATTGGGCGTAAGTCTGCTTGGATAAAGCGGATTGCAAATCCCCCACATAATAAAATACGAGTATGGATTATAGAATAGCAAAGGATAAGATAGCAGGACAGGTGATGTTTCTCTTGACCATCGCCTCCATATTCCTGGTAATCATCATGGCGGTGGGACTGTTTATCAAGTCGGAGCCGATATTGAGCCAGTATAATCTGTGGGAACTCCTCACAGAGAGCAACTGGCGGCCGATGGAAGGCAAGTTCGGATTCCTACCTTTCCTCGCCGGCACCTTCTGGTGTACGGTACTCGCCATTCTCATCGCCCTCCCCATCTCCCTGCTCATGGCCATCTATCTCACGGAATACGCCCACCGCAGCATCCGAAAATACGTTTATCCGCTGCTCGATATTCTTGCCGGATTGCCTTCCGTCATCTATGGCGTATGGGGGAGCCTGCTCATCGTGCCTTGGGTTTCGAAACACGTAGCTCCCCTCTTCGTGGAGTTTTCTTCGGGATATACGGTTCTGGCGGGCGGCATCGTATTGAGCGTGATGATCATCCCGCTTCTGGTGAGCCTATTTATGGAGATATTCGATAACATATCAACAGATTTGAGAGAAGCTTCGCTCTCGCTGGGCGCTACGCAATGGCAAACCATCAAGCATGTTGTGCTGAGAAAGGCACGACCGGGAATGATTGCCGCTGTAGTCTTGGCGCTGAGCCGAACGCTGGGCGAAACGATAGCTGTACTGATGGTGTGCGGAAACCTCGCCATCGTTCCGGGAAGCGTGCTCGATGCCTGCTACCCGATACCGGCACTCATCGCCAATAATTATGGTGAAATGCTTTCAGTTCCGCTTTATGATAGCGCCCTGATGTTTGCCGCCTTCCTGCTGTTTTTCGTGGTAGTTATTTTGAATCTCGGGTCGAGAATCGTGCTATTAAAGGTAAAAGAGTAAAAGGGTAAAAGAGTAAAAAAGGCTTATGAAATACTTGGAAGAAAGAATCGTGAAATTACTGATGCTCGGGTCGATAGGCATTGTTGCCTTCTTCGTGTTGAGCGTTCTCTGGACCATCTTTAGGCGAGGTTTTCCTGTGCTCTCCTGGGAGATGGTGAGCCAGTTGCCTAGCGGCGGGTTCTATCTGGGCGGCAAGGGCGGATTCCTCAATGCCATCGTGGGCAGCCTTTATATCGTAGGTGGCTCTACCTTGCTCGGCCTGCTTATCTCGCTGCCCGTGGTGTTCTATATGAATGTATATCTCAAACCCAACTCAAAATTCGGATACATCGCCCGTCTGGCTTATGATACCCTCTTCGGAATTCCGAGCATCGTATATGGCTCCTTTGCCTTTACGGTGATGGTTTGGCTGGGCATCAGGGCATCGCTGGGCGGAGGTATTCTCGTCACCACCCTGCTCATCGTTCCGATACTCATCCGTTCGATGGACGAAGTGGCAAAGACGATTCCACAGGAGATACTCGATTCATCCTACAGTCTGGGAGCCACGAGGATAGAAACCATCGGTGTGGTACTGAGACAGATAGCGCCAGCCATCGCTACCGCCACCTTATTAAGTATCGGTAGAGCCATCGGCGATTGTGCCGGAGTGATGTTCACGGCAGGATTCTCCGATCATATTCCTCACGGACTGAACCAGCAGGCAGCCACCTTGCCATTGAGTGTGTTCTTCCAGCTAAGCGCGCCGCAGGAGGATGTGCAGAACAGAGCCTACGCTGCAGCCGTGGTACTCACCATCATCGTATTGGTACTGAGCTTCGGAGGCAGGTTCATCATGAGTCATTTCTCGAAGAATAAAATATAAAACAGAAGAGGGTGTGTCATTTGTCTATGACACACCCTCTCCTTTTCTATTTCCTTTGATTTTTAAACCTTATTTCCCTCTTTTGGGAAAACCACGGTTGGTTTGAAGGTCTTAGCCTCCTCAAAGTCCATCAGGGCATAAGCGATGATGATAACGGTATCGCCCACCTGCACCTTGCGGGCTGCAGCACCGTTCAGGCAGATACAACCGCTGCCACGCTCACCCTTGATAATATAGGTCTCCAAGCGCTCACCATTGTTGTTATCTACAATCTGAACCTTCTCGCCTGCTATCAGATTAGCAGCGTCCATCAAGTCCTCATCGATGGTGATGCTACCCATATAATTCAGGTTAGCCTCAGTTACGGTTACACAATGGAGCTTACTCTTCAATACTTCTATCTGCATTGTTCTGTTATTACTTGATCTGTTACGGATTAAACTTAATAAAGAAATCTATAGAGGAATTATCCCTTATACTTGATATGGTCGATGAGACGGATAGGAGTCTTACCGCAATAAACGGTGATGCAACCTACCACGTAGGCGCTATCCTCCCATGAAGCCACATCCTGCAGGCTGTCGCCATCCACAATCTGGAAATACTCTACCTCCAGACCCTCTACAGCATTAATGTCGGCAACTACCTTATCATGAGTTTCCTGTACGTTATGAGTCTTGGCATACTCCACACTCTCCTTCAGAGCCTTATAGATGTTTGGCGCAATGGCACGCTCATCAGGAGCCAGCAAAGTATTACGGCTGCTCTTAGCCAAACCATCCTCATCACGGACAATAGGGCACTCAACAATCTGCACATCGCTGTTGATGTACTTCACGAGCTGCTTGATGACAGCAATCTGCTGCCAATCCTTCTCACCGAAATAAGCACGGGTTGGTCGAACGATATAGAAAAGACGGCTCACCACCTGACATACACCATTGAAATGACCCGGACGCTTGGCACCCTCCATCACGGTAGAAACAGGTGGAAACTCGAAGTGGCGTGTATCAGGTGTAGGATACACCTCCTTCACCGATGGTGCAAACACATAGTCAGCACCACAAGCCTCCAAGAGCTTGCAGTCAGCATCGAGGGTACGAGGATAGCGATCCAAGTCACCCTGATCATTAAACTGTGTAGGATTCAGGAACACAGAAACCACAGTCACGCCATTTTCCTTCACACTGCGCTTAACAAGAGAGGCGTGACCCTCATGCAGCGCACCCATAGTTGGCACAAGGCCGATTTCCTTTCCCTCCTTACGACACATGAAGAGTTCGTTCTGGAGGTCAACAATCTTATTGAATACTTTCATCGTCATAATCTGTTTTCGGGTGCAAAATAACAACTTTTTTCTCAAATGAGAAAGAAAAAACCTAAAAATATGCGAATTATTGCCGAAAATAATGAATTTCGGAGAAAAAATGCCCCTATTTGAAGTTTTTTTTGTACCTTTGCACGTAATTCGTAAGAATAAAATTTAAATTTTATGGCAAAAAAAGTATTATTTATCAATCAGGAGATCGACCCATACGTAGCCGAGTCTCACATGTCAATCATGGGACGCGAACTGCCTCAGAAGATGCAGGAAGCAGGTTTTGAGATCCGCACCTTCATGCCTAAGTGGGGCACCATCAACGAGCGTCGCGGACAATTGCACGAGGTCATTCGCCTGTCTGGTATGAACCTTATCATAGATGATACAGATCATCCGCTGATCATCAAGGTTGCATCTATACCAACAACACGACAGCAGATTTATTTCATCGATAATGACGACTATTTCAAGAGCCGCCAGATGGGCACCGATGAAAACGGAAAGGAATATGCCGACAACGGAGAAAGAGCTATCTTCTTTGCACGTGGTGTATTGGAAACCGTAAAGAAGCTCCGCTGGCAGCCTGATGTGATCGTCTGCCAGGGTTGGGCTAGCGCAGTAGTACCATTCTATGTAAAGACAGCCTACAGCGAAGAGCCTTCATTTGCAGAATCAAAGGTAATTACCGCTCTCTATACCAACGAACTCAAGGGTGAACTGGGTGCCAACTTCAAACGTTGCGTTGCCTTCCGCGATGCCAAGTCTGAACTGCTTGACAGCTATCAGGACGACTTCGACTTCATTGAGCTCGGCAAACTCGCCATCGACTACAGCGACGGTGTGGTAGAAGGTGAAGAAGAAGCTAACCAGATTCTCTTTGATTATGCGAAGGAGAAGAACAAGCCTGTACTGGCTTATCCGGGAGAAGATATCCAGGAGCCATACGCAGACTTCATCAACAAGGTTTGTCCTGACGCAGAATAAAATTCCGACAACAGAGACACATACATACAAGGATAATGAAAATTTTAAGACTCTTAACAGTATTAGTAATAGCAGCGCTTACTTTCGCTGCATGTGATGATACCACCGAGGGAATCGGTGGTAGCATCACTAATAAGATAGACAACATTAACATTTCTGACTCAGCGTTCAATGTTACCACAAAGTCTATAGTAGCAGGTGCCGTATTGAGCCGCAACAACACGGGACTCATCGGAAAGATGAAAGACCCGGAAACCGGCAACTATGTAAAGGGCGACTACATGACCCAGTTGAGCGTATTGCCAACTTTCTCTGTAGATACACTCGATTACATCAAGCAGGCAAACAAAGGTTCTATCGAAGCTGACTCATGCTACCTCCTGGTTTCATACAATGCCAGCTATGGTGATACCATCGCTCCTATGAAGGTGACAGCCTATGAAATGACCAAGCCGATGGCAGAAGATCAGGAGTATTACTCTGATTATGATGCATTCAAGAACGGCTGGGTAAGCGAGAACAACCCGCACTGGAGCAGTAATTATAACTTGAGCAATACATCAGATGTCAAGAACTTCAAGATTTACTTGAATAAGAAGTACGAGAAAGATGGTAAGAAATACAAGAACTACGGTTCTTACATCATGCAGACATACGCTGAACATCCTGAGTACTTCAAGACCAACTACAAGTTCCTGCACAATGTCTGCCCTGGCTTCTTCATCAAGAATGTAGGTGGTACGGGTAACATGGCTAAGATCTGGAATACAGAGCTTATCTTCTACTGGACTCGCCACAAGACCATCAAGGCTAAGGACGGCGTTACAGACAGTACTGCTGTAGGCATCGGATACAACCGTTTCGATGGTACTGAAGAGGTTTTGCAGCTCAACAAGATTCAAAACGATAAGAAGAGCATGGAGCAGTTGGCAAGTCAGGAGAAGTGGACTTACCTCAAGTCGCCTGCCGGTATCTTCACCGAGGTTACCCTCCCTATCGAAGACATCATGAAGGGTCATGAGAAAGATACGCTCAACACAGCTACCATCTCCTTCCCACGACTCAACAATATAGACGAAGACAATGCGTATAACTTTGCTACTCCAAGCACCATCCTGATGGTACAGAAAGACAGTTTGAAGTCGTTCTTCGAAAAGAGCAAGTTGGCAGATAGCCGTACTTCTTATACGGCAAGCTACAGCAGTACCGGCACCTACAAGAATGCCTATACATTCCAGAATATCGCCAACCTGGTTTCTGCCATGTACAAGAACAAGGGCAAGGGGGAAAACTGGAATAAAGTAGTACTGGTTCCTGTAAACGTCATCACAACCACACAGGGCTATACTACCGTCATCTCCAAGATCAATCACGATATGTCACTCGCTTCTACCCGACTCATCGTGGGTACGGATGATCCTGACAAGGATTATACCACAGACAAGAAGACTGGTAAGAAGGTGGCATCTGGTCCGATCCGAATCAAGGTGATTTACAGTAAGTTTAAAGAAGAATAAGCATTCATAACGCAAAGTAAAAAAGGAAACGAAACATGGCAGACAATTTTTTGGAGCGTCATCGCGAAGAATACGAAATACGCAAGGCTGCATGGCTCAAGAAGAAGAAACTATTCATGAAGTCAGGCAAGAAACAGAAGCCCCAGACACAGATGCCACGTCCTGAAGACGAAGCGTTATAAGCGAGATAATATTTCGAATCCTGAGAAAGAGGGTGTATCATTAAACATTTGATTGTTTATGATACACCCTCTTACTTTTACCGAATAATACCCAAAAGCCGCCGTATAAGTATAATAAAAGCCACTTAATACAAAATAAAGCAAAATTAATTTGGAACTTACACATTTTTTTTATATCTTTGCAATGTGAACTTAAAAGTATTAAAGAGACAAAAACAATAAAGTAAAAATAATCAAGATATTGGTAGAAATACCGGACTATGGGTTTAGCTTTTCTGAGAACTTACATTTAGAATACAAGATATAGACAGGATATAGATATTTGCAGGATATGAGATATTAGCAGGATATGAGATACTTGCAATATATGAGATACTTGGTTTATGTTTATAGATAAAAGAGAATTTACTCTCACTCTCTTAAAAAATTGTTTTTAAGTTTAAACAAAAATGCTAAAGTTAGATGTTAGTAATATAAGTCCCCGTAGTGACCGTGAGGCTACTGCGGGGACGCTTTTTCAATTTATAGTATATAGAACAAAAAGGGCAAGACCAGAGATGGCCTTGCCCAATCTATTTTTATAAGTCTCTATCTATATTATAAGATTCTACCTGTAAGAGAGAACTTCAAAACAGGATAAACCTTCAAGTCTTTTACGAACTTAGAGAGATCATCCTCACCAGCATCTTCCAATGCCTTATTGATATCTATCTCATTACCATTCTGGTAAACCTTGAGCTTGCCCATGAACTGGCAACCCAACTCAAAGCGCATACCGATACGGTTCTTAGGAACCAGACGACCGAAACCTAAACCGAGGTATGGACGAACATTCTTGCAACGAATATCGCCCTGAAGGTTATAGTTCTCATCGAGCTCCAAGTTGTAACCACCCAAGTTAGCTGACAAAGCCTTACGGAACTGACTCTCCAAGTTTTGATTATCTTTCAAGTATCTATTAGAGAAGTCACGCAATTCATCGCAAGAACCGGTAACCTCGGCAATCTTCTCACCACCAATTGACAAACCTGCAGCGATAAAGAACTTGCTGCCTCCACCGAAAGGATAGAGATTGGCCTTTACATTAAAGGTGGTACGGTCGAATGAACCTTCTGCATGAATGGTTGCCGCAGGTGGATAAGAAACACCAGGCACTTGTGGCAAAGAACTAGTATTAACATCTACATCCAAATCACCAGACAGTTTGAAAGATGGCATGATGTTCACACCTGCTTCTACCTCAAGGAAGTTAGTAACAGGAGCAGCCACACCAACACCAATACCCTCGGTACCTGCACCCACATTAAGACCTACATGGTTAAAGATACCGCGCTTGTAATCGCTCTGTGCCATTACACTTCCTACACCAGCAAGCAGAAGAACTGCCATCATCATTAATTTCTTCATAATCGTTCTGTTTATAAGTTAAATATTAAACTCTTTTTTGCATATCGTTCGTAAATATGCTACAAATATAAACAAAAGTTACTAGACAAACAAATAATTATATAAAAAATTAAGACTCTTTAGTACTTTAGCATACTAAAGAGCCCTAATATATTATTAAAAACGCAAAATCAGACTACAGAACTTAATCTACAACCGTAAACTTGGCATATTTCAGCAGAAGCTGTTTGGTACCAGAATGAACGAACTCAACCGTAGCCTTCGTATTCTCACCAGTACCTTCAATCTTCAATACCGTTCCCCGTCCAAAACGCTGATGTTCAATCTTCATTCCCTCCTGCAAACCACAAGAAGAACTGCCAGCAGATGAGGCTGCAGAAGAAGAAACTGATGCTGCAGAAGATCCAGTACCGCGAGAAGCAGGATGAGAAGAATGCGTCTCCATGTAACGTTTAGCTGCATTCAGCGCTCTAACAGACTTGAAATTGCCTTCAGAGAGAGATGAGCGTCCGGAAGTACGTGAAGTCTCCGGTTCATCATCAAAGAGAGAAGGCTTAGGATCTGCTACAAACTGCGATGCTACCGGTTTGGAATTCTGATACCTGCTACTGTATCTAGGCTGCTCAGCATCCTCCCACGGTCTGCGAGGACGTTGTGCTCTCGCCCACTCCGGCTGGTCAGACATCGAATCAGCTCTAGAACCAAACATCGAACCAGACCTTGAACCAAGCCTTGATTCAGACATAGAGCCAAACAAGCTTCCACCAGCCTCATCCTGGCAATCAATCAACTTGCCGTCAATCTCATCGATAAAACGACTCGGATTATCAAACTCCATCTTGCCATATCGCCAGCGGTTCTTGGCGTTCGTCAGGATACAATGTTTCTCAGCTCGCGTAATGGCAACGTAAAGCAATCTCCGTTCCTCCTCCAGCTCTCTGAGCGAAGCAGCAGAAAGAGGACTCGGGAAGATATTCTCTTCCAAACCTACCACAAAGACCGTAGGAAACTCCAGACCCTTGGCAGAATGAACCGTCATCAGAGAGACACGAGGTTCATCCTTATCACCATCGCTGTCAGCATCGGTAAGTAGCGCCACATCCTGCAGATAATCCTGCAGGAAGAGTTCATCAAACCTACCTTCTTCACGGCGTTCCTCCACAAAAGCCGACATACCGCTCAAGAATTCCTCCAGATTCTCCTGACGTGCCAGATCATCGGCATCCTTGCCCGACATGATATCCTGACTGATACCGCTCTCCTTGATAATAGCATCACCCAATTCATAGACATCCGTAGTTTGAGCCCGTTCGATAAACGAAGAAATCAGCAATCTGAAGGTTTCCAGTTTGTTCATCGTTCCCTTGTTAACCGCCAGTCCATACCGCTCAGGGGCACCGATTACCTCCCAGAAGCTCACCTGGTTCTGATGAGCACAGTCAGCAATCTTCATCACCGTAGTAGCACCGATTCCGCGTGCCGGATAGTTGATGATACGCTTGATAGCCTCTTCATCATCCGGATTCGCCACCAGACGGAAATAAGCAATAATATCCTTAATTTCCTTGCGCTGGTAGAAACTCAGTCCGCCATAAATGCGATAAGGAATACCCTGCTTTCTGAACTCCTCCTCGAAGCTGCGGCTCTGGGCATTGGTGCGGTAGAGAATGGCAAAATCACTATATTGGCAGCCATCCTCGCGCCGGATACGCTTCACGTCCTTCGCCACAATCGCCGCCTCTTCCTTGTCGCTGTAAGCAGGCTTATACTGAATCTTCTCACCCTTCGCATTCTCGCTGAACACATCCTTAGGAATCTGGTTGCGGTTATGCTTGATCAGACTGTTAGCCGCCTCAACGATGGTCTGGGTAGAGCGGTAGTTCTGCTCCAGTTTGAAGAGACGCGTGCCCTGAAACTGGCGCTGATAGTTGAGAATATTATCGATATTGGCACCACGGAAACTATAGATACTCTGCGAGTCATCACCCACGGCACAAACACGCTGTTTCTCCTGACAGAGTTGCATGACGATAGACATCTGAACGTGGTTGGTATCCTGATACTCATCCACCAGGACATAATCGAAGCGGGCGGCATATTTGTGGCGAATATCCTCATGTTCTCTGAAGAGCTGATAGGTAAGCGTCAGCAAATCATCGAAATCCATGGCATTGGCCTGCTTGCAGCGCTGCACGTAAGCCACGAAAATCTTACCAACCTCAGGCATCTGCGCACGCTTGTTCTGCTCGAAGATAGCCGCATCGCTCTCATAAGCCGCAGCACTCATCAGGTTGTTCTTCGCCATCGAAATCTTGGCATGAACGGCAGCAGGCTTATACTTCTTATCATCCAGCCCCATCTCCTTCACTATCGCCTTGATCAGCGAGCGCGAGTCACTTTCGTCATAAATGGTAAAGTTGTTGTTGAAGCCGATATGCTCAGCCTCCGCTCTCAGGATTCGGGAGAAGATGCTGTGGAAGGTACCCATATAGAGATGCTGGGCGAGATCATTTCCCACCAGTTTTCCGATACGTTCCTTCATCTCCCTAGCCGCCTTGTTGGTAAAGGTGAGCGCCATGATGCTCCAGGGTTTCATGCCCTGACTCAGGAGATAAGCTATCTTATAAGTAAGCACACGCGTTTTACCCGAACCTGCACCGGCTATCACCAGCGAAGGTCCGTCAATATACTCTACCGCAGCACGCTGCGCTTCGTTCAAGTCTTTCAGTAAATCCATGAATCAATATTTGAGGCAAAAAACTATTTTAAGGTCACCCCTATCAACTATAAACTATAAACTATCAACTAAGTATTACTTCCCCCTATATCCTCCCACAGCCGTGCCCGGGTCGAAATCTTCGCCCTCACGAGGGAAGGTAGGGATAAATCTCATCTGATGTTCTATCTGTCGCTGGCGCTTCTTCATATAAGCGCTAGGATGCAGCGAACTGAATTTGCGCGGATTAGGAAGTGTAGCTGCTATCAGCGCACACTCGCCACGAAACAGATCTTTCGCTTTCTTGTCGAAATGATATTCTGCAACCGCATCCACACCATAGATACCCGGTCCCATCTCAATGCTGTTGAGATAAACCTCCATGATGCGCTGCTTGCTCCACATCATTTCGATGAGGAAGGTAAAGTAGACTTCAAATCCCTTGCGGGTCCATGAACGGCCAGGCCACAGGAAGACATTCTTAGCAGTCTGCTGACTGATGGTACTGGCTCCATGCACCTTTCCACCACGTGCATTATTCTTCGCCGCACTCTCAATGGCATTGAAGTCGAAACCGTGATGCTTCAGGAATCTCGCATCTTCGCTCGCCATCACCGCCACAGGCATGTGAGGCGAAATCTTATCCATCGAAACCCAATGATGATGCAGGGTAATACTCTCGCCATCAGCTACTTGCTGAAAGCATCTGATAAACATCAGAGGAGTGACATACACAGGAATGAACCTATATGCCACTACAGCAAGAATGGTGGTACTGAAAAACAGCACCACCACCCATTTTACTATATTCTTGATTTTCTTCAAAATCATCTATTTAGCTTTTCCCTTCCGGGATCATAAAGTTATTACTTCAATGTACCATTGTTGGCTGCGTTAACCATAGCTTGGCTAGCATACATGTAAACCTCTACACGACGGTTCTGGGCGCAAGCAGCAGTAGTATTAACAACAGGGTTAGCAGAACCAAAACCCTGAACATTCTTTACCTGACGGCTGGTAACACCACAAGAAGCAAGATAGTTGTAAACTGCCTCAGCACGCTTCTGGCTCAAAGGCAAGTTGATACCGTCATTACCAGTAGCATCGGTATAACCCTGGATAGAAACCTCGCAGTCGGTATTGTTCTTCAATACACCGGCAAACTGAGCCAAATCAGTCTTAGCGCTGCTGCTGAGAGTAGAACCGTTAGTTGGGAAGAGGATACCAGAAGCAAATGTTACCTTAACGGCAGACAAGCCATTGGCATCTTTTACAGTCTCAACCTGTGCATTCTTCACCTGTTCAGCCTCAGCCTTTACCTTATCCATGTGCTTTCCGATGAGGTTACCAGCACCGCCACCAACAGCTGCACCGATAGCAGCACCTACAAGAGCACCGGTACCACGATGGCTATTATTGAGCAATCCACCAACGAGAGCACCCAGAGCTGCACCTGAACCGGCACCTACTGCTGTACCTGTCTTCTGATTGGTTCCACAACTTGAAAAAAGCAAGCACAAAGAGAGGCCTGCAACTGCAAAATTAGTCTTTTTCATTTTAAAATCTCCTATATTTATGTTATTTAATTGCAAAGATAACTCTTTTTTCTCCATAATGGAGAGTTTTCTAATATTTTTTTGTATTTTTGCATGCAAATTTAAGGGTATTTGTCGAAATAGAGCTAGGAAATCACCTATTTTGGGATGGAAAATCCCTAAAAGTAGGATTTCAGACACCTGCAGACAGATGAACTGCCGCCAGCAGATGATGAAGGCTCTTGCTTATACCTTAATATATATAACAGAAGAAATAAAAAACAAAATAAATAGAAAAAAGCAATATGGCTAAAGAACTCAAGAATTTAACCAAGCGCGCTGACAACTACAGTCAGTGGTACAATGATTTGGTAGTAAAGGCTGATCTCGCTGAGTTGTCACCAGTTCGTGGTTGTATGATTATCAAACCATACGGTTACGCTATCTGGGAGAAGATGCAGCAGCAGCTCGACAAGATGTTTAAGCAGACAGGTGTACAGAACGCATACTTTCCTCTCCTCATCCCGAAGAGTTTCTTCTCTCGTGAGGCTGAGCACGTGGCTGGTTTCGCCAAGGAGTGTGCCGTAGTTACCCACTACCGCCTCCGTTCTACAGAGGATGGCAAAGAGGTTGAGGTTGATCCTAACGCAAAGCTCGATGAGGAGCTCATCATCCGTCCTACTTCTGAGACTATCATCTGGAACACCTATAAGAACTGGATTCATTCATGGCGTGATCTCCCTATCCTCTGCAACCAGTGGTGTAACGTAATGCGTTGGGAGATGCGTACCCGTCCGTTCCTCCGTACTTCTGAGTTCCTCTGGCAGGAGGGTCATACCGCTCATGCCACTAAGGAAGAGGCTGAGGCAAAGGCTCAGGAGATGCTCAAGGTTTACGCAGAGTTTGCAGAGAACTACATGGGTGTTCCTGTATTGCAGGGTGTGAAGAGTGAGACTGAGCGTTTCGCAGGTGCCCTGAACACTTATACCATCGAGGCAATGATGCAGGATGGCAAGGCTCTCCAGAGCGGTACATCTCACTTCCTGGGTCAGAACTTCGCCAAGAGTTTCGATGTTACATACTTGAACAAGGAGAACAAGCCTGAGTACGTATGGGCTACTTCATGGGGTGTTTCTACCCGACTGATGGGTGCCCTCATCATGGTTCACAGCGATGACAACGGTCTGGTATTGCCTCCAAAGTTGGCTCCTATCCAGGTAGTTATCGTTCCTATCAACAAGGGCGACGAGCAGTTGGCTCAGATTACTGCTAAGTTGCAGCCTGTCATCGACCAGCTCCGCGAGTTGGGCATCACCGTGAAGTATGATGATAACCCTGCCAAGCGTCCTGGCTTCAAGTTCGCTGACTATGAGTTGAAGGGTGTTCCTGTACGTCTCGCTATGGGTGGCCGTGACTTGGAGAACAACACCATCGAGATTATGCGTCGTGATACCTTGGAGAAGGAGAACGTAAGCTTCGACGGTATCGTTGAGCGCATAAAGAATATGTTGGAAGACATCCAGAAGAATATCTTCGAGAAGGCTCGTGCTTACCGTGATGCTCACGTTTACGAGTGCGACAACTACGAGGAGTTCAAGGAGCGTGTGAAGGACGGTGGTTTCTTCCTCTGCCATTGGGACGGTACAGCCGAGACCGAGGCTAAGATCAAGGAGGAGACTCAGGCTACCATCCGCTGCGTGCCTTTCGCTTACGAGCAGACTCCAGGTGTAGATATGGTAAGCGGCAAGCCAGCCGTAGCCCGTGTCATCATCGCAAGAAGCTATTAATCATCCCCGGTGTCGGGAGTTCATCCTGACACCATAATATATTTAATATGAGGCAGTTGATACTATACATCCTTTTTCTGGTGTCCATGGTCTTTTCAGGCTATGGAGAGGTATCTGCTGCCTCTATTTCTTTTACACCCGAGGATTCTTATACCGAAGATGCAAGCCATAAGAAAGATGGTTTGGCAAAGGTTGAGTATGACAAGAGCCAGCCTGAGGCACAGCTTGAAAACGCCTCACAGCTTGCTTACCGCATCTGTAGCAGCCGTCCCCAGCGCTTATTGCCAAGTGGCAACATGCACAACAGTCAGACTGCCAGTAGATTGCTTACAAATAGAATCCGTTATTTATCATCCCTTTTATCAGCTATAGAAGGTGGCATGGAGCCTTTCCGACAGGAAACTGCCCCAATCCACTTTGATGTCGCCAGCAAGTATTATGTCATTTGCCTGCGACGTCTGCTCTGTTAGTGCTTATTCTTTTCTCTTTTTAAAATTTCATATAGGTTTATCGCATCTTTCCTAAGATTTGCGATAAGACTGGTTACACCCCTATTCTAAACAAAAAACAGTTCAATATATATTATTTTTCAGGAATTAAGAATAAGCAAATAACAGTATAAAATTATGGCAAAGATTAATCATTTAGAGATGGGTGCTGATGTTTTGGCACTCCAGGATGTACAGGTAAAGAAAGGTTTCATGGGTTTGACAGTCAAACTCATCTATCAACCTACCAACAGCGTGATTAAGATAAAAGAGAAAGAATATTCTGCAGAGGATGGAAGAAAGCTTGAGAACATCCTCAGCGCAGCCCCAAAGGATGTAGAAGCAGCTATCAGCAAATTCCCTGTTTCTGCCATCAGCATGGGTAATATGAAGTTACAGGCTTGCATCTCTGACGACCACCAGTTTGTTGCCACACAGCTCCTTGCCTTCAAGGATTTCGGTTACAAGCCAGTTACAGAGATGAAGACCTATACAGGAAAGACAGCCGAAGCTTTCGCTCAGTTGTTTTAGTTATATCACAGTTTCGGGACAGAGGACAGCACAATTCCTCTGTCCCTTTTCTTTTATAGGTATAGGATGAAATCTTTATTTGAAAGAAGGCGGTTCATTCCCCTCTTCCCAATTACGGTAATGCTTAGGCGACAGACCGGTATGTTTCTTGAAGAAGGTTCCGAAGGCTGAAGCATTGGGAAAACTGAGTTCATTGGCTATCTGCTGTATCGTCTTCGTGGTGTTCTTCATCAGATAGATACTGCGACGGATCATCGCCTTGAAAAGCAACTGCTGGACCGTCTGACCGCAAACCGACTTGACCAGTACCGACAGATATTTCGGTGTAAGACAGAGTTCGTCTGCATAGAAAGCCACACTGCGCTCACGCATATAATTCTTCTCTATCAGCAGCACCAGCGACTCAAAGATGGCAATCTTCCGTTCCATCTCCTTGCCGGCAGCCTTGAACGATGCCGAGAAGATGCTGCACAAACGGTACGTAACAGCCATCAGCAACAGTTTCTGCTCATGCACACAATAGGCATCCAGTTCACCACTCTTCTCTTTTTCCAGCTCCAGTTTCCTCAGCATCAGGGCATAAGAAGTGAGCATATCCTCATAACCCGTCTTCCTTACATGGCAGGGTTTGGGATAAATCGTAGCATAAAGACGCATGGTAACCACGGTATTGCCCAACATGTGACGAATCTGTTCAGCACGGTAAAAAAGAAGGGTATATTTAAGGTTCTTGCCCGTTTCCTGCACATGAAACATCACTCCTTTGGAGAGGAAAACGGTCTCACCCTCAGATGCAACAAAGGATGTTCCGTCTACACAGAAACGGAACATCCCCTGATGACAGATTACGATACCGACATAGTCGGAGTAGAAAGGCTGCATCAACAGCTGAGGAAACTCCTGAGCCTCGTATATGATGATATTATCTGTTATTTTCATGATGAATATGGGTCTGTTATCTTCAGATTTAACTGCGAAGATAACAAAAATATCCATTCATCAGATGAGCAGCCTGTATCTTTTATGATATTTTAGCACTCCCCTACCTTCTTCCCAGGGATTTCACATCTACATTCTTCAGCAGATACTCACGTGTCAGTTCCCCGATATTGCGCTTGCGCCAAGGGAGAACGAGCATCAGTCCGGCACATAGCAGACAGCCGTAGAAGGTCCAGCCTGCCATCTCCTTGATGCTCACCAGCGTGGCCTGTACCTGTACCTTTCCCTTCGTACTCATGGCAGCCATGTTCTGTGCCTCGGTTACACTCTTGCCCTGATATTGCATGCCTCTTACCGTCTGGTCGTAAGTCTTCGCCGTCTCTATGCTCGTACGGTCGTAATCCTGAGCAAAGCGGGTTACATAATACTGCTGTCTGTGCTGAAGCACATTGGTATAGAGCGCAGAGCCGATGCAAGGGGCAATGACCATACGAACGGTAAGCATGATGCAAACCCAGGTTGACATGAAACGGTAAGGCATGCGCTGGTTGGCTATCGTGGAGATGAGCGAATAGAGCAGCATCATTCCCGTAGAACGGATGATGATAGGCCATTTCATACGCTCATACATGCCGTCGTTCTGTACTTCGAAATACATGTACAGCGCATAGGCTCCGATAAAGAGGAAGCCCAGACAGTACATCCACTTCAGGTGAACATTCTTGGCTCGGGCGATGACGGCGAATATCAGTCCCACGGTGTAGCCCACCATCACCCAGTTGCCCAAGGTGGCGTTCTGCCAGTTGTCTATCTTCATGCTCACATTGGTGAACACGTTGACAAACATGGCGCTCGAATTGCAGACCATCAGCAGGAAGAAGAGCAGGATGCCGTAGTTGATGACCCTGAGCTGGAACACCTCCATGATGAAATAAGGTGAACGCCGCGTCTTCTCCAGATAGATGAACAGGGCGGTAAAGATAAGACAGACCACCGAAGAGAAGCGGATGGTAGGATCATCAAACCAGTCGAGTGTCTTACCGAATACCATGACATAAGCAAACGAACAGAGCATGATACTGAACACCGTAACATTGCCAAACTTCGACATCGTTATCGGGAACTTCGGCATCGGATACTTATGATAAGGCATGGTGAAGAACACGATGATGATGCCCGCCAACATGAATGCCATCATGAAATGATAAACATACTGCCACTCATAGGCATAGGCAAGCCATGCCGTAAGCCAGGTTCCCAACTGTCCGATAATCATGAAGAAGAGATAGATGACCGGCTGCGACACCATCTTCTCCGAATCTACCGCATCCCATGCTTCCTCGGTAGTAGGCTCGCATCCCGGCGTGATATTCCTCGTAGCCTCTATTCCGAAACCGTATCTGATAAGCACAAAGAGATGCGCCATCAGCAGCGTCTGGCGGACAAAACCCATCAGCAGACTGCACAGTCCGAGTATGAACAGCGAGTCGGTCTGGGCACACACGAAACTGAGGATAAAGAGAATGGAGAAGCCCACGATACACATCATCTTCTCTCTACGGATGCACACCAGATCATAGAAGAACGGCGAGAAAGCCGCCATTCCTATCGAGGTGCAAAAGCCCGCAAAGGCGATGTATTCCGACTGGATGCCGAGCCCGCTCATCATCTCGCCGCTGTTGGCAGAATAGACACCACTCATCGTAATCATCGGCACGAAGAGGATGATCATGAAGATGATGCCGAGCGGTTTGGGCACCCAATCATAAAACGGATAATTCTTATATTCTTCTTCCATATATTACTTCATTTCCATCTAGCTGTTTTTTACTTTCTCTCAGCCTTGACAACCACCATCATGCCGGCAGCAAGATGCTCATTATCCTCTTTGCTGAGGTTGTTGAAATCGATTCTTACAGGCACACGCTGCTGAATTTTAACAAAGTTGCCAGCAGAATTGTCTGTAGGTACCAGCGAATATTTCGAACCGGTAGCACCAGAAATGGCGGTCACCGTACCCTCAAACTCCTTGTTACTGATGGCATCTACGGTCATACGCACCTTCTGTCCTACATAGAGATTCTCTATCTGGGTTTCCTTATAGTTGGCAATCACCCATTTGTTGTTGGTTGGAATGATGTAGGTAATGGTGGTTCCTGCATTCACCATCTGTCCCTCCTCGATAGAGCGGCGACCCAGTTTACCATCACAAGGAGCCACTACCACACAGTAAGAGAGATTCAGCTTTGCCATCTCTACGGCAGCCTCGGCACGCTCGATGGAGGCAGCCACATTCTGCTTGCGGGTAGTTACCTCGTTTACGCCCTTATAGGCAGCAGCCTGCTGCTTCTTTACCCCTTCGAGTTTCTTCTTGGTAGCAGCATATTCTACCTCCAGCTGTTCGAGCTGTATAGGAGTAGCCGCCTTCTTTTCTACCAGGTTGCGATAGCGTTCGCAGTCCTTGGCAAGTTTGGCAAGTCGTACATTTATTTCATCGATGGATGCCTGATAGATAGAAGCGGATGTCTCGGTAGTCTGCTCTGTAGCGTTGATGACATTGGCTCCTGCCTTGGCATCCTTGAGGGCTGCTTCAGCCTCCATCAGACGGATACGATACTCCCGGTCGTCGAGCACAAGGAGGGTATCTCCCTTGTGTACTTCCTGATGTTCTCTGAAGCATACCTTGGCGATATAGCCGGATGCACGGAGATTAACCGGTGAGATATATTGCTCTATCTGAGCATCATTGCTCGTTTCGTTAGAGCTATAATCGAGGAAGAGGCATACGATTTTCCAGAGTCCGAAAGCCAGAATAGCAACACCTATCAGACTGGCAACAATCTGTCTTACGCGCTGTTTCTTGAGTTTCTTCCTGGTTTCTTCGTGAGATACCTGTGTAGCCTCTGCAGTTTCTACATTTTTATTTTCGTTCTGTTCCATAGTTTTATTGTAATTTGGAATCAGGGAATATGAAGTAAACTTTTTTACATCCCGTTTTCCTGTTTATATTTTATTTTTTAATGATTTATTCTTCTCCGTTATTTAGCAACCGAAATCTGGTTGAGCTGTCCAGTCAACTTGAGCAGCGAGAGATTGGCAACCTTGTAGCGATAGTAGGCTGTGAGATAATTGTTCATCGCCTCACTCATGCGCATCTCGTCCTGCAGCACCGCTGTCATCGAAGCCACACCCTCCTTATACTGGTCGGCTGTTACGTTGTAAACATCCTGCGCCATGGTATAATTATCAAACTGCTTCTTATAGTTGCGCTGACTGTTGTTCACCTCGCTCACCGCATTCATATAGTTTGCCTGCAGTCCCTTCAGGGCGTCCTCGTAACCGATGCGTGCATTCTCCTCCTCTATCTTCGCCTTTCTGATTTTAGAACGCTTTTCAAAACCATCGAATACAGGCACTCGCAGCTGGATGCCCAGACCGTTGGAACCATACCAGTGGTTTGATTCGCCCGAATGGATCCAGTGATCAATCCTATCGGTAAAGGCAGAATACATCAGGTTTCCGGTCAGCGAGAGCGATGGCAGATAACCGTCCTTGGCTAGTTTGGTCTGCTTCTGGGTGAGCAGTTTCTTCTGTTCCAGCAACTGGAGTTCGTAGAGTCCCGTATCCAGTCCGTCAGCCTTCACCATCTCAATCTTTCCCGGATCTACGGCTGTCACCTTCATCTCCTTCTCGGCAGGATAATCTATCACATACTTGAGCATGGTATACTGCTGTTCGAGCATGGCGATGGCGTTATCGCGCTGCACGGTGAGGTTCTCGATATTGAGATTCACTCGCTTCAGATCGACCTCCAGACTCATCTGGTTATCATAGAAAGCCTGGGTGATGTTTCTGAGTTCTACCAGTCGCTTGATATTGTCATCCGTCAGACGAATCTGCTCAGATGTGTTCTGCGCCATGTAATACATCTTGGCAGTCTGCACGATGAGGTCTTCACGCGCCTTCTCATAAGAGAGTTGGTTGAGTTTATCGGCAATCTTGGTGATATCGATGGCGGTAAGAATCATCTGGTTATACAGTGGCATCTGCAATTGTACACCCGCCGATGCATTATACTGTAACGTCTTGGTTACATTATAAGGCTTGCCGTAAGCCGAGCCGTCGGTAACCGAAACAGGCGGCGTAAAGTTGTCGTTGAGCTGTGCCACCGCATTGATCTGCGGATAGAGTTTAGCCTGATTTTCGCTGATAGCGTACTTTCCCTTAGCTATTTCGTTTCGGCTGCTCTGGAGCGACAGGTTGTTATCCACTGCCATCTGCAGGCACTGGCTGAGCGTAAGCGTCTCCTGTGCGCCAAGAGTATGGAAAGTTCCGAGCGCGAAACATAAGATGATTATTTTCTTCATTTCTTCTTAATGATTTCTATTGATTTACGTTTCATTTATTATCTGGATGCAAAGGTACGGCTTTTCGGTGATAAAAGACTATTCATATCTTATCACAATATGTTCAAAATTTCCGAAAATAACAGGATATGGTTCAGTATCAGCCTCATCGGCCTACTGGCTTTCAGCTATGCGCTTCTCCAGAACCTTCTTCAGGTTATCAGCAGAGCCCATTCCCAACTTCTTTCTGATGTTGGCCCGCTGGGTAGTGATGTTCGATTCCGACTTGTTGAGCAGTGTGCAAATCTCACTCAGCTTTCTGTTCTGCAGGATAAGGTAACAGATTTCCTGTTCAGAGGCACTCAACTCGGGAAAGACGCGTTCTATGTTCTGTTTGCTCAATTCGCGGGTCTGGAGATATTGCATCACATTGTCTATGACATTCTTCTGCGAAGCCTCACCCAGAAGATCCAGCAAATGCGCGGTAAGTTTAACATCATGCCTTTCCTTCGCCAGAGCCACGTATGCCTTAATCTGCTTTTTGTTTATCTTCAGCACCTGGAGCAGTTCTTCCTCATCACGCTGCAACGTTCTGTTCGCATTGACAAGATACTCACCGTTTCTGGCAACAGCCAGACTCAGCACGCTGATAAAAAGCAATATGAGCATCATCATGAAGAAATAATCCATGAGCGATTCATCCCCCGTTACAATCACACTCAATATATAAACCCCAAAAGCTATTCCCACCAGCCAGCGTGTGAGACGCGCCTGATAAGCCGCCAGCGAGAAAAACATGTTGCCTGAAAGGATAAGCATATTGATGAGAATCACCATTCTGTTATCTTTCAGCGTAGGCATAAAGGCACTGTAGAGGATATCGGCTCCAATAAAGCACTGGGTGGCGATAGCGATACAAACGATTGCCCTCACCATTGGGATTTTCCCGAAGAGATAAGCCATGAAGGAGGATAACACGACAATAAGAAAAACGATGTTAGACACGGTAAAAAACGGATCAAAGGCTCCAGACAAGCCCAGGATATTTGACAGGATGCCCAAAGAGAGCATCACGGAGAAACACACAAGGATAGCTTGACGTTGGCGGTCCAAGTAATTAGATTCTCTCTTCAGGAAAGAGAACCCTAACTGATGTATCTTAGATTTCTTTGCGTTCTTTTCTTTCATATTCATAATGGATAGATAAATTATTTCGTATTGACAGATGAGGCAGGTTTGCCCTGACTGACGAATCATTTTGCACAGACAGACGAATCGCTTTTTCTTCTTGCAAAAATAAGAAAAAAGATTGGTTTTGATGTATTTTGAGGGATATTTTTTTATAGTTCCAGAAAAATCAGCATTTTTCAGTGTACTTTTCTCCCTACCGAGAGTGGTTTTCCATTACTTTTGCATTTGAAAATTCAAATCATTTATCAATCATTTAATACTAATTACGTATGAAAAAGAATATCACTTTAAACAGTAAGCACATACAATGGTTTCTGTTTTTATGCTTAAGTTTCAGCATCACATTCTGTATGTTTCTGCTATCTTCATGCAGCGATGATGACCATGAAGAAGTAAACTATCAGGCACACTATCAGAACGTACCAGCCAGTCTGCTGACCGATGCCAAGAAACTGGAGATGGTCCGGTCCATCCAGGACTTAAAAGACGGAAGATTCTTCTATCTTGACTATACGGAGGATTACAAACTCTCTACCATATCAGGCTATAATCTTACCGACAACACCCAACTGATTGGTGCCGTATTGAAAACCCTCTGCGACAAAACACCATCCTGGCTCAAGGCAAGAGTCAAGCTGGATGCCGGCTGCAGTGCCTTTGCTGTTACGACACCTGATACTGGTGATTATCTGATGGGGCGCAACTTTGACTACTCTCACGATAATGAACCGATTGCAGCAGCCCTGGTTCGCACGGCTCCAGAAGGTGGACTGAAATCCATCAGCATGGTGGATGCCTACTGGATAGGTTACCGGCAGGATCTCTGGCATTACATTCTATATAACAAGGAACAGTTTGAGAAACATAAGACGCAAGACCTTTCCTATATCATGGCATTCCCATATCTTCTGATGGACGGCATGAACGAGGCAGGCTTTGCCGTATCCGTACTCCATCTCGACGGCAAGCCAACCCAGCAGGCAAGCACGGGCAAGAAACTGACTACAACCCTGGCCTTACGCATGATGCTGGATCATGCAAGAACGGTAGATGAAGCTCTCAAGATTCTGGACGGATATGACCTCTGGATACCGGATAATGACGGCAACTATCATTTCTACATGGCAGATGCCACGGGCCGTTATGCCATCGTAGAATTCGTATATGACAAGGATCACCAAAGCAAGATTTACATCGACGATGAATATACGGGTGAAGACGGAAAGACTCATTTCAAATATCCTGACGTATTGCCAAACACCCGCGAGGTGATAGAAAAGCGCTATGCCAGCAACTTCTATGTATCTGAAACCATGGCATGTTCAGATAAAGGTCCGAAACTCTCGAACCACGGCAAGACCCGCTACGACATGATGGAATTCGTCATCAAGCAGAACAGTAACCAGTTGTCAGAGGAAGGAGCCATGAATCTGCTCAATGGTGTGAGTCAGGCAGAAACTCCAGGCAATCCAACGAGCCATACCCAGTGGTCGGTGGTATACAATCTCTCCCAGCGCAAGGCAACCGTCTGCGTGAACAGAGATTACAAGAACAAGTTTACGTTCTATGCAAAATAATACATTTTATGCAAAAGAAGATTTTGCCGAGAAATAATATAAAAATAGGTCTAGCTACACCGCGCTAAGCGGGGTCGCTAGACCTATCTTCTTATAGTTCTTTCTTCAGTTCATTATACAAGTCCACAGGACCTAAATGCCAATATTTGGTACTTTCTGTAGACAGCTTTTTATATAGTTGTGAATGATATATACGATTGATGGCATCTGTAAGACTTATACCCTTGTCTTGCGAGAGCCAAGGAGCAAGCCATCCAATCTTCAATGGCAACAACATATAAAGATTATCTTGTGTTATTTTTGCACTCATAACTGTATGATTTCTGATTCAATAAATTTAATGGCAAGCAGTGACTTCTCTGTATGGAAAAGATACTGGTCAACTAATTTATAAGTTTTCAACTCTTTAATGAGAGTAGGCAAACTGATGATGCCGCCTTCATAGAGTGCGAATTGGGTGTAAACGCTATCGTTTGCTACAGGCCCATACACAACATCATAATCGTGGATAAATTGTCTATCTGTACGATTCCTCATAACAAAATTCACCCATTCTTCTGTTGGTTTTTCGAAGAAGAGTGATTTCATATTCTTTAGAGCGTTATCATCCAACTCGTAGATATTTATGTATCCGACAGCTACTCCCTTATCTTTCATTCTTCTCTCTACCCATTTCTTTGCCTGTTCGTAAGAAGTAGTTGTATAGAAACCAAACCCATAGTCAAGAGAACGGTTAGGTTGACGTATTTCCGGATTTCTAACTTCCTCAATACTTCCATGATATATTTTGCTCATTTTCTTCTTTCGTTTATCATTTTGTCAATTTCTTCTATCAGCCACTGACCACCTTGTGTATGAAGCACTTCATAGAATTCACAGAAATGCTCAGCTATGCCATACTGTTCAAACAAATTCACTACATCTTCTGTAGACATATTCTTTGCCTTAGCATATTGTTCTATGCAGAATGACACAAATACAGCCTTGCCTTGTTTTTCTTTATCCATTATTATTCTCCTTTCTGTGGCTCAGCCACATATAGTTGATTTTACATGAGCTTTCTCTAATAAGAATACACCCTCAGCTCTATCTGTACCTTTCTAATGATTGCATAACTGTTTTATACACAGTTTGAGGAGACTGCTTATAATGCATTACGGCTGAAATTATTATGGAATCACCTTTCACTACATAATAGAGCACATTAGGGAATAGCTGCAAATGTCTAACTGTAAATTGAGAATCAGACAAATCAGAATCTAATATGCCACGATTTGGATTTCTCAGTAAACTATTAACATTAGCATCGAACTTATCAAACACTTTTCTTGCTGTTATAGAACCATATTCTGTTGCTACAAAATCTAAAACATCGTTCAATTGTCTTGAAGCAAGCAGTGACCATTCTATTTCCATCCTCGTTCCGCTTTTATACGACTCATTAATTCTGAATGGGAAATGGTATTACCATTTTCATGATCCTTTAATGCCATCTCCACACTAGCTGCCAAGGCTTCTTGAGGAATCTCGTTCACAAAAGCTTCTATCTCATCAGACTCAGGAACGACATAAGGATTTACCTTATCCATTGTTGTATAAAGCAATGTGATAAGCTCATTCTTGTCATCGTCACTCCAGTTTTTCACTTCATTCCAAACAGGAGTCGATGTTATATTGCTATAATCTGATAGTTTCATAATCATCTCTATTTTAAAACCTTTCTGCAAAAATACGGTAATTATCTGATAATTCAAAGAATATTCGATATTTTAACACAAAAATGTATCACAAAGTATTTGCTTAACAGAAGAGGACAAACAAAAACAGAATTCTTGCAACCTTTTCATCGTCTGCTATTTCAGAAATCAGTTTATCCATGAGCTTTTTCTAATAATGACAATACTTCCTTTTCATCCAACTTATCAAAACTGAATTTTGACAAATGACCATCCCGTTTGATAAATGCTACAACCTGATGATTGGTTATAGTAACACCTGCTATATTATTGTCTTCCGTGTAATCTAAATATATACAACCTCGTGCATCAGGAAAAGCTACCCAATTTTGCAGACTAGTATCAGTAGCAAGCAGAATAATTCGCTTCACAAAATCTACGATATTTCTTGAGAGGGCAAGACTACCTTCACCATCCCAACCATCTGGAAGCTTTGACAATTCATCTAAACGATTCAAAAGTTCTTTCTTTACTGAAGATTGTAAAGTTTGCTTTTGACTTGACAAGAAAACAAAACAACTATACAAAGCATTCTGATCTGTTGTAGCATACACCGCATCCATCACATTATGGCGCAAGGTAACAATATCCGTATCAGGAGTAATACGGACTGCCATGGAATCAGAAACTATACTTGTTTTTTCTTCCGGTAATTTATATGGCTTTACTTCACTCATACTTTTTTCTTTTTACTAAACATGTGCTGCAAAGATACGTTGCTTTTTCGTAACTACCAAATTTTTCGAGAAGAAAACAATATAAACCACATTATTTTCCGATTCTGTCTGTATTCGTATCATATCACAAGTGATTGAAAGCTATATATTTAGCCCTCACGCTTCCTACCCAGAAGCGTTACATGACAGTTGTGACAGTTTTATTTCGCAGGGGGTATTACGATATCATATAAAAGGAAAATAAAATAGGTCTAGCAACACCGCGCTTTGCGGGGTCGCTAGACCTATCTTCTAATCTATCAAGAACTTATATTCTTATTTTAGTCTTCATCAGCAAACTCATTCAGAGTATATGCGCTGCTGCCATCGAAGCAGTGGGTACATACCTGGCACTTTGGAAGACCGATGGCCTCTACCAGCTGCTCGATGGTGTTGAACTTCAGAGAAGTCAAGCCCAACTGGTTGGCAATCTCATCTACCATCTTCTGATACTCAGGAGAACCGGTGGTAGCGTATTTCTCAAGATTCTTGTTGGCATCGCCCTCAAACTTCTCGATGATGCGACGGGTAATCAGCTCCATATCACTCTTGGAAGAAGTGAAGTTGATGAACGGACAACCGTATACCAATGGAGGACATGCTATGCGCATGTGGCACTCCTTCAAGCCAGCCTGGTCGAAAAGCACCTTCACATTGTCGCGAAGCTGGGTACCACGTACGATACTGTCATCGCAGAACAATACTCGCTTACCCTTCAGCATCGCCTTGTTAGGAATTAGCTTCATCTTGGCTACCAGCGAACGCATGCTCTGGTTGCTTGGAGTAAAACTGCGAGGCCATGTAGGTGTATACTTGGCTATGCAGCGCTGGTAAGGCACACCCTTGCCGGCAGCATATCCCATCGCCATACCCGTACCCGAATCAGGAATACCGCTGCAGCAGTCTACCTCCACATCATCGGTCTTGGCGAGATTGAAACCATTGGTAAAACGCGCCTCCTCTACATTCTTGCCCTCGTAGGTAGATGTAGGGAATCCGTAGTAAACCCAGAGGAAAGAGCAAACCTGCATCTTCTTGTTGGCAGGACGGATCTGCTCCATGCCATCAGCTGTAATCTTCACGATTTCGCCTGATCCTACCTCATATGCTGTTTCATAATCGAGATTAGGGAACGAGGTGGTTTCGCTGGAAGCCGCATAGGCACCTTCCTTCTTGCCGATGATGATTGGAGTACGTCCCCAACTGTCACGCGCACAGATAATGCCATCCTCGGTAAGGATCATCATGGTGCAGGAACCTTTGATGTGATGGAAAACGTTTTCGATACCTTCTCTGAAGGTTTTACCCTGAATAATAAGCAGAGCCACCAACTCAGTAGGATTGGTACTACCCGAAGACATTTCAGCAAAGTGCATGTTCTTTTCGAGCAGAAGCTGAGTAAGTTCATCCTTGTTTACTATCTTAGCTACAGTGCAAATGGCAAAGCGGCCAAGATGAGAGTTCATGATGAGTGGCTGGGCATCTGTATCGCTAATCACGCCGATGCCCGATGTAGCTCCTTCAAACTTGTTGAGTGTAGGTTCAAACTTCGTTCTGAAGTATGAACTTTCCAGATTGTGGATAGAGCGCACGAAGCCCTTCTCACTACTGTAGGTTGCCAAACCGCCCCGGCGTGTGCCGAGATGTGAGTTGTAATCTGTGCCGTAAAAGAGATCAGCGACACAGCTTTTCTTGGAAATAGTTCCGAAAATGCCTCCCATAAGAGTATAATTATATGTTATAATTTTGTAATATGGGTGCAAAGATAAATAAAAATCAGAAAATATGCAAGTCTTTTTGCTTTTTTTCTATAAAAACATGATAATGAGGGTAACTTGCTACCCTATTTCGAGAAGAATAAACGGCTACTGAAAAGAAAAGCGCTCCGGCAATAATTACCGGAGCGCCATGATATGATTTCCTATGAAATTAATCCAACTTCAGGCTCTTCTTGATAGCCTCGATCTTATCCATTGCAGCAGCTGTGCAGCGGTTGTAGCAGCCAGCGCACTTGAATGAAGGATCCTTTACCTCAATATAGAACTTAATCTTAGGCTCTGTACCTGATGGACGGACACTTACCTTGGTGTTGTCATCGCAGAACCACTGGAGTACATTGCTTGTAGCAGGCATATCGAGTTTCTCTACGCTGCCGTCAGCATGCTTAACCTCCAGGCTCTGGTAGTCCTTCCAGGTAACCACCTTGCTGCCACCCAACTCCTGTGGAGGGTTGGCACGGAAGTCGGCCATCATCTGCTTAATCTCGTCAGCACCGGTCTTACCTGGGCGAACTACGTTTACAGTAAACTCCTTGCTGAAGCCATACTCTGCATAAATCTGCATCAGGAGGTCGTAGAGAGTCTTGCCCTGATCCTTAGCCCATGCTGCAATTTCGCAGATGAGGCAGATAGATGCAGGAGCATCCTTATCGCGTACCTTATCGTATGGCAAGAAACCGAAGCTCTCCTCACCACCACCGATGTACTGCTGCTTGCCCTCAGAGATAGCAATCTCGCGTGCAATCCACTTGAAACCAGTGTAGCAGTCGCGCAACTCTACGTTGTTCTTCTTGGCAATCTCAGCGATAACTTCTGTTGTTACGATGGTCTTTACGAGGAAGTCTGTTGGCTTCAACTTGCCCAACTTCTTCTTGTTCTCGATGATGTAGTAGCAGAACATCATGGCTGTCTGGTTACCATTGATGATCATCCACTCACCCTTATCGTCGCGGCAAACGATAGCGAGGCGGTCAGCGTCTGGGTCGGTAGCTACCACGAGGTCAGCGTTCAACTTAGTACCGAGCTTCATACCGAGGGTCATAGCCTCTGCATTCTCTGGGTTAGGAGAAACCACTGTTGGGAAGTTGCCATCTACAACCATCTGCTCAGGAACTACATTGATGTTCTGGAAGCCCCAAGAACGCAGACAGAGAGGAACGATGACACGACCTGTACCGTGCATAGCTGAATAAACGATGTTGAGGTCTTTCTGACGGTTGATGACATCCTGGTCAATCATAGCAGAATGAACGGCTGTCATGTAGTCGTAATCCATCTCACCACCGATAATCTGAATTTTATCCCAGTTAGCCTCAAACTTCACCTGGTCGATAGTAACCTTGTTTACCTCCTCGATGATACCTGTATCGTGTGGAGCCAGAACCTGAGCACCGTCGCTCCAGTAAGCCTTGTAACCGTTGTACTCCTTAGGGTTGTGAGAAGCTGTTACGTTGACACCAGCCTTGGCACCGAGCTCACGGATAGCGAAAGAAATCTCTGGTGTAGGACGGAGGCTCTCGAAGAGATAAGCCTTGATGCCATTGGCAGAGAAGATGGCAGCTACGGTCTCAGCGAAGAGACGGGAGTTGTTACGGCAGTCGTGACCTACCACTACAGAAAGGTTCTCCTCACCTGGGAAAGCCTTGAGGATGTAGTTAGCAAAGCCCTGTGTAGCCATACCAACGATATACTTGTTCATGCGGTTGGTACCTGCGCCCATGATACCGCGCAAACCACCAGTACCGAACTCCAAGTTCTGATAGAATGCATCAACGAGAGCAGACTTGTCCTCTGCGTCGAGCATTGCCTTTACTTCCTTACGGGTTTCTTCGTCAAAAGCAGGTGTGAGCCACTGCTGTGCTCTTTCTTCACACTGCTTGATCAATTCTGCGTTATTAGCCATAGTTTGATTATATTATGTTATTAATTAATTCTTATCGAGAAGGATGTGCACGAAAACAATGCATAATTTCTCTATTTGCGTACAAAGTTATATAAAAATTTTGATAAACCAAGCAAGAATGAAGTTTTTTTTGTATTTTTGCACTTTGAAATGGAATTGAAAATAGAATAAGGCTATTATTTAGCAATATTGTATTGGTAAGATAGCAAAGTTGAATGAACAAAATATAAAAACAATAGAATATGGAAGTATATTACACGGGCGTCATCATCGCCGTATCCACCTTTTTAATAATAGGTATCTTTCACCCTATCGTCATGAAGACGGAATATTATACGGGCACCCGCTATTGGTGGGTTTTCCTCGTTGCAGGCATCATCTGCATCGGAGCTGCCTTCCTGGTTGCCAACGTGCTCTTCTCTGCCATATTGGGCGTAGTAGGTGCTTCATGCCTTTGGAGCATCGGTGAACTTTTCGAACAGAGACAACGCTGCGAGAAAGGCTGGTTTCCGAAGAATCCGAAAAGAATAGGAACAGGATATTACAGGGACGAAGCGAAGAGTAAACATGAAAGTGTATAGCAAGAAAACGCCAACGAAATGAAGACAGAACTCATTCTGGTCGGAAAGACCGTAAACAAGCATTTCATTGCGGGCATCAAGGATTATGCCGAGCGCATCACCCATTATATGCCTTTCAACATAACAACCATTCCTGAGCTCAAGAATACCAAGAGTCTCAGCGAACAGCAGCAGAAGGAACGGGAAGGAGAACTGATTCTGAAACTCCTCCAGCCTTCGGATACCGTGGTGCTGATGGATGAACATGGACAGGAATTCCGAAGCATCGAGTTTGCCAAATGGATAGAGCGCAAGCAGGCCACGGCAAGAAGGCTCGTCTTTGTCATCGGCGGTCCTTACGGTTTCTCACAGTCTGTCTACGACCGCGCCAACGAGAAGATCTCCCTCTCCAAGATGACCTTCTCTCATCAGATGGTGCGCCTTATCTTTACCGAGGCGCTCTATCGCGCATGTACTATTATAAAAGGTGAGCCTTACCACCATGAATAAAGGTAAAAGGGTAAAAAGGTAAAAAGGTAAAAAAAAGAATATGCCAAAAGATAAATATATAGAAATAAAAGGGGCAAGAGCCAACAACCTCAAGAATATCGATGTGAAGATACCTCAGGGCAAGTTTGTTGCCATTACGGGTGTCTCCGGATCGGGAAAATCATCGTTGGCTTTTGATACCTTATATGCTGAGGGCCAGCGCCGTTATGTGGAGTCGCTCTCTTCATACGCACGCCAGTTTCTGGGACGTATGAGCAAACCGGAATGTGATTTCATCAAAGGATTGCCACCTGCCATCGCCATCGAACAAAAGGTGATTTCGCGCAACCCACGATCTACCGTGGGCACCAACACCGAAATCTACGAATACCTGCGACTGCTCTACGCACGCATCGGAAAAACCTATTCGCCTATCAGCGGACAGGAGGTGAAACGCCATACTACCGAAGATGTACTCGCCTGCACCCGACAGTATTCCAAGGGCACCCGGTTCGTCATCCTCGCCCCTATCCACGTCATCGAAGGGCGCAGTCTGGGCAAACAGCTGGAGATGTACAACCAGGAAGGTTACGCGCGTATATATATAAAAGGTGAATTCGTACGCATCGAAGACTTCATGGAGCAGGCTGACAAGGAACTGCTGGAAGTAAGCGGCGACAAACTGAGAAAGAGAATGCAGCAGAAGGATGAAGAAATCTTCCTGGTCATCGACCGTGCTTCGGTAAGCGATGAAAAGGATGATATCAGCCGACTGATGGATTCTGCCGAAACTGCCTTCTATGAGGGAGATGGAGCCTGCCGCCTCGTCTTCCTGCCAAGCAACATCTGCTACGACTTCTCTACCCGGTTCGAAGCTGACGGCATGCAGTTTGAAGAGCCATCCGACAACATGTTTGCCTTCAACTCCCCTCTCGGAGCCTGCCCTACCTGCGAAGGTTTCGGCAGCATAATAGGCATCGATGAGAAACTCGTCATCCCGAACACTTCGATGAGCGTATATGACGGATGTGTGGTTTGCTGGCGAGGCGAAAAGATGGGTATGTGGCTCAAGGAATTCATCCGCAGAGCTGCCGAATACGACTTCCCTATCTTCAAGCCTTACTTCGAACTGACTCAGCAGCAGAAGGACTGGCTGTGGCACGGACTGCCTGGCGAGAAGAAACGTAAACAGCAGGAAAGGGTGAGCATCGATGAGTTCTTCAGAATGGTAAAGGAGAACCAGTACAAGATACAATACCGCGTAATGCTGAGCCGATTCCGTGGAAAGACGATTTGTCCTGACTGCCATGGTACCCGACTCAGGAAGGAAGCCAACTATGTGAAGATTGGCGGAAAGAGCATCACCGAACTGGTTGAGATGTCGATTGTGAACCTGAGCGAATGGTTTAAGAAACTGGAACTCTCTGAGCATGAGAAGGAAATCAGCAAGCGTCTGCTCACCGAAATCACCCACCGCCTGCAGTTCCTCCTGGATGTTGGTCTGGGTTATCTTACGCTCAACCGACTCTCCAACACCCTCTCCGGCGGTGAGAGTCAGCGCATCAACCTGACCACCAACCTGGGCTCATCGCTCGTGGGTAGCGTATATATCCTCGACGAACCTAGTATCGGACTCCATAGCCGCGATACCGCCCGACTGATTAAGGTGCTGAAAGAACTGCAGCAACTGGGCAATACGGTGGTTGTGGTAGAACACGACGAAGAGATTATGCGGGCAGCCGACTATCTCATCGATATCGGTCCCGATGCCGGCAGACTGGGCGGAAGAGTGGTCTACGCCGGTCCGTCATCAGAATATTCAACTACCGATAAGGCTGAACAGAAAAAGCTGCTGGCTGAATATCCGGAGAGTTATACCATCAAGTACCTGACCCACAACGAGGAGATAAAGGTGCCAACGAGCCACCGTGCCTGGAACCAGTATATCGAAATCAAGGGAGCCCGGATGAACAATCTGCGCGGCATCGATGTTAAGATACCGCTCAATGTATTCACCTGTGTAACCGGCGTATCAGGCTCAGGCAAGAGTTCGCTCATCAAGGGAATCCTCTATCCTGCCATGCGTCGCCGTCTGGACCTCGTAGCAGATGCCCCAGGCGAATATACATCGATGGAAGGCGACTGGAAGAGCATCCATCATGTAGAGTTTGTTGACCAGAACCCTATCGGAAAGAGTACCCGCAGCAACCCTGCCACTTATCTGAAGGCATACGATGCGATACGTGCCCTCTTTGCCAACCAGCCACTGGCTAAGCAGATGGGATTCACGCCCCAGTACTTCTCTTTCAATACTGAAGGCGGAAGATGCGAGGAATGTAAGGGCGCGGGATATGTTACCATCGAGATGCAGTTTATGGCAGACCTCACGCTGACCTGCGAGGCTTGTAAGGGCAAGCGGTTCAAGCACGATATCCTGGAGGTTCGCTATGGCGGAAAAGACGTCAATGATGTGCTGAACATGACGGTAAACGAGGCCATTGAGTTCTTCAGCGATGAAAAGTTGCAGCGCAACGAGGGCGATTTTGACAACTGCCGCATCATCGTAAACCGCCTGAAGCCGCTTCAGGATGTGGGTCTGGGCTATATCAAGCTCGGTCAGAATTCAAGTTCGCTTTCGGGTGGTGAGAATCAGCGTGTAAAGCTCGCCTTCTTCATAGGTAAGGAAGAACAGGAGCCTACGCTTTTCATCTTCGACGAGCCTACCACGGGTCTTCACTTCCACGACATCAAGCGCCTGCTCCATGCCTTCAATGCCCTGATAGAAAGGGGCCATTCGCTGGTAGTGATAGAGCACAATCTGGATGTCATCAAGTGTGCCGACTATATCATCGACCTCGGTCCGGAAGGCGGCGATAAAGGCGGCAATCTTGTTGTAGCCGGAACTCCGGAAGAAGTAGCTGCCTGCAAGGCAAGCCTTACCGGAAAGTTCTTGCGTTAAGAGCTGGAGACTGAACTTTCGCATGTGGTTCAGTAATTTACATAAAATAGCTTAATTTATAATGATTATCGCAAATTTTAATGTATATTTGCAGCAAAATTCGGTGAATTTATGAAACTAAACAAGATAAAAGATGTCTTAGACAGCAAGGGGATTTCAGCAAATATGTTGTAGAACTTCTGATAATAAAATATTATTTGAATATGGGCATAAGCAAAGATTTAACAGAAGAGGACATCAAGTTCCGCTATATCAACGAAGCCATCACAAGCAAGGGATGGTCAAAGGATAGTATATTCATGGAACAGAAGGTTAAATTTACTGACGGTAAAATTAGCCTTCATGGTAATCTTGTGCATAGAGAGAAACCGAAGTTTGCCGACTATGTTCTTTATGCAAATAAGGCAACACCCATTGCTATTGTAGAAGCAAAGGATGCCAATCATTCTGTTTCTCATGGATTGCAACAAGCCATGACTTATGCCCAAATGCTTGATGTGAAGTTTGCATACAGTTCAAATGGTGAAGGGTTTGCCGAACATGACTTCTTGACAGGCAAGGAACGCACTTTTGCTATGGACGAATTTCCAACAAAAGAAGAACTTATCGAAAGATATAAAAATGAGGCTAACGATGGAAACGGACTTAACGAACAAGAGCTGGCTATCATAAAGCAGCCTTTTTGCACTGGTCAGAATATATTCCCGCCACGATATTATCAGCGCAATGCAGTAAACCGCACTGTCAATGCTATTGCGAGAGGACAAAACCGTGTGCTCCTTGTCATGGCAACTGGCACTGGCAAGACATATACTGCATTTCAGATTGTATGGCGTTTACTTAAAAGTGGTTTGAAGAAGAAAGTGTTGTATCTTGCAGACCGCAATATATTGGTTGATCAATCCATACAGCAAGACTTCAAACCATTAGAAAAGGTAACGCACAAGATAGACTACTCAAAAGACAAGAACCACTTGGAAGAATTGGGGTCTTATCAAGTGTTCTTTGCACTCTATCAACAGTTGATTGGACAGAATGATGCCAAAAACTATAAGGAGTTGTTTCCTAATCCAGACTATTTTGATCTTGTTATCGTTGATGAGTGTCATAGAGGTAGCGCAAAGGATGATAGCAACTGGCGAAACATCTTGGAATACTTTTCTTCGGCTACTCATATAGGTATGACAGCAACACCAAAAGAAACAAAGTACCAGTCAAGTATTGGCTACTTTGGTGAGCCTATATATACATACAGTCTTAAAAACGGAATTGAGGACGGTTTCCTAGCTCCTTTCAAGGTAATCAACATCACAACCAACATTGGCGATGAGTGGAGACCGACAAAGGGACAAAAGGATATATACGGCAACGAGATAGAAGACCGCATTTATAACAACAGTGACTATGATTATAACATTATTATAGAAGACCGTATAAGGGAAGTTGCGCAAGAGATAACCAACTATCTGAAAAGCACTGACCGCATGGCTAAGACCATAGTGTTCTGTGCTGATGAAACACATGCGGAGCGTATGCGTCTGGCATTGACCAATGCCAATGCTGATATGTGCAAGAAAAATCCTGACTATGTGGTTCGCATAACAGGTAGCGATGAGTATGGTAAAAGCAAGTTGGATTACTTTATTTCAGTATCTTCGGAATATCCAGTCATTGCAACGACCAGCAAACTGCTTTCTACCGGTGTGGATTGCAAGATGGTAAAGCTGATAGTGCTTGATCAACAGATTGGTTCCATGACGGAGTTTAAGCAGATTATAGGACGCGGAACCCGTCTTCGTGAGAATGAGGGAAAGACCAATTTCACGGTGATGGACTTTCGAAATGTAACACGCTTGTTTGCTGACCCAGATTGGGACGGACCTATCGAGATGGATCCCGATTATCCTATAAAGTCCAGAGAGGCAAAAACTCCAGTTCTGCCTGTAGATGATACACCGCCAATAGTTGGTGATCCTATCACTCGTCCAAAGCCTCTTGTAGATAAAGATGGCTGCCAGGTAATGGTTGTCAATAAGGTAGTGTCCGTTTACGATGCCGATGGCAAGCTGCTTCGCACGGAGAGTATTACCGACTACACGAAGAAGAATATCCTTGATTCGTTTGCTACCATTGATACATTTACCTCCAAATGGAATGAAATAAAGAAAAAGTCAGACATTGCTGATATGCTGAAAGAAAGAGGCATAGATCTTGCAGAATTAAAAACTTCACAGGAAATGAGCAATGTGGATGATTTTGATTTCATCTGCCATATCGCATACGGCAAGAAGACCCTGACGAGGCGGGAACGTGCTGAGCAAGTGAAAAAGCGTGATATATTTACCAAGTATGGTGAACAGGCACGACTGGTACTTGAGGCTTTGTTGGAGAAGTACATGGAAGAAGGCATTTCTGAACTTGAAAGTCTCACTGTGCTTGAAAACGATCCTTTCCGCCGATTGGGCTCTAAGGCAAATATAGTAAAGTTCTTCGGTGGCAAGAGAGAGTATCTGAAGGCCGTAAAAGAGTTGGAGCAATCAATATATAATATAGCATAAAAAGAAACAATATAAAATGAGTTTATCTAATTTCGTAAAACGAGTACGCAATATCATGCGCAATGATGCCGGTATCAACGGTGATGCGCAACGCATAGAACAAATGGCGTGGATGCTGTTCTTGAAAGTCTATGACGAGAAAGAGAATGATTGGGAGTTGGACGATGATGATTACAAGTCTATTATTCCAGAAGAATGCCGTTGGCGCAACTGGGCACATGATGATGGAAGTGGCAATGCCTTGACTGGTGACGAACTGCTTTCGTTTGTCAACAACACCTTGTTTGTTGAACTCAAAAACATAGAGGTTACACCTGATACCCCAATTCGTCAGGCAATAGTAAAGACAACTTTTGAGGATGCCAACCAATATATGAAAGATGGCGTTCAGCTCCGCCAGGTGCTTAATGTGATAGACGGATTGAATCTTGGTGACTATGAAGAGAGTCATGCTTTCGGTGAGATATATGAGACTATCCTTAAAGAAATGCAGTCGGCAGGTTCCTCAGGTGAGTTCTACACCCCAAGAGCCTTGACAGAATTTATGGCAGAGATAGTCAATCCGCAGATTGGTGAGAAAATGGCAGACTTCGCTTGTGGTACAGGAGGTTTCATCACAAGTTGGTTGGGTGAATTGGACAAGAAGGTAAAGACTGCTGAAGACCGCAAAGAGTACAATCAGTCTGTATTTGGCATAGAAAAGAAACAATTCCCGTATATGCTATGTGTGACAAACCTGTTGCTGCATGGTATCGACACGCCATTGGTATATCACGACAACTCGCTTACCAAAGATGTTCTCAACTATACAGACGGAGACAAGTTTGATGTTGTTTTGATGAATCCACCATACGGAGGTAATGAAAAGGCCGACGTGAAATCTCACTTTCCTTCTGATATGCGCAGTAGCGAGACTGCCGACCTCTTCATGGTGCTTATCATGTATCGCTTGAAGAAAAATGGCCGTGCTGCTGTCATTGTTCCTGATGGTTTCCTTTTTGGAGCAGATAACACAAAGATTGCCATTAAGACAAAGTTGCTCAGGGATTTCAACTTGCACACCATTATCCGTTTGCCTGGCAGTATCTTTGCACCTTACACTTCGATTGCCACGAACATTTTGTTCTTCGACAATACCAGTGCGGAGGGTGCTCCAGAAGGTTATTCTACAAAGGAAACGTGGTTCTATCGTTTGGATATGCCAGAGGGTTACAAGCATTTCTCCAAGACAAAGTCCATGAAGTCGGAACATTGCAACCCAATCCGTGAGTGGTGGAACAACCGTAAGGAGATTATTATTGCTGATGGTGACGAGAAATCTCGTTGCTATTCGGTTGAAGACCTTATCGCCACCGATTGCAACTTCGACTTGTGCAAGTTCCCGAAAGAGGATGAAGAAATCTTGCCTCCTGCCGAACTGCTTGCCGACTATTTCAAGAAGCGCAAGGCTCTTGATCATGAGATTGACAAGACTTTGGCAGAGATACAGCGTATATTGGGGATTGAGGTGAATGTGGACGAATTGTAATATGTGGGACAATGTTCCACAAATCTAAAGATTGGCATGGAGAATAAAGAGTTGACAAACATAAATGATGTTGCCTACCAGAAGTTGATAGACAACATAACTGCGCTATGGGGTGAGGCGAAGTCAAAAGCGGTCAATGCTGTCAATACAGAATTGCTTGAAGCAAACTGGCAGACAGGTAAATACATTGTGGAGTTTGAGCTTAAAGGTAAAGATAGAGCAGAGTATGGAAAACATTTGCTCATGAATCTTTCAAAAGATTTGACTATTAGAAATGGCAAGGGGTTCAACCGTACTAATCTCACTTATATGCGTAAGTTCTATTTGGCTTTTCCAATTTTGGGGACAGCGTCCCCAAAATTGACATGGAGCCATTACTATGAACTACTAAAGTGTGATAATTCTCTCGAAATGAAGTTCTATTTTAATGAATGTATTAAGGAAGGCTGGAAAGTTCGAGAACTGAAAAGACAGATGAAAAGTTGTCTGTTTCAGCGACTTGCACTAAGCACAGACAAGGCTGGAGTTCTTGCATTGGCTAACGAGGGGCACCAAGTACAAACTCCGCAAGACATTATCCGTGACCCATTTGTGCTTGAATTTGCTGGACTTCCCAAACAGAAACGCTATAAGGAGAGTGACTTGGAAAAGGCTCTTAAAGACCACATGGAGCAGTTCCTTTTGGAAATGGGACGTGGCTTTGCATTTGTGGGCAGACAATACTCCATGCAGATAGGGAGCCGACAGTTCAAGGTGGATTTGGTATTCTACCATTGTATTTTGAAATGCTATGTGCTGATTGACCTAAAGCGAGCAGAGATAAAGCATGGTGATATTGGGCAGATGAATCTCTACCTGAACTATTTCAAAACAGAAGTGTGTCAACCTGACGATAATCCCCCTATTGGTATAGTTTTGGGAGCAAGAAAAGACGAACTTCTGATGGAGTATGCCTTGGAGGGTATAACCAATCAATTGTTTGTGGCTCGTTACCAACTCTATTTGCCAAAGCGTGAAGAACTGCAAGCGCAACTTGACCAGCTCTTGGATGGCATGGAGGAATAACAACAATTCGCCAACAAGTTGTTGGCGAATTAGAAACAGTGATTAGTCAAGCATTGCTTGACCAATTCAAACTCAGAGGCAGTCCAATAACTTTTAAAGATACATTGAAATTATAAACAATGAACGGCAAACAATTAAAGAACAGCATATTACAATGGGCGATACAGGGAAAACTTGTACCGCAAGACCCTAACGACGAACCTGCAAGCGTATTGCTTGAAAAGATTCGTCAGGAGAAAGAACGCTTGATCAAGGAGAAGAAAATCAAGCGTGACAAGAACGCATCTATTATTTACCGTGGTGAGGACAATTCCTATTATGAGAAGATG
>JAJVTK010000019.1:0-70776 GCA_021622245.1 Segatella copri | reverse complement strand
TTCTGTATCTCTTATGTAGAGATTCAGAAAAATTGGTTCATTTTGGTTCATTTTACAAAATCCCTCTTTTTATTCTTTTTTTGTGGCTTATAGGGCTGCCAGTATCTTGGCGTTGGCATCATCTACTTCTGAGCTTTTGATGGAACGGAGATAGATTTGTGTGGTGGTTTCGGAATGATGTCCCAATGCCTCGCTGATGACAGAGATAGAAATATGGTTGTCTCTTGCTGCCGTTGCCCAGGAATGGCGGGCGATATAAAGGGTAAGCTTGCCCTTGATGCCTATCTTAGTTCCTAACTTCCTAAGATGGTAGGAGATACGGGCTTCTGCATTGTGATACAGGCGCACCTCTTCCTGCATTTTGTCAATAGTTTTGTCCTGTCTTTTGTTTCCATCATCAACAAGGAAAGGAAAGAGATAAGGTGAGGAGGCGGTCTGTGCCTGGTACTTTTCCATCAACTCCTGCATCTCCTTCTCCCATCGGATGGTGAGACGCTGCCTGGTCTTGCTTCGGGTATAATGGAGATAACCGTCCTTGAGGTCGGATTTACGGAGGTGAACCAGGTCGATGAAAGAGATACCACGCAGATAGAAACTCATCAGGAATGTATCTCTTGCCATCTCTTCCTTGGGATTGAGATCCTTGACAGATTGCAGACTCTTGATCTGGCTGACATTCTCTGTAGGTATGGCTCTCTTGCGGGTTTGGGCAATACCTGTATAGACATCCGAGAAGGGATGCTGCTGTGGCGTCAGTCCCTTTGCCACTGCTTTGTTGTAGGTGGCACGGAGGATGCGGAGATAGAAGGAGCTGGTGTTTTTGCATACCTCCGCCGTATGATGCAGGTACGCCTCATACGAGCGCATCACTTCTGCATCTATCTCTTTTAGGGCAATATCCTTATTGTCTCGGTATCGCTTAAAGCTGTTGAGGGTTGCCTTGTAATGCAGCGAGGTGCGGTATTGCCCGTTTTTCATCAACAGGGCGATAAGGAGGTTCATGAACTGGAATAACGACTCTGATGTTTTCTTGTTTCTTGACATAACGATTGTGTATTTATGAAGTTTATTAATATATGATAGGGGCATCTCTGTCTCTATTCAAGAAACAAAGATGCCCCTATATAATATATTAATGTGTCAAGATCAGCTGATATCCTGCTTTTCTCTTACAAACTCTCACCAAAATCTTTTCTGAACTTCTCGGCAAGTTCTTCCTGCCAATAGCCTACTTCTTTCAGACGACCAAAGAAGAAACGAAGAACAGAAGGCTCCTCTACCCATTGCAAACCACCAATAAACTGGCGATTATCCCAAAGCCACTTCACGCGGTCGGCAACATACTTCAACTGTGATAAGGTGAATACACGGCGAGGAACGGCCAATCGCATCAACTCTAACTCAGCAAAAGGCTCAGAGCCATCAGGATTTCGCTGTTCAGAGAGAGTACCACGCTCCATGCCACGTATGCCACCGGCAATATAAAGAGCTGCTGCTACGGCACCTGCTGGATACTGATTATGAGGTACTTCCGGCACAAAGGCACCTGCATTGAGATGACAGCCAAGACCACCAGGAGGCAGAATTACCGGTACACCATAATCATCCAATTCCTTGGCAAGGTAATTGATAAACTCCGGTCCCTGATTGATGTATTCCATATCAAGCGATTCGTAAAGACCCTGTGCCATCGCCTCCATCGTACGGACATCAATACCACCATAAGTAAGGAATCCCTCATACAGAGGAATATATTCCATCATCTGCTGGGTATATTTAGGATCCTTGGAAGTAATGATACCACCCTTGGAGAAACTCAGCTTACGGGCAGAGAAATAGATAATATCAAAGTGGTCTGCCAGGAGATGGTAGATTTCTCTAGGTTCCATATACTTGCATCGAGCCTCACGCATCTTCATGAAATAGACATTATCCTGCAACAAAGAAGCATCGAGTACAGACTTAACTCCCATTTCATGGCAGATATCTGTAACCGCAAGCATATTCTCAAGAGATACAGGCTGACCGCCAATCAGATTGGTTCCCGACTCTACACGAACGAAAGCCACTCTGTCTGCTCCAATTTCCTGAATGCGCTGGCGCAGGTTCTGAAGATTGAAGTCGCCCTTGAAAGGATCATTACTCTGTGGCAACAGACCTTTTGGGTCCAGGAGTTCTTCCACAGTACCGCCTAGACGGGTGATATGCGCCTTCGTAGTGGTAAAATGGAAATTCATTAGTGCCACCATACCCGGCTTGACAAAAGCCTCGGCAAGGATATTCTCGCATGCTCTTCCCTGATGTGCCGGCAAGACGTTTTCTGTACCAAAAACTTCTTTCACAGCCGCCTTTACTCTGTTGAAGGTTTCGGAGCCAGCATAAGCATCATCGGCCTGCATCATGGCACCAAACTGCAAATCGGACATGCCGTTAACACCCGAATCGGTCAACATATCCATATATATATCCTTATTCTGGAGCAGGAACGTATTGTTGCCTGCCTCCTGAATTTTCTTCAATCGGTCTTCTACTGGCAGAAGCGAAAGCTTCTGAATCATTCTCACCTTGTGCATTTCGAGTGGCACCTGGTTTTCACTCTTATAAAATTTTACTGCCATTTGTTATATTTTTAAGTATTGATTGTTATTTGTTGCTTTTGAATCCTATTCTTCACAACTCAAATGCAAAAATATAGAAAAGGAGCACAACTGAAAGGATATATATTTCGGTTTTATCTACCTTTTTTAATGATTAATATCAAATCTACCATTTTTATCTACCATTTTTATTGGAAATACCAATAATTATCGTATATTTGTACCAAAATTACATTTAAGTTATGGAACATATTAGAGTAGAAAACATAGAACAGTTCAATCATTATTTCCACCAACCCACCTATCACCCACAAGTGAGCGTGGCAAGGTTGCAGGATGCCGACCTCTCTCTATTCGAGCCTACCGACTTCTGCATGTATTGTGTAGTACTGATGGAAGTGGATTTCGGAGAATTGGTTCTGCATGATACTTGCATGAGATACCGGGGTGGAACCATGTTCACCATGAAACCAGGAGATGTGGTATCTATGAATCTGGACAGTCGGGTAAAACCGCATGGCTGGATGCTCGCTTTCCGGCCTGAACAGCTCAATGGCACAGGATTGGGGCGTGACTTTTATATGTTCAATTTCTTTGAATACAAAGTGGCTGAGGCTTTGGAACTTTTTGATAGCGAACGACGGGTCATCATCAATTGCTTCAACAATATCTATACAGAACTGCAAGCTCCTGATGATGAACTGACCAGTCACATGTTGCGACTGGGTATCGGACAGTTGCTCACCTGCTGCCGCCGTTTCTACGACCGGCAGTTCGATACAAAGAACCTGCATTCTTCTGATTTAGGTAAACGATTAGATAAAATGGTAGATGAATACTTGTCAGAAGGCTCTAAAAAGCTACGTACTCAGGGACCTCCCACTGTGGCATGGTGCGCAGAACAGTTTCATCTCACCCCAAGCTACTTTGGAGACATCGTACGACGCGAAATGGGTATCACCCCACAAGCCTTCCTGCAGACCAAACTCATCGACCGTGCCAAATCATTGCTGGCAAGCCAGGAATTAACGATCAATGAAATAGCTGAAGAACTGGGCTTCAGCTATCCCAACCATTTCGCCCGCCTCTTCAGACAAAAGACGGGAATGTCTCCTAGTGCTTTCAGGAGACAGCTGTTAAAAGAATAATCCTGCCTGTATCAGGAAGCAACAATGGAATGACTGAACTTCTGATGCTTGACCATCCAGCGGTATACAACCACACAGATGATAACAGAGAACAGCGAGCCGAGCCACGTAGTGATACCCATAGGATAGAGCGTATCAGGATACATCATTGAGGCAAGATAAGCCAACGGAATCCTTACCAGGATGACCGACAGGAAATTATAGACAAAAGAGATGATGGAATAGCCACAGGCTGTAAACAAGCCTGAGAAGCAGAAGTGGATGCCGGCAAAAAGACAGTCATAAATATATCCCTGCAGATAAACGGCTCCTTTTTCTACAACAACAGGATCATCTGTAAAGATACCCACTGCCACCTCCGGGAAAATCTCCCAAACGGCAATCATCAGAATGCCATAGCCAAAGATGATGACAAGAGAACAGCGCAGAGTCTTAAGCACACGGTCTACATTGCCTGCACCATAATTCTGGGAACAGATGGCTGAAACGGTAGACAGCATAGCAGAAGGAAGGATAAAAACCAGACCGATAAACTTCTCTACGATACCCACAGCACCGGCATCATACACGCCTCGTCCATTGGCAATTACGGCAATGGCAAGAAAGCCCAACTGGATGAAACCATCCTGCATTGCTATCGGAAAGCCTATCTTCAGAATACTTTTTACCGTCTGACGATTTGGACGGAAATCATGTCTGTGAACATCAAATACCTCACGGTGACGCCTGATGGCAATGAGGGCTACCATCACACTAAACATCTGCGATAAGGTAGTACCCAATGCAGCACCTCGGGCACCCCAGCCCAGATATCCTATAAAGAAAAAGTCGAGAAGGATGTTCACCACACAGGCCACAGCCACGAAATACATCGGACTCTTCGAATCGCCCAAACCACGGAAAATAGAGGCTATCACATTATAAGCCATGATGAAAGGAATGCCGATAAAGCATACCATAAGATAATCACGGGTACCTTCCACAGCCTCTGGTGGCGTATCCATCAGGCGGACAATACCATCACGGCAACAAAGCAACACCACTGCCAGCAATATACTCAAGGTAAAAAACATAGTAGCAGTATTACCAATAACCCGGGAAGCCCGGCGCTGATCCTTAGCACCGATGGCATGAGCCGTATTAACCGTGGTACCCATAGCCAGACCGATGACTACGCAAGTAACAAAATACATTACCTGCGCACCATTAGATACTGCCGTAGTACTATCTACATTACAATATCTACCTATCACGAAAAGGTCGGCCAATCCATAGAGAATCTGTAGGAAATAAGCCAAAATATAAGGTAACAGAAAGGTCGTGATATTCCCCCAAATGCTACCTTGTGTCAAGTCTGTTCTATTCATCGGTTGCAAAGATACTATAAAAAACAGAAAAAGCAAGACTATCTTACTTATTTTTTTTCTCAAATTCTGCAAATTTGTGATATAGCACCAACATTCACGGAGCCGTGATTACCTCATACCGGACATACATAAAAAAAACTCCGAAGAACCAAGATTGATTCTTCGGAGTTTTTTGTACACCCTTAGGGATTCGAACCCTAGACCCACTGATTAAGAGTCAGTTGCTCTACCAACTGAGCTAAGGGTGCCTCTGCAAAAAGCTTTGTTTTCAAAAGCGAGTGCAAAGGTAATACATTTTTCTGAAACCACCAAACTTTTAGGGATATTTTTTGATAAAAACTTTCATTTTATCCATAATAATCGGTTGATGAAAGCATTATTCCTTCAGCCAACCACCTATCAGACTGATGATTTCCTGTCGTGTAGGCTCTGGGAACGACAAGATGCGAGTTTTGTGCGAACCGCCATGACACATATAAACATGCAGGTTCTTCTTGTTCTTGGTGAAAGGTAAGCCATAAATGCCCGAAGCTCCCCATGGGTCGATATCGCCATAAATATAAACCATCTTCGGATCATTCTTGGTCAGGAACTCTACCGTATGATTATAGAGTGCCGGCGAGAACTTCACGTTTTCAGCTCCCTTTGGCACCATCAGTTTCTTCAGATATCCCTTAGCCGTCTTGATACTGAGATATTTCTTGAATGGTTTGGTATAATAGCCGTAATAACCCAACTCCCGGGCAGCCTGCACATCAAATGAGGCTGTGGCATTATAATTGGTGAAATAGTTAGGCTCACACATATTGATCCAGTAATCAAACACCGTCTTGTCATCTGCCTCTCTTGCAGGAATCTTGTTGATGTCTTCTCCCCACTGCCAGAAAGCAAAGGCGTATTCGAATACAGAGTAATCAAAAATCTCTGTCAGCGGAGCATTGAATACATATTTCTTATCGTTGCAATATTTCTCGAACATAGGCAGCAACGCAGCCTTTCGCTTGAAGAGGAGCAACTGGAAATCGAGCACCTTCTGTCGGTTTTCCTTGGTTGATACCTGATATTGCAGGAACTTCTCATGTCGTCCATCCTCCACACCCTTGTTGAGCGGAGCTACGTATGGCACAGAAATATCTACATCATCAGGGAAGTAAGAACGGTAGAACATCGTGGTCTGTCCGCCCTTGCTGATGCCGGTAGCAATCCACTTTCCCTTGTACATCGCATGCAGGGTCTGGTTTACATGATGCAGATCATAGAGCGAATTCTCAACGGTAAGATAATCCCAGTTGCAAGGACTAGGCATCGACTTGTCGAAATAACGGTACTCCACGGTAATGATATTCGTATCGAAAAGCTTGGAAAGTTCCTCGATGTATCCTTCGCGCAACGCATAGTTGGCATTATATCCTTCTGTCACGAGCACGGTAGGACGGTCGAAACCTCTATGGCAGAGCACTACCCTCTGTTCGAAATAACCCTTGGATGCATCCTTGGCATCGAGCTGTTGCTTGATAAAGAACACATACTTTTCTGGGAAATGCGTACTTTTCAGCGTTTCCACGTTACTTACTCCAGGCAATGCAGCCAGTTGCTTACCAGCCACTCCCAGTTCTGCCGCCAACATCTGCAAAGGCAGGATGAAGAGCAGCAGCATCAATTTCAAAAATCTCAGTTTCATCTTATTCTCTCTTTTTATTTATTATAATCTAAAATTCAAGATTGCAAAATACATTCTATATGTTTTCTAAACCTCTGCAAAGGTAATGATTTATTCTTGTTCGGCAAAGAAAACCCCACCTTATTTATTATATGGGCAGCAATTAAGGAAATCAGAATATGAAACCTGCATTGATATAGATACCAACATTCTTACCCAGGCTAGAATAATTAGCCTGAATGCTTACCGGACCCAATACGAAATCATAGGATGCCCTCAAGGCTCCACCCCACAAATCATCACCAATGAGAATATGGGAAAACTTGCGGGCTTCCTTGCCATACTCTCCCAAAGCTGTAAGATAGAACTTGCCTCTTACCCGATAACGGAAACCGAGCTGACCTGTCACCACATTGCGTTCCAGCAGATGAACATGCTGCGCACTCTCCCATGCCATCTGCCAAGGCAGATAGTAACCGTCAGCTACTCCACCTGCATAATTCTGATAAATGGCTGGTATGGAACTGCCAAACACAAAACGGCTCTTGAGCTTAGGAAGCAGATAGAATCTGGAATTGAGACGTACGGCACATTCTCCTTGAAAAGCAGCCTCACCGAAAGGATTCCCATCGGCATAATGTATTCCGTTATCCGTATGCAGAATGCCCTGCACCTGTATGTGGCTGCCACGGGTCGGGAAATAGCGGCGGTCGTAAGTATCCATCACAACAGATGCAAAGTAGTTCAGAAAATGGTCTGACGAACGTGTCTGGATGCTTCCGTCGCGTTCGAACATATCAGAATGATAATGATAATAATCAAACTGCACTCCCGATTTCAATCTGAAATTACCGATATCGCGGGTATAGAATCCAGCGAAAGAATGCGAAAGAAACTCCAGGGCATCCAACTTATGTTTGTCCGCATAAAGGTCGAAATCATAATGAGCCATACGATAGGAAATGCCTATTTTCGCTCCGAAAAGGTTGCCATAGGCATATTTCATTTCCATATATGGATTACGGGAAATGCGTCCTGTAAAAGCATAGTGATGACGGGTAGAGAACTGCTGGTTATTGGATATCTGAGCAATGACGCTCGCCAGATCCTGCGTATCAAAACGTGCACCTACACTGATTCTTCTGGATTCGTTGGGTTCCAGCATGAATACCAGGTCATAAGGTTCCTCGTTAGACTGTCTGTATTCTACACGCGAAAAGATATTCAGTCCCCGAAGCATAGCAAGTGTGCCATCAATCTCCTCAGGGCTGACTTCCGAATTCTCCCGTAAAGCAATTTTCTTTCTAATCCACTTTTCCTCCTCTCCACTGATGCCTTCTATCCGGATGCTTCCTATATGATAGGCTTCCGTCTGAGAAGGTTTCTGCAGTTTGAGGCGTTTCTTTTCCTGTAATGTATCATCAGATGCAACGGAATCACAAGCATCAGCATAGATATACTTTCTCAGAGCCATCAGCTCATCCCATTTCTGGCGGGCAGCCTGTTCTCCCCACTGTATCATGGTATCAATGGCTTCAGATTGGAAACTGGCTGCCGAATAACCTTTCAGAGAAGGATTGATATAAAGATCGGCTTCAGCCATATTCTTCCGGTATTTGTTCTGCCCCATCATACTTATGAGCTGTTCAACAACAGAAGAAGCCGATTTCAACTCTTCCTTCTTCTTCCAACCAGTACTCAAATCTACACAGATAATCACATCCGCTCCCATTTCCTTTGCCACATCAACCGGCAGATTGTTCAAGGCGCCGCCATCCACCAGCATCTTCCCTTTCCATTCTACCGGAGCAAACACGCCCGGTATCGACATGCTGGCACGCATCGCCAATGGCAACGAGCCCGATGAAAACACGACCTCCTTGCCTTCTACCAGATCTACCGCCACGCAACGGTAAGGAATAGGCAGGTTGGAGAAATCATCTACCTGATGATACCCCACGGTAAGTTTAGAGAAAAGGTTAAAGATATTCTGCCCCTTCACATAACCGGTTGGCAACGAGACCTTCCTCTCTTTGGAAAGAGGAATATGAACGATATATTTCTCCCTTTCTTCTTTAGAAAGAAAGGTTTCCGATTCACGTTTCACTTGGTCGCTCAAAAGGAAAAGCCAGTTCTGGTTACGGTAGAGGCTATCAATATCCGCAGCATCGTAGCCGATGGCATAGAGTCCGCCCACGATGGCACCGATACTGGTTCCGGCAATATAATCTACAGGAATATCAGCCTCTTCCAGCACCTTGAGCACACCTACTTCAGCCGCACCCTTGGCACCACCTCCACCCAAAACGAGCCCCACCTTCTTGCGTGACTGCTGGGCTTGCAGAGGAGTATGAACTATGAAGCAGCAGAATAAAATCAAAAAACATAATATCTTATCTCGATGTACCATCATATTGCTCCTTATTAAAATGAATAACTGACACGGCAAAGATACGAAGAAAGATTGGAACTCGCAAGAAAATCTGAAAGAAAATGGCTGAGGACACTGAAATTTAAAGGATTATGCGAATCAATCCTGATACAGCAAGGTTGTCATATCATAATCCTGACCGATAAATATTATGTGGACGCAAACACGGAAATACTCTTCACTCTTCACCTTACCCCTGGAAACACCGATAAACAGGGAGGTTGGCGGGGGTGAAGAGTTCGCAACAGCTCTTCACCCACTCTTCACCACTCTTCACCCATATACTTCTACACATCAACGCATAAAGGAGGATACACATCTACCTATCGATTTTGAGTCCAGGTGAAGAGTGGTGAAGAGTTGGTGAAGAGTTGCTGATGACTCTTCACCTCCCGAAATGCCGATAAACACAGGGGATTTGAGAGGAAAGGTGAAGAGTGAAGAGATTTTTGCAGAATGCTAAACATAAATCATATTGATAGGATTGGGAAATCTGGTTTTCCTATCTGCGATGACTGTCTTATAGGAACAGCTGACTGTTCCCTATTCCGCTAGTCGGCTGTTCGCCCCAAACAGCCTACTGGCCATACGCAAACAGCACACTTATATTTCGGAGATAAATATCAGAACATCGGAGATTTATCTGCCAAAAACAACCATATCAAAACAAAAACGAAATGAAACTTCCCTGAGATTTGGAGGGTTAAAAAAAATATATTACCTTTGCACCCGCAAAAAAGATAAGATTATGAACGGATTGTATACTATATTATTATTGGTGCTGAGCAACATCTTCATGACGCTGGCTTGGTACGGACACCTCAAGTTGCAACAAACGGGCGTGAGCAGCAACTGGCCTCTTATCGGTGTCATCGCCTTCAGTTGGGCCATCGCCTTCTTCGAATATTGCTGTCAGGTACCAGCCAACCGCATCGGTTTCGTGGATAATGGCGGACCGTTTAATCTGGTCCAGCTCAAGGTGATACAGGAATGCGTATCGCTTATCGTCTTCGCCATCATCGCCAATATCCTCTTCCAGGGACAGGGATTGCACTGGAATCATTTCGCAGCCTTCTGCTGCCTGATTGCAGCCGTTTATTTCGTATTCATGAAATAGCCGGATAAGGAGTTAACTCAATATAACTCCTTATCCGGCTACCTTTTTAGTTTTACACCTGCCCTACACCAGGTTAAAGATTTCGCTCGGTGTCTTGCGCTTCAATACTTCCAGCTGGAAGTCCTTGCCGGCTATGATGCCTTTGCTGCGCAGGATCTGCTCCACGGTTTTGCGTGCCAGCTCAGGATGGTTGTTCTCCTCGCTGAGATGACAGAGCCAGACGTGATGAAGCTCCGGTGTAGCATAATTGGCAAGCGCCTCGCCACAATCGTCGTTGCTCAGATGACCGTTATCTCCCAGAATGCGATCCTTCAGATACTGGGGATAATGACCCTGCTGGAGCATCTCTACACTATGGTTCGCCTCGAGTACAAGATAGTTGGCACGACCGATAAAGTCATGCATTTCTTCGGTAATATGGCCCACATCGGTGATGAGACAGAAGTTCACACCTCCGCACTCCACGAAATAGCCAACATTGTCGGTACTGTCATGGGGTACGCCGAACGGAGTAATCTTAAACTCGCCCAGTGTGAAAGTTACGTTCTTCTCTATCACATGAGCATGGTTAGGCTCTATCTTCTTTCGAACACAATAGTTGCGCTCGATGCCTTGATGTACTTTACGGGTCGTATATACCGGTAGATGATAGTCAGTACTCAGACTCCCCACCGACTTTACATGGTCGGCGTGGTCATGTGTGATGAGGACGTGATGCACATCCTCGAAACGAAGTCCATAGTTATGGAAATGCTTCTTTAATATTCTTATTCCTACTCCTACGTCTATCAGTATCGAATCCGTATCAGTGTAAAGATAATAGCAATTGCCACTACTTCCACTGCCAAAGGATATAAATTTCAGCATTTTAATTGTTATTTTCCATGCAAAGTTAGCAAAAAAGATTCTTATTACAAAGTTTTTTACTATCTTTGTGCCGAAATATCGCAAAAAAATAGAATTTTTAAGATTTGAGAATCATGATAAAGAAGTCGATGATAGGTTTATGCATAGCTGTGGCATGCATGACCGCAAGTATATTCAGCCTTTCGGGATGTGAACCTCACGAAGGCAGCGAGGACCAGCTGAAGGCTGATGTTGATTCGTTTGCCAACTATTATTTCAACTGGCATTTCCAGAAAGCCGTGAAGTATTGCACCCAGGAATCGGAGCGCTGGCTGCGCTATGCTGCAAGTAATGTGAACGAGACTGACGTGGAACTGCTGCGCCAGAAACCGGAGGATGCCAGCATCGAGATTACGGATATTGATTTCGGTGACGATGAAACAAGTGCCACCGTTACCCTTACGGTTCATAATTTTCTGCAGATGGACAGCATCGGGCAGGATCCGCAGCTCATAGAACAGGCTGATTTCCAACTGCCGATGTGTATGGAAAAGGGACTCTGGAAGATTAAGTTGGATAAATTGCCTTGAAAAAAGTAAGGAGTTTCTGAGGGGCATCATAATCAAAAAAAGATGCCCTACAGAAACTCCTGGCTATAAACTGTTAACTATAACTGTTAACTATAAACTGTTAACTATAAACTATTAGCTGCATTTAGAACGGCAAACCTACTGCGAAATGGAAGGCGAAATCGCGGTCTAGTTTCGGGTGGATAATCGCCCAATGCTCTTCCTTCGTTCCGTAGGCTGGATTGATTGCCTTCATACCCATATCCAGACGGAGGATGAAGTAATCGAAATTCAACCTGAGACCTAAGCCATAGGCTACAGCTATCTGTTTGTAGAATTCATCTATCTTGAACTGGCCGCCAGGCTGATCCTGATAATTGCGAAGTGTCCAGATATTACCGGCATCGATAAACGCTGCACCCTCAAACTTCCAGAAGAGCGAAGTGCGGTATTCGGCATTCAAGTCGAGCTTCACATCACCCGTCTGGTTGATGAAATCTATTCTACCGTCAGTTCCCTTAAACTTGCCCGGACCTAATTCTCTTACGCCCCAACCTCTTACCGAGTTGGCACCACCCGAGAAATAACGCTTTTCGAAAGGCAGCACCGTACTGTTGCCGTAAGGATAAGCCACACCGATGCCCGCATGCAGCGCCAGAGCATTGCGCTTATCAAACTGCATCAGATGGGTATAATCTACATCAAACTTGGCATACTGGGCATAAGCTATATTAAATAATGTACGCTGCCCCTGACTGTTCACCTTGAAACCGAAAGCCTTGGAAACACCACTCAGCAGATTGCCCGAACTCTCTACATTCACTCGCACAGCATCTACCCCATCGCTATAACTCAAACCGAAACCCATCTTCATGATAAACAGGTCTTCGTAATTGTAGCGGAGGATGGCATTTCTGTTTTCTGCATTATCGAGATAGTCTCTCTTGAATGTCTCGGATATCCATGGCATATACACATAGTTGAGATCGAGCAGGTCGAAACGCCAGGCCAGGTGATGGCGTGGCTCTGTCCAGCGATAACGCCAAGCTGTAGAGAATACACGGCGATGAAACTCCGGACGGTTCTGAAGATTCCAACTTGCCGACAACTCGCTGTTTGCCGTCTGTCTTCTTCTGAAATTTCTTGAAAGGAAAGGCGCCACGAAACGAGGGAAAACCAGTTTGCCTTCAACCGAATATTCAGTATAGTTCTGATCCTGATACCCCTCCAGACCGGTAATGGCTTCATAGGCTCCACGGAGTTCGATGCTCAACTGCTCACTACCTCTGAAGAGATTTCGGTTGGTATAAGTGAGCGAAGCAGCAGCTCCCAAGTCGCCCGCCGTATTGGTTCCTTCCGGCTGGAAGGCAATGGTAGAAGGCTTGTTGGTACTGATCTGGATATTGCAGTCCATCTGCCGGCTGATGCTGTCCCGTTCCATTCCGTTCTCCGTAACCTGATTACTGTCAGGAACTTCCGAGAAACTGATATTAGTATACTTCACCGCCTGCAGACGGGCGAAATTGTTATAAGTGCGCTGCAAGGCGGCAGCGCTATAGGGATGGCCTTCTCTGAGGGCAGTGGCATTGAGTAATACCTGGTGGCGCAAGTGAATGCGGTCGCTGTCATTACTCAGATAGTTGATATTTCTGATTTCATATCGGGTATGATCAACCTCAGGAGCATTACTGTTTGCCTTATACTTCATCAGATGTAGCGTCAGGGCGATGTCCTTCTGTCCTGCAATCGTATCGGCAGAAAACTGGATAAAATCTTTATGAAAGCGGAAATAGCCATCATTGGTCAGAAGGCTGGAGATACGCCTGCGCTCATTATCCAATGTTTCTACCGTAAATTGCATACCTGGTTTAATCTGCTGATTATCGGGGTTATCGAGATGCAGAAGTTGCTGAATATGTTCATCTTCTACCTCATATTTCACCTTACCGATGATAAAAGGTTCTCCGGGATGCAACAGATAGGTAGCATCCAGTTTCTTTCCTTTCTTGGTGGTATAGAGCGACACTCCGGCATGCATGAAGCCCTGGTTCTGCATGGCAGTAAGCAGATCCTGACAGGAGAGCCGCGCCTGCAAAGTATCGTAGATGACAGGCTTCTTGCTGAAAGGATTCTTGAAGAGCGAGAAGAGTTTCGGTTTCTCTTTCTGGCGCACATACTGCTTGAGCGCCCCGGCATTATACCCTGCCGAGTCGCTCTTCACTTCCACCTTATTTAATATATACTCCCCTTCCGGCACATATTTGCTGGTAGAACATCCAGCCAGAACCAGTGACAGGGCGAGTAATGAAATCTTCTGTATTTTCAAAATTCTTTCAATACCTTCAAATCGTAATACATAGGAATAGTATATTCACCTTCCTCATCTTCATTAACCAATCGCTTAAAACCATTTCGCTCATAAAAAGGCAAAGCCTCCTTATAGGCATCCACCGTCAAAAAGCGACAGGCAGAAATTGCCGTTTGAGAATTGACGGTCATTTGCTTGATAGCAGATACTAGTTTTGTTCCAATTCCTTCTCCTTGATGATTTCTCGAAATAGCCAACCTTCCGATTTTCATCGCAGGATAACTTCCTAAATGCTTACGATGAGGCATTGTTTTTCTGAGTTTTCTCCAGAGATTCTTCGATACTGTAGTTTGAGAAATCTTATCATTCAACAAACTAAAATATGCCACAATCTCATTTTCATCTTCCATCACAAATGTATTGGCAATCAATTCCTTATAATAGAATCTAGCATCATCAAGCAAAAAGCCGTTCAAATCGTCATCACCACAATCAAACGGCTTCATTTCTTGCAGGTTTTCTAATCTAACTAACCGTCTCATCTTCTTACATCACAAAATCCGCCATTTGTTTTATCTCTTCATAAGAAGCACGAATACGTTCTTTCTCTTCTTCTGAAGCAGGCTTCACATTTTCTATATTCGCCAAGAATCGCTTGGCATCATCCCCATAAAGAATTGGGGTTTCTTTAATTGGTCGTGCCATAATCATTCCTCCATACTTTATTTGTTATTTATCAGAATATTCAAACATATTAAGTCTGAATACCACCTTATCAAATGCAAAAGTATGCTTTTTTCATTAAACTACCAAAGGTTTTAAGAAAAATATTTTGTTTTGTCTGCTTTTTATGCTACCTTTGCATCCATTAAAGATTAGAAACAATAAATGATTAGCAAGAATAAAATAAAGTACATACGTTCGCTCGAACTGAAGAAGAACAGAAATAAAGAAGGAAAGTTCGTGGCAGAAGGTTTCAAGGTGGTAGACGATCTGCTTGCTCTGCAACCTGCCGACCTGATTGTGGCTACCGGCGAATGGCTCCGGGGCAAACACTTCGGGGCTGAAACCGAAGTGATAGAGGTTACTGATGAAGAACTGAAGAAGGTAAGTTTCCTGCAGCATCCGCAGCAGGTGCTCGCCGTATTCAGACAGGCAACTTCAGGAGATTACTCTGTTAATACCAGCGAACTGAGTCTGGCGCTCGATGGCGTACAGGACCCAGGCAACCTGGGCACCATCATCCGCATCGCTGACTGGTTTGGTATCACCCATATCTACTGCAGTCAGGATACTGCCGACGTATACAATCCGAAGGTGGTACAGGCCACGATGGGCAGCATAGCAAGAGTGAAGGTAGAATATGGCGACCTGCTGGGACTGGTAGAATCACTTCCTGCCGACGTTCCCGTTTACGGCACCCTACTCGATGGCGATAACATCTATCAGCAAAAGCTCGAAAACCGGGGACTCATCGTGATGGGAAACGAAGGAAAAGGTATCTCGCCAAAACTGGCAAAGAAGGTGAACCACAAACTGCTCATCCCTAACTTTCCGGAAGGTAGAGCTACAGCCGACAGTCTGAATGTGGCTATCGCTACCGCCATTACCTGCTCAGAATTCAGAAGAAACTTTTAAAGGTAAAAGGGTAAAAAAGTAAAAAGGTAAAAAAACTTTTAAAGGGTAAAAAGTAAAAGAGTAAAAAAACAAAAGCGATAATTAGAAATTAAAACAAGATAGTTATGGAAGTAAATGAATTATTTAAGCATCGCAGCATAACAGCCTGCATGAGAGCATCATACGATACCATAACAAGTGACTTCAAATCACTCGTAAAACAGACATGGGCTACCCATGTTCCATTTGCTGTATTGCTGGCTATCGTACTCTATTTCCTTCTCCCCAACAAACCGCTTCACGATTGGGGAGCCGTGAATCCGATGGCTTCGTTCATCCTGCAAACCATCATTTACGGAGCCACTATCGTGATGGCTATCGTATCATTCTGGCATCTTCTGCCAAGAAAGCAACTGTGTCCTAAGGGCGAAAAGCGCAAGATAGGAAAATCCCTCCTTCGCATCCTCCGCCACTTCGGAGGTTTCTTTCTGACCGGTTTTCTCGGCATGATTATCGTAGGCATCGCTACCTTTATCGCAGCCCTGCCTTCCATCATCCTCATCATCGCACAGTTCTATTCACAGCTCGGTGCACTTGATGGCGACCCGCTCGGTGTGCCGGGTTATTTCACCCCACTCCTCTTCCTGGTGTTCACCATCACCTTCCTACTCATCATCTACGCCTTGAGCTGGCTCGGCATTTCGCTTGCCTATCAGTTCGGCTCTTACAAGGTGCAAGACGAAGAGAAACAGAGAATGAAGGAAAGCCAGAAGATGGCAACTACAGAGATTGAAAAATATTAATCGTATTAACATATATAAGAGACATGAAACAGACAAGATTACTCTTCATCGACCGCGATGGAACGTTGATTCAGGAACCTGAAGACGAACAGATTGACAGCTTCGAGAAGCTGGTATTCACCAAGGGCGTGTTCCGCAATCTCGCCTTCATTGCCCAGCACACCGACTACGAGCTGGTGATGGTGAGCAACCAGGACGGCTTGGGCACCGACTCCTTTCCGGAGGACACCTTCTGGCCAGTACACAACTTCATCATCCAGACCCTGGAGAGCGAGGGCATCCACTTCGCCAAGCAGCACATCGACCGCCACTTTCCTGAGGATAACTCACCGATGAGAAAGCCGGGCACAGGCATGCTGACCGAATACATCGATAACCCTGCCTACGATATGGCAAACAGTTATGTAATCGGCGACCGTGAAACCGATGCCCAGCTTGCAGAAAACCTGGGTTGCAAGAGTCTGATTCTTGGAAAGGATGGCATGGACTGGGACAAGATAGCCGAGATTCTCTTTGCCGGCGACCGTATCGCAGAAGTGAAGCGCACCACCAAGGAGACAGATATCTACATCAAGGTAAATCTCGATGGCAGCGGCAAATGCGATATCTCAACCGGTCTCGGTTTCTTCGACCACATGCTGGAGCAGATAGGCAAGCACGGCATGATGGACCTCACCATCCATACCAAGGGCGACCTTTATGTGGATGAGCATCATACCATTGAGGATACGGGTATTGCCCTGGGCGAATGCCTGCTGCAGGCGCTCGGCGACAAGCGAGGAATAGAAAGATACGGCTACAGTCTGCCGATGGACGATTGTCTCTGTCAGGTAGCATTGGATTTTGGCGGCCGTCCATGGTTGATTTGGGATGCCGAGTTCCACAGAGAGAAGGTGGGCGAAATGCCAACCGAGATGTTCAAGCATTTCTTCAAGAGTCTGAGTGATGCGGCAAAGATGAACCTCAACATCAAGGCTGAGGGCGAAAACGAGCATCATAAGATAGAAGGCATCTTCAAGGCACTTGCCCGTTCGCTGAAAATGGCGGTGAAGAGAGACATCTACCACTTCGAGCTTCCTAGCTCTAAGGGGATGCTGTAATGAGTTAATAGTTTATAGTTAATAGTTTATAGATGACTGTTGGCTATTAACTGTAAACTATAAACTGTAAACTATTAACTATAAACTGTAAACTATTAACTATTAACTGTTATCAAAATTTTGTCATGAACTCCACAACAATCTTATCCTTTTCTGAAACTTTAGCTATCCCACCATTGCGATAGAAATACTTCTCGTAGTTGATACGGATATCCGAGATGAATGGCTTGGCAAGGCTCAGGGTTACACCGCCCGTAACACGATGACGCTTGTAATCATTGATCTTCAAGGCACCAAGCTCTGTATCAGAACCGCCATATCTTGTACCATCACTGTGGTCGCTCATGAAATCATATCGTGCCAAAGGCGAAACCTTCCTGATGATGCTCTTCTGATTGCGAACCGGAATATCATAGCATACGAATCCATCGAAAGCATGCACATCGTGGAAGGCATCCTTGCTATAATGCTTGTAGAGATACTCAGCCTCAGCAATGAAACCGCCCTTGTGGAAGGTGATACCGCCATCATACATCGTTACCGTAACATCAGATGGCTTGATCTTCTGGGTACTCAACACCAGGTTTACATTCGGGAAGAGGAACTGAGCCTTGGCAGAATAGTTAACGCCCTTGGTCCAGTAATCCTTCTGGTTGGTCAAGCCAGAACCATTGAAGATACCGGCATTCACCACGATAGGGAAACCTACATTCCAGGTATATCCGATTTCAGCACCCACATCGCGAACGTTACCTACCTGCTTGGCAATGAACGAACGGTTGGCAAAGTACTGCTGATGAGGAGAACGGTGAGCATCGATGGTAAATGGCACACGCTCCTGACCGATGGTGAACTGCAGAGTCTTCCAAGGTTTGATGCGTGTATAAGCATCAAGCATCTTGATCTTACCCTCATCACAGAGATCAATCTCAGCCTTATAACTAACCTCCTTTGTTACATTTCCTGCTACATTGATACGAGCCGTACGTACCTCAAATCGTCCCTCCCCTTCTTCGGTTTGGTATTCATACTTAGAACGGATGGTTCCACCTATCTTCATTGTCTTGACGAATTCAGGCACATCGTTTCCAAGAGAACTCTTTTCTGAGTTTTGGGCATTCATTCCCATTGACACCATAGCGAGTGCCACCAACAGATACGTTTTCTTCTTCATTTTTACCTTATTATATATATACCTTAAATGATTTTATCAACAAGAAAGCAATCCCGTTATGAATTGAAATTCAACAAGATGCCGTTCTATTTCTTTTCGGCTGCAAAGATAAGGAGAAGATATTTCTACCATAAAACATAAGTGTTACAAATGTGTTACATCGTCTGTTTTTACAGCTTGTAACATGATTGCAATACGCGTAATATCGCTGTAACATCATCGTCACAAACATGTAACCGTCTTTTCGCTCTAGTTTAAAAATATCGCCGTACCTTTGCAACCGAAAAGAAATACAATTAACATATATGATTTATGAAGGAAAATAAAAAAGCGATTTTGGATATTCTTAAGAAGAAATCCAAGAAAGACGGTAAGTTTGAAAACTTGGTTCTCAACCTCGCCTTACAGAAGATTGACAGCGATAACTTTGAGTTTGACGGCGAGGCAGTCTATACCGCCGACAAGAAGCGCTTGGTTTACTGCATGAACCACGATGCCAGTTTCACAATTCCTGAGGGAGTAGAGATTATCGGAGAGATGGCATTCCGTGGCAAGAAGCAACTGGCTCATGTCATCATCCCTAGTACGGTGAAGGAGATAGAACATGATGCATTCTATGATTGTGATGAATTGGATAACATTTATGTACCTGCCAGCGTGAAAGCTATCAGAGCATACGCTTTCGCTGAATGCGACAAACTGAAGAAGATTACTTTCGCAGGAACTCCAGACAAGTTGAGCCGTCATGCATTCGATGACTGCGACCAGTTGCACGACATCATCGTTCCAGCCGGCAGCAGCAAGTTCTTCCGTAAGGAACTTCACTTCATCGACGGAGATACAGATTTCCTCGTTCTGGAAGTACCAGGCAAAGACTCAAAAGAACCTTCTAAGAACAAGAAGGACGAGAAAGCCTCTGAAAAGAAAGTTAACGCAGAGAAAAAAGAAAAGACTTCTGAAAAGAAAGTTGATTTAGAGAAGAAGGAAGCTGCTCCTGAAAAGAAGACAGTAGAAGAAAATGCAGAAAAGAAAGAAACTTCTGCAAAGAAGGATAACAAGGGCAAGAAAGAGCCTGTAAAAACAAAGTAATTCTATAATAAGCAAACGATTATGACCAAAGAAGAATTACTTAAAAAGGCATACGTAGAGCGCGACATCAGTTGGATGTACTTCAACCATCGCATTCTGCAGGAGGCAGAGAAAGAGTATGTGCCATTGTTGGAGCGCCTCTCTTTCCTCGGTATTTACTCCAATAACCTCGACGAGTTCTTCCGTGTTCGCGTAGCATCACTCAACCGCATGCTCGACCAGAAGCTCGACAAGGATACCGAACAGCAAATTAAGAAATCACTTAAAACAATAAATAAACTCAATGAATCTTATTCGAAAGAATACACTGAGGCGGTGGATACAGTTTTCCGAGAGCTTGAAGTACACAAGGTTCGCCTGCTCACCGAAGACCAGCTCAACGACGAGCAGAAGGAGTTCCTTACGCAGTTCTTCTACGACAAGCTCAATGGCTCTGTCAACCCTATCTGGCTCAACGAGATAGACGACCTCTCTACTCTGGAGGACAACCGCATCTACCTCGCCGTAGAAAAGGCTGAGGATGACAAGAAGAAGAAATATGCCGTAGTAAAGGTACCGGATAGAGTTTATGGACGCTGGGTGAAGATACCGGCTAGCGATGGTTTCGACAACATCATGTATCTGGACGATGTAATCAGATACTGTCTGCCACTGGTATTCCTCGGTTTCAAGAAGAGCACCTATCGTGCCTTCAGTTTCAAGTTTACCAAGGATGCCGAGATGGAGATGGACAATGATGCCGACTTCGGTACCATGGAGAAGATTGCCCTGGGTGTAAACAGCCGAAAAAAGGGTGAAGCCGTGCGCGTTATCTACGACCAGGAGATGCCGAAGGAACTTCAGAAGAAACTCCGTGAGCGACTAAACACCAAAGAGTTGGATGCTTCTTTGGCTGGCGGTAGATACCAGAACCACAAGGATCTGATGTCGTTTCCTGATTGCGGCCACAAGGAACTGAAATACGAGAAATGGGCTCCTATCATGAAGCCGGAGTTCCTCTCCAACGAGAGCATCCTCGACCAGATTCGTGAGAAAGACCGCTTCATCCACGTACCCTATCATAGCTTCAACGGCTACATCCGTGTGCTTCGTGAAGCAGCTACCAAGCCAGAGGTAAAGGCGATCAAGACCACCCTCTATCGTCTGGCAAAGGATTCAAAGGTAGTCAAGGCGCTCATCACCGCTGCCCGCAACGGCAAGAAGGTAACTGCCGTGGTAGAGCTTCTTGCCCGTTTCGACGAGGAGAGCAACATCAAGTGGAGCAAGCGCATGCAGGAAGAAGGCGTAAACGTGATCTTCGGTGTAGAAGGACTGAAGATTCACTCCAAACTGCTCTATATCGAGTCAAAGAAGGGCAACATCGCCTGCGTGGGAACCGGAAACTTCCACGAGGGCAACGCCAAGATCTATACCGACTATCTGATGATGACCGCCCGTCCTAAGCTGGTGAACGAGGTGGCTAAGGTATTCGATTTCATCGAACGCCCATTCTCACCATTCCGCTTCAACGAGCTCCTCGTATCTCCAAACTCAATGAAGAGCCGCATTCTGCGCATGCTCGATACCGAGATTAAGAATGCCAACGAGGGCAAGGAGGCTTGGGTGAAGATGAAGATCAACCACATCACCGATACCGATATGGTAACCAAACTCTATCAGGCTTCAAAGGCTGGCGTGAAGATTGACATCGTGATTCGTGGCAACTGTTCGCTGGTGCCAGGCATCGCCAAGCTCAGCGACAACATCCGCTGCGTGGGCATCATCGACCGCTATCTGGAGCACAGCCGTATCCTCATCTTTGCCAACGGAGGCAAGCCAAGATACTTCATCGGTTCTGCCGACTGGATGCCTAGAAACCTCATCAACCGTATCGAGGTACTCACCCCGGTATATGACGAGGATATGCAGGCAGACTTGCTCCGCACCATCTCTTACGGTATGAGGGATACGATGAACGGCAGAGTGGTAGATGGCAAGGGCGGCAACGAATTTGTGGAAGGCGAGCCATTCCGAAGTCAGGAAGAACTTTATAAAGCATATAAATAATGATTAGTGATTAATGATTAATGATTATTGATTAATGATTATTGATAACACTAAACATAAAACACTATAATAATGATGAATTTAGCATCCATAGATATCGGCTCCAACGGAGCCCGACTCCTCATCAAGCGCTTCGATCCCGAGGCAATCCGTGAGGAAGACCGCATCAAGAAACTCATGTTCATCCGCATCCCACTGCGATTGGGTAAGGATGTTTTCACCCTGGGAAAAGTTTCCAAGGAGCGTGAGAAGATGATGCTCCACATGATGAAGGGTTTCAAGCAATTCATGAAACTCAATGACGTAGAGGCATTTCGCGCCTGTGCCACATCGGCCATGCGCGATGCCGAGAACGGCAAGAAGGTGCTCAAGAAGATAGAGAAGCAAACCGGCATCAAACTCGAAATCATCAAGGGTCAGGAGGAGGCACAACTCCTCTACAACAACCTGGTAGAGAAAACAGACTCCAACGAGGGCAGCTTTGCCTACATCGATGTGGGCGGTGGTTCCACGGAGGTGAGCATCATCCACGATGGCGTTCTTGCCGAGAGCTATTCCTATAACATGGGTACCCTGAGAATGCTGAGCGGCAAGGTGACTGCCGAAACAGAAAAACTCTTCAAGGAGAACCTGACGAGATATGCCGAGCAATACGGTGACATCAAGATCATCGGTTCGGGTGGCAACATCAACAAGTTGAACAAGCTGGCACGCCACAGCAAGCAGGATGCCAAGAACCTGACGCTTGCCGAACTGAAGCGCCTCTATTCGATGATGCAGCCCCTGAGCATCGAGGAACGCGAGATCTCTTTCTCCCTGAAAGAAGACCGTGCCGACGTCATCATCCCTGCCGCAGAGATTTTCCTCAAGGCATGCGAATATCTGAAGTGCGAAAACATCATGGTGCCCAACATCTCGCTCGCCGACTCCATCGTGGATGGACTCTATGAGAAGATGATGGCAAAAACAGAAGAATAATCCACTTCATCCACAAATAAAAAGATCCGAGACAGATGGCTAGCAATAGCCACTGTTTCGGGTCAACTTTTTTATAATTCGGATTAAAGAGGTATTTACTATACTTCAGATAAGAGAGTAAGTACATATCCCTTTTTCTTCAGCGACTCAATCTTAACGGTCGCATCATGCTGAAGAGCATGGCGAAGATACGTCATCTGCACATTCACAGCCAGGGAGTTGGCATAGCTCACGGTTCCCCACACCGCCTCCTGTATCATCTCCTTGCTTACTACATTGCCGATATTCTTCGCCAGCAGACGGAGGATGTCGGCTTGTCGGCTGGTGATGAGCACACGAGAGGAACGGGTGCGAAGCTCATTGTTGTTATAGCAGAAGGTGGTTTCACCGAAATGATACACCTCCTCTTCTATCGTCTCACTCTCATTCATGGAGAACCGCTCCTCTATTCTTGCCAGTAACTCTTCCGGATAGAAGGGTTTGGCAAGATAATCGTTTGCCTTCAGGGAGAAACCTTTCAGTCGATCGTTCTTCTCCGTACGGTCGGTGAGGAAGAAGATAAGCACCTTCGGGTCGATGGCTCTGATGCGCTCAGCCACCTCATAGCCATCCATCTCCGGCATATTGATGTCGAGCAATACCAGGTCGGGCTTCACTTCCGGGAACTGCTCCCATGCCTTCTTGCCATTGCCGGCATAAGTCACGTCGTAGCCATGCTGCTGCAGGAAACTCTTCAGCAACATGGAATACTTCAAGTCATCGTCTGCAAATAATATCTTGATCATTTTTTCTGTTGTTTATAGCGTTAAACCGGATGCTTCAGAAGTACTGCGGGATGATGATTGAAATCCTGGTTCCCTTGCCCACTTCGCTCTGCATCATTTTCCTGCCCCCATGGGCCTTCACAATCATATCCACAAAACTCAAGCCCAAGCCGATGCCCGGCTGCATCATATCCGGGTAAGCATTGCTGCGATAGAACTTCGTCCAGACTCTCTGCTGTTCATCGGACGAGATGCCGATGCCATTATCTGATACAGAAATCATGACTTCCCCCTTCCCGGTATCTCGGCAGGCAACATGGATATTGACGATATCGCCGGAATACTTCACCGAGTTCTCCATCAGATTACTGACCACATTCAGAAGCTGGTCTCTATCTCCCATCATCCTATCGGAAGTGCGCTGGTAATCGAGCGAAACATTCACCTCCTTCTGCCTGGTCTTTCGATACACAGCCACCAGATTCTGCAAGGCGGCATGGATATCGAAAGAAGTTATCTGGAGCGGGATATGTTCCTCTGCCCTGATTACTTCCCGAAGTTTGGCGAGATAGGCGGTCAGGTTATCGCTCTCCTCTCTTACCGTCTCCATGATGAGGGCATTCTCATCCTTCTCATCTGTCTTTTGAGCAGAGAATACGGATACACACATCTTCAGTGTCTGCACGGGGCGTTTCAGCTCGTGAATCATCGTATGCACGAAGTCGCTTCGCATCTTATCCACCTTCTTCTGCAGGAGCATCACCTTGATGAGATAAGCTATGCTCAGGAGAAGCATGATGGTAACCAGGAGACTTCCTATCATCTGCCACATCATTCCCTTCAGGATGGGCAGCATCGGCACCTGCATCCTCATTTGCATCGACTGATACCGGATAGGATTGAAAGGCACTTCTACCAGCATTTCGTGATGAAACAAGGTAGGAGGCTCTACGATTCTTGTCTGCCACAGACGATGCTTTCCCGTCTTCATCTCTGCCCCGATGAAATCATTGCCCAGTTTCTTACTGATGAAACGGTCAAAATGCGCCTTGTCAAAATGGGTAAGCTGGTAAGTGGTGTAAGTATTTAGGCAATCAAAAGAATTGTTGGAATCCGTCTCACGCAAATCGAAAGTATCTCTCTTTTCCATCACGTTGCCGAATCCCGGCTTGCTATACACCACTCCACCAATGATTGTATCCGTATCCAGCGGAGAGCAAATCGTAGTACAGGGACGCTTGCTGTCTGAAAAATATGCCGTGACGACATAACCGATATGTGATTTTTCTCTTACCGCCGCTCCGATATTTGTCTGATAAGTGACTATTGCCTGTTCCGCCTTTTCGGCATTTTTCTTCCCCATCTCTCCCATCGAATAGGTCACGCTATTGTATAGCCAATAGGTCTGCAAGCCTATCAGCAGGAAAGAGGAAAGGATGGCGAGCAGCCAGACTTGTTTGATTCTTCTATTCATATCATTTTTTCTTTTTTCAGTGCAAAGGTACAAAGATTTCATTATATATAATAAGGTGAAGCAAGATTATTTTGCCAGCGTAATGTTTCAGTAATGATTATTTGCGATTTTGAGCCCGAAAAACAGTTCCTTTGCAGACGAAAACAAAAAACAAGGAAGAATATGAAGAAAGAAACAGTTTTATGCGCGATGCTAGCCACCGCCACCTGTGCAACTGCACAAAATGGGAAACTCCCGACATCCGGAGTTTGCGCAGACTCAATACAGACGGAAAAAGATTCGATCAAAGCTGATAAGGAGACTGAGATCTATGCTGATAAGGAGGCAGAGATTCAAGCCGTAACCGTAACAGGTCATCGCCCGATGTACAAGATGAGGAACGATGCCCTGGTTACCCGTGTCCGCAACACTCCTTTGGCAAAGGAACCAACGCTGGAAGATGTATTGAGACACATACCCGGCATGAAACAAACCGCCGATGGAAGCCTGGAGGTGAACGGACTGGGAGCCCCCACCATCTACCTCAACGACAAGAAGGCGACTTCTGCCGAACTCTCTCATCTCGATGTGAAGCTGATAGATGAAATAGAACTCATTACCACTCCTGGTGCAAAATATGATGCAACGACGGGAGCCGTACTGAGAATCCTGACGAGAAGAACAGACGAGGGTATATTCGGCAAGATGCAGGTGTATGATAAATTGAGCGAGGTGAACACCAACCACGAGGAATTGACTCTGGGTTGGGTAACGAAGAAAATTTCGCTCACAGGATTTTACGGTTACACAGACAACCGATACAATGTGCATCAGCCACAGGAAGCGCTCGTAAGAGCCAAAGATGGCGAATATCTCTTCGGAACCGACCGCCATGGCAAGAACAAGGCAAATTATAACGCTACAGAACTCAACTTCGACTGGTTGCTCAGCAAGCAACACGAAGTGGGAATACAATGGGAAGGGCTTTGGCTGAATGGCGGCAGAAGCGAGAAACAGCAGCAGTACTATCGCTATCCTAACCCAGCAGGAGAAGATACAAATAGAGAGATGAAGCTTTCTGATGCGGATGGCGAAATGAAGTATTTTGATGCGGAGAGCCAGCAATGGGGACACCAGCGCAGCCACCACTTCAATCTCTTCCATCTGGCTAAATGGTCGAAACATCTCTCATCACAGATTTATCTGGACTATGCAAGGAACAAGGATTCTGACAGACAGCCTATCACGGAGAAAGTAGGTAGCGAGATGCAGGAAACCCTCAACCGCTCTAATTCCAACTACGATATCTATAGTGGAAAAATCGAAGTCAAGCAACTCATCTCTGATAAACATTCCATCAACTATGGTGGCGAATGGAGCCTGATGGAAGGTAAGGGAAAAACCGAAAGTTCTGCCGATATGCTTGGAACTACGGAATACAAAAACCACGATACCAAGACGGCTGCTTACCTGCAATATCAGGGTGAAGCTGGCAGATGGAGCTGGTGGGCAGGCATCCGATACGAGCATCTCACATCCCGATACACCAATCTGTCGGAGGAATCTCCCGACAATATGGAGCGCCATTACAACCAGTGGTTTCCATCGTTCGGTATCACTCTCAACGAACCATCGTGGCATCACTCGCTCAGCTTCCGAACTACCACCGCCCGACCTTCTTTCAGTCAGCTCAGTGGAAACATCTACTATATCTCGCGCTTTCAGTATCAGATCAGCAATCCGAAGCTGCAGCCTGTCAACACCTATCGTCTGACCTACTCCGTGCAGTGGAAAGATTTCATGGGAATGCTGAGATATACCCGTATCGACCACTCCATCATGTACATTCATGAAGTGCCGGAGGACAAGCCCATAAGATACGTGAGTACATTCATGAACTTCAACAAGATTCAGAAATACATGGCCTATCTCAACTGGGGTCACGTCTTCGGCTGCTGGCGTCCGAATGCCCATGCAAGCATCACTTACCAGCGCTTCTCCGTAAATGATCATGGAGAGCTAATCAGTTACAACGGAGCAACTTGGAATGCATCGTTTGACAATTACTTCACACTACCAAACGACTATCAGCTGTCGCTCTCCTACAGTTTTGACAACGGAGGACAAGTGGGCAAAACGAAGTTCCGCCCCACTCAGAACTGGAGTCTTGGTGCCAACAAATCGTGGATGGACGGCAGATTACAGGTTGCCTTCAGTGCTAACGACCTCTTCCATCAGCAGCTCTTCAAGGAGCGAACCCACGAGCATGCCGTTGACTTCTCCCAGACTGAGGATTACAAGCTATGGAGCTACAAGTTGACCATAACCTGGAAATTCAACAAGCGCAAGGGAAGATACAACGGCATGAACAGTGCGGAAGATGAATTGAACCGACTATAGCCGGACAAGACTCTCTTATCTTAATGATCTTTATAATTTCAAGTATCCGGGTTATCCCACTCCCAGCAGTTCTACTTCGAATATCAGGGTAGAACCGCCTGGGATGCCCGGCTGCGAGAACTTGCCGTAGCCCATTTCGGCTGGGATGTAAAGTTCCCACTGGTCGCCCACGTGCATCTGCTGCATGGCAACAATCCAGCCATCTATCAGGTCGCTCAATCGCATGGCGAATGGCGTACCGCCACGGCTGGAATCAAACTTCTTGCCGTTGATGGTCCAACCAGTATAATGAGCCGTCACGATGCTGCGTCGGCTAGGCTGTGCTCCCTTCGGGTCTCCTTGCTTCAACACCTTATAATATATACCACGAGGCAGCGCCATAACGCCCTCCTCCTTTGCCTTTTCCTCCAGCCAACGCTTGTTGGCCTCAACATATTCTCTTTTTGCCATAAATCTATTTGATACTTGATATACTATGATTTTTGCGCAAAGTTACAAAAATCTATCGTATCTGCAAAAGAAAAAGGAGAACTTTTCTTCTTTTATCAAAGAAAAGCAGTACCTTTGCACCCTAATCAACCCAAAATACGATATGCCACAATCACTACATATTGCAATTATTGGTGGGGGTGCCGCAGGATTCTTTGCGGCGAAGTGCTCGACATCGATGCCATCACCGGCGGTTTCAATCTGCAGGCCGCCTGGACCACGGGGTATGTGGTGGGACAACATATAGGAGAATAGCCTATTCTTCTTTAGAAACAAAATCTTTCACGATGCGGGTGTATTCCTCATGATGGTCGCGATACGCCATGGCATGAACGGAGCCCTTGGCGATGAAGATGGCTTTTCTGCCCTTCGTCTTTGCCTCGTAAAGCGGATGAAGCATAGCGTAGGGCACGAAGGCATCCTTGTCGCCATGGATAAAGAGCATCGGTTTGGTGCTCTTGCGAACCTGCTCTATCTGCTGAGCCTCGGCAAACGACCAGCCGTAACGATACCGGCAAAGGGCGGAAGTGGTATTCATCAGCGGGAAGGCAGGCAAGCCAAACTGGTCTTTGAGCTGAGCAGCAAACTCATCCCATACGCTGGTATAGCCGCAGTCCTCCACAAAGCACTTCACGTAATCGGGAGTCTTCTCTCCCGATACTGCCATCGTGGTTGCCGCACCCATCGAAATACCGTGAATCACCTGACGGGTATTCTTCACTCTTCGTTCTTCACTCTTCACTTTTCCTCCTTCACCCTTCACTCCTCGTCCTTCACTCTTCACTTTAAAAATCTCATTGGCTACTTCCGACCATCTGATGACATCCCATCTATCCTTCCATCCCATCTGGATATGGTCGCCCTCACTCTCTCCATGTCCATACAAATCTGGCAGGAGCACATTATACCCCATATCGTGATTATAGAGATAGGCGATGTGCAGCATTCCCTCGGAGCGCACCTGATAGCCATGCACCACCACGGCAGTCTTTTCCGTAGTCTTCGGTGCATAGAGATAGATGGCATGGGCCTTGTAGCCCGACGGCATCACGACAAAGGTATCCTTCACGCAATGGTGCTGATACACGGAGTCCATCCAGCCAATCATCCAGGGACACTCGTTCTTCATTCTGTTCTTCCAATGCTCAGCCGTCATTCTCTCCTCCTTCGGATAGTTGAGCGAATAATTGAGCATATAGTTGCTGGCACCATACAAGCCCAGCACCACAAGCACCACCAAGCCCAGAGCCGAAGCGATGCCTATCTTTCTCATCCTTTTCTGTTTCATCTTCATTCTTTTTGCTATTAAAAATATCTATTATAGAGTTTCCGCTGCAAAATTAAGGAAAAAGATGGAAATGGCAAAGAAACGGAGGAAAAATCCAGTTAAATTGAAGCATAAAGCTGCATTTATATGGGTATATGAACTACGACAAACTATCGATAAGCATATCCCAGAATGGATAGAGTTTAAACAGTTACAATCTATCCATTTCCTTTTTCCCTGCCCCTTTACCTTTATATTTTGTTTTAACTGTATTAAACTTATATCTTACGTTACATTCCACTGCCCTTACAGACGCAGCCTTTTCAATATAGACATCATTCATTCCGCTGAAAATGGTAAAAGTATTTTTGCGGGCAGTATTAAAGATGTCATTTGCAGACAACTTGACATTCCATTTTTTAGATAAGTCCTTAGCCAAAGAAAGATTTATCTGTCCAATACTCCCCATCTTAATATTCTCACTATTTCCCTCACTACGCCAACTGTAATTTACTGTCGCCATATAGTTGTTATGGAATTTGAAAATATTATTGAACTTAACTACAACCAAAGGATTGTCCACGTGCTTTATATTTCCTCTGTAATCAATCTTGTAAAATTGCGAGACAACACCACATGCCAATACGGGATAATAGCATTTCCAAAGGAATCCGGGCATAAAAGAAGCCATTATCTGTAAGTTAGACAGACTGTTTCTAGAATTTTCCTTTTTGAGCAAAGCTATAGTCTTCGCATCATCATAATATGTATATGATGTTATTATTTGGTTTTGCACCTTTTTATAATTAGCAGTTAATGCCAGCCAGCGATACCTCAAATTCAAAGAGATGTTGTCGCTATAGGATGGTTGCAAATACGGATTTCCACTTTGATAGAGATATTTGTTAACATAGTGAACCGTGTTGCTCAACTGAGAGTACAATGGACGATAGCATTGCTTAGAATAGCTCAGCTGCACCATAGTTTTTCCAATGGGCAGAGCCAATGAAGCAGTCGGAAAAAACTTATCATAAACATGTGACTGTTCGTGATTTTTTCTGCCACCTATAAAATATTCACTGTTCACATGCTCATACCTGCCACCGATACGGAATGTTACATTGCCTAGATGCTGCATAGTTTCAACGTAATATGCCATATTCAGCTCCTGTATTTTATTGTTCTCGCCTGCCATAATGCTATTTTCACTTTCTGAATTTTCCTCACGGCTACTATTGGTGAAATCTACTCCAAAGCTAAAATTACCTTTAAGAAATGGGTGTGACGCATATAATTCCGTTGCCATTAACCTAGCATGCCCAACATCTTTAATTCCGAAATCCTGATTGATGCCAGTTTGCTCTATAACATTTTGATTTTCATGTGTTTTTTTCCACATTAAATCAAAAGTCATTTCCAAATTCCATTTTCCCCAAACCCCATGGCAATATCCATCTAACAAATGTTCCAAATCTCTTAATTTGATATCCTTGTATGCAGAAGTCTCACTTTCAATTATATCATCAGAATATAATGATGACATAATGCTCGAATTGGTCTTTATTGGAGCATAAGACACTTGGTAAAATGCGCCAAATGAGAGTTTTGGAGACGAGGAAAAATCAAATCCCCATTTACCATCAATCAACTTTGAGTGCTGTGCCGATTTCATAGTCGTATTCTGCTGATGATGTGACGAGAGCCATGAATTCTGAACATTTTTGCTAGAGTTCGTATTCTTGCCTTTCTCAAATCCCAACGTTCCAAAAACATCCAAATTGTCAATTCTATAGTTCAAGTCCAAATTGTCTTTGCCATACAGATAATTACGATAACCAATAGTAGCGATGTTATCAAAGGAGAAACCATCCCCAACCTTTTTAATGGTTGTTATCTTTATGATGGAACCTACGGTTGATGCATAACGTGAACTTGGATTCGTTATAACTGTTATCTTATCTATTTGGTTAGCCTTCAATTGCTCAACTTCTATATTATTGCGGACAATATGTCCATTGATATAGAAGACTGGTTTTCCCTTGCCAAAAACTTCAATGGAACCATTATTATTCAGTACACCAGGCAACATACCCATAACATCTTTTGCAAAACCAAGTTTTTCCAAAACGGTACCTTTGACCTCTGTCACAAAGCCTTCGCTGTTCAACTTTGCCAAAGGGCGGGTTGCTCTAACAACAACCTCCCTTAATTGCAAAGTATCCTTTCCAAAATTTTGGTTAGCGATACCAGTCTGAGCTAAACAGATTTGAGCTAAAATCAAATGAAATATAATACCAACAAATCTTTTTACCTTAAAATCTAACATTTTCATCCGTTCCTATATCTTTTGTTTTATAAAACTCTATTCCACTCTTAACAAAGAGCTGTTTATATTCTTATTAACATCCTTCTCTACTTTTTGGGTCTTCCTGCCAAAGTCGAAGGAGTAAGCTACCTTGATGCTGGCATATTGCGAAGCCGTCTGGTCTTTGATGCTCTTACTGTAGCTGTAGATAGGCAAATCCAGCCAATATCGCTTCTCCTGCTTTTTGAAAGGCGATACTGCCTGAAGTTCTACATAGAGGTTGCCCCTGCTGTAAGAACACGACATTCCATAGTCGATAGGAGTCTTGCTTATCACCAAAGCAGCTTCATCTAAAGACTTCTTGCCAAAATGCAAGTAAGGCTTCAAGGCAAAATCACCCATGAACATATTCAACCCAAGATTACCCGTCAAATTGTTGTTATGCTTCGACCAGATAGTCTTCACCTCCGCATGGTTATATCTGATATCTCCCGACAAATTGGCAAACTTACACAGTTTGTACTGCAAGGCGAGGATAGCAGAATAATATTGAGCATTTCCACCGTTCGAGTAAGTCTTCACTATTTTCCTGTTTGCCTCATCCAGGTAATAATCATCAGTTACAGGATGATGATTGTAACGGAATTGTCCGATGGCAGAAACACTCAACCTGTTGAAACGCCCCATATAATATAAATAGGTGTTGATGTCATGTGATTTCTTCAATTCGGGCATTCCCTTTTCCATCATGTGGGAATTGATCTGAATCATAGCCCGGTTGATGACATCCATACCATGATTGGAGTTCACAAAGTTGAATGACCACAAGAGCATTCCCTTATTCAGCTGGTATTGCACATTCGTATTGATGCGAGGAGACAGCTGGCTAAAACTGTTGTCTCCATGCAGATGATATTGAAGCCAATCCAATCCGATGCGGGTTTTCAGACTCAAGCGCCTGCTAGCCTGAAAATTATAGGAGAAGAAAGCCAACGACTCCCCTTTCCACAGATGCTGCCAAAGTTCGCAATTGCCGGAATAATCGGCATTCCAGACATCGTGGTAATGAAACAGTTCCACAGATAAGGAATGCTTTTGAGAGAAATAATTATAGATGGCAGACAGCTGGAACGACAGCGCTTTCTCGTCTTCATCGGTCATTGTCTCGAAAGGCTGCTCCTGGTAAAGGCGGTGATAGGAGTTGGCAGAATACTTGCCATGTACTCCCAAGATAAGCGTCTGATTCTTGCTTAATGGCAAGTTGGCGTTCAGGTCAATTTTAGGAGACAGACTCTTCTTCCGGATATTTGAGAATACATCCGTCTCTGCGCTTTCCTTCGCAAAACCAGAAGATACATTTCTTGGAGTAGAGAGGTTGAGGAGCGTAAACTTGCCCACCCAATATCTCTTTCCCTTCTGGTTCTGATAGCGGAACTGCATATATTCCTGATGATTCCGGTAAGAATTCTTACTATAGCTCTCCCTATCAAATAGGGATTGCGGAAACTGATAGTTCTCATTGTTCCAGGTCTCAATACCATCCACATGACTATAGTTTGCACCAGCAAACACAGTATAGGAATTGTTACCTTTTACATAATTGGTGGCAACGTTATAGTCGCCATGGTCATATCCTATCGTCTGCAGTCCGTCAGCCTGCACATATCCTCCATATCGGTATTGTTTGGTGATGAAGTTGACGACAAGCTTATCCTTGGCGTATTTTCCCGATGGAGCATCATGATATTCTATCTTCTCGATGTCACGAGGACGGAGCATCTGTATTTCCCTTATGTCGCATTCCTGCCCATTCAGATACAAGGTGGCTTGCAGTCCCATCACATCCACCTGATTCGACTTCGCGTCGATGATGAGTCCTGGGATATTCAGGTTTTCCAACACCCCGAATCCATTGACCGCATGTTTTCGTTGCTGGCTGTTGGGATAGATGACGAGATGATCACCCACACGACTGATATTGGAGGCTGATACCACCACATCATCCAAAGCTTTAGTAGAGACAATAGAGTCCTTCCCGGTGTTCTGAGCGAACACGGGCACAGCAGCCATCAGCAGTCCAAAAGAGCAAAAAACCCTCTTCATTCTTACAATATGTTTTAATTTCATCATTATCTAGTACAAAAGTACACATTATTATCCAAAGCCATTACATCTCTTCCGTTAAATTTGTATAACTGCATCAAATTACCAATTCCTTCCAGTTCTTCATCCCTCCTAGCCTGAATGTATTCCCGTTTTTTGTTATACATCATCTCTTAAAAAACCTAACTCATAGAGTTAACATCCAAAAGTCATAGAGTTACGGGGAGAAAAGCATAGGGTTACGAGAAGAAAGCTATAGAGAGAAAAGCTAAAAAAGCCTGATTTTGACTCCAAAACCACTGAAAAAAACAACACGGACAAATTGAATTTGTCCGGCCTCTTTGTCCGTCGGTTTATAATATTCTAAATATCAACTACTTAGATTCAACCGGACAATTTGTCCGGACAAATTCAATTTGTCCGTGTTTTAAAAATGAGCTATAATCTGCTCTTTTCTGCATTACCGGCACCCGTACCCTTATACTTGCTCTTGGTGGCATTGAAGTTATAAGTTACATTGACCAAGAACATGCGGGTATTATCTATACCGGTTCTGGTGAAGTGCGCATACGAATTATGATATTGCCAACTCTCGTTCTGACCATGAAGCAAATCCTCTGCTTCCAATCTTACAACCAGTCGGTTGTTCAGGAACGACTTGGAAATAGACGCATCCAGGGAATTCCATGCATAGTTGACACCCAATTCGCTATAATTACGCGACTGGTAAGAGTATTCTAATCTAGCCTTCCAATGATGTGGCAATACCCAGGTATTCTCCAAATCCAGATAGAGAGAAGGACGGTTGGCATTATAGTCGCTGACGTATTTGCTGGCATCAAAGAACTGATTGACCAGACCTACCGTATAGTCAAGATGCCATAAGCCTATCACCGGAGTAGCCTCAAGATAGAACTTCAGGTTCTGAATCTTATCTACATTCTCGTAATATGACAGAGCTATATCCTTATTGCCCTGGAATGGCTTCATCATATATACCGAAGCATTCTTGTTGTAGATATATTCAGCAGAGAAACTCAGCCAGGAATATTGCGCATCCCATTCCAGATGATAGGCATCCTTTGGTCGCAAGTTCGGATTACCGCTTTCATAGGAATGACGACTCGTATATCGGGTATAACCGGAAAGACGGAAGTAACTTGGTCGATAGGTCTTCGCCGTGAAACTCAACGAAGAATGCCACTTGCCCTTGTCATATCCCAAGGATACATTAGGAAATACATTATCATACTTTCTGCTCATATCCGGATTGAGCACTCCTTCGGCATAATAGTCTGATTTTACATGCTCATATCTCACACCGGCATTCAGGGAATAATCTCCCAACGACCATGCAGCCTCAGCAAAAGCAGCTATGTTCTGTTCCTTGATTCTGGAATCATTGGATGCTGCCACACCACCCTCGTTCTGGTTGTTGGTATGACTATCAGAATTTGTGTATTCCGAACCAAAGTCTATGTTCAACTGGTCGGTCAAAGGATAAGAAACAACCAATTTACCAGCAAGCAACTTTCCTTTGGTATGACTATCTGAACATACAATCTGGTCGCCCAACTCTGTACTGTTTTCTGTGGCTTTCTGTATCTGGTCTTTCGTCCTCCACAACGCTGATGCATTCAGGTCTATACTCCACTTGCCTATCTTACCATCATAATAAAAGTCAGCCTGATAAAAAGGAGTCTGCTTGGAATCTGACTCATCGTTGAGATAATTTACATCTCCCTGGTGAACTCCATCCTGAAAGATGGAATAGTTCTGCCTAACAGTAAAATACTTAGTATTGCCAGAACCAAACTTATACTTCAGACCGATGGTATGATTTTCATTGAATTCATAATTGAAACCCAGATTGGCATCAGGTCCATAATTTCTAGCATCTATGCGCCCTGCAGATTTTTGATATATCTGATGCTGATTGCCATTGATATATTCATCCAATCCCAACTTATCATAAGAATAGTAATCTGACCACATCAGTCCACCGAACACATCCAGTCCACCCACACGGTAATTGAGATTAGCCTGCTCTTGCCAGGCATTCTTCATGGCAAAACCATATTTTGCCTGGAAATTACCACTCCATCCATAACCTTGCTTCTTGACCGTGGTTATACGAATCACCGAATTGACCTGGGCATCATACTGCGCACCAGGAGTCGTGATAACCGTCACATTCTTCACATCCTTGGAAGATATGGTTTGCAATTCATTTTGGTCGGTCAGCTTTCTGCCATTGACATAAATCTCCGGTGTGCCTTTTCCAAACACCGAACAGTTTCCATCCTTATCTACACGCACTCTTGGAACCTGCTTCAACAAGTCGGCAACCATACCCGCATCACTCAGTATTGTACCCTGCACCTGGGTCTGGAATCCCTCGCGAGTCAGTTTTGTCTTTGGGCGAACCGCCTTTACTATCACCTTCTGCAGGTTCATCGTTTCCTCCTTCAGAGTAATTGAACCTATCTTACCTGTATTATAAGTATCAACAGCGGTATGATAGCCCACGCAACTTACTCTTACTATCGCCTTTCTGGCTCCGCAGGGAATCACGAACTGGCCGTTCTCATTCGTCACGCCACCATTAATCAATGAAGAGTCACGAACATTCAGCAGGGCTACATTGGCGAAATCTACAGGGCGATGATGCGCATCTACAATGCGACCTATCATCTTGGTGGGAGTCTTCTGCGTACACTCCACAAAGATGTTTTCGCCATCTATCGTCATCTTCATCGGATAGAAACCCATAATCTGGCGGATGGCATCCGGAGCTGTTCGCTTCACGATACTCGTGGTAACCGTGAAATCCTCCAGTTCATCATACATAAAGTTGATATGGTAATCCTTGGTGCTCTTGGCAAGGATGGTGAGCGCTTCTGACATAGAAGTGTTACGGAAGCTGCGGGTGATGCGTTGAGCATAGATGGTCTGAAGAGAAAGGCTCATCAAACCTGCCAACAGCATAATATATCTTAATTTTTTCATCTTATTCCACGATTAAAGTTTGACCTTCATGACGAATATTCACTTTCTCGAAATGATTCATCAGTTCGATGATATCATCCAGACTCATGTTCTTCTCCAGTTGCAGGAAGAGACGGATGTGGCGAGCCGACTCGTTCTGATAAGTTACCTGGAGATGGAAATGCCCGGCTATAGGAGTCAGGATATTCTGAAGCTCAGCGTTTTCATAAACCAATGGGAGCTGGGCAAGACTTGCAGAATCTGTCTTTTCTTCTATGTTGGATTTCTGAGGAGCAGAAACCTGCTGGATAGAATCCTTATGGGATGCCACGAGTTCGGTATTGTTCTTATCAGATGGCTGATGAGAACGGATTACCAGATGAATAGCAGCAAAGGTGATGCCGGAGACGACAAGGACGGCTGCAACGGCAGCCACCTTTCTCATCGGGCTCCAGAGAGGAAACAACTTGGCGGTTTGCTGGGTTTCTGCACTCTGACTCATCTCTTCTTTCTGCTGCTTTTCTTCTTTCAGCTTCATCTCGTCTTTCAGCTTCTCCCATTCTGCATCAATAGAAGGCATCTTCATCTCTTCCTTCGACTTGGCGAAATTCAGAGACTGTCGGGTCTCTATCAGCTGCTGATAGAGTTCATCCACTTCCTCATCGCCCAGAAGTTCATCCTTCTCGGTTTCGGAATACTTTTCGGGATGCTCCAGGAGATCGAGGAGCAAATCCCATTTCTGAGAATCCATCTTCTGAGGATTTATGTCAGATAATTCATGTTTCATTTTCTTTTCCTTTCTTCATTTTAGGGTTATTATTTTCCTTTCAACTTTTCTCTGAGCGTTCGCAAACCTTTTACGATATGCTTGTTCACTGCCGAGACGCTGATGCCCAGCTCCTCCGCCGTATCCTTATACGACATTCCTTCCCGATAGCACAATCGGATGACGGAAGCAGTCTGGTCGGTCAGGTCATGGTCGATGCAATCCACGGCAGCCTGCCATCGCTCTTCCAGACGACAAGGTTCTTCCTCCGTCAATTTCTCTTCCGAGAGAGGGAGAAGCCGTTTCAGTCTTTCATCTCTCTTCTTTCTGGCTATAAGATTGATGCAGGCATTCTTCACGCTCCGCATCAGGTAAGCCCGGTCTGGAACCAGCTGTTTATCCCACAATCTGGAGAACACATCACTCACCACATCCCTCGCCTCCTCATTATCATGGAGCAAGGCAAAGGCGAAGCGATACATCTGCTCGTAATGGTCGTGGAACAGCCGTTCCATCCGCTGTTCATTTTCTTCTGTCATCACGTCATTTTCTTCTTGTTTCTACTCTTATATACAAGCTTTCCTGAAATCAATTACCCCTAAAATGAAGAAATCTTCTACTTCCTTTGGAAAAACCGATGCAAAGGTAATAAAAAACTAGAAAAAAGCTTGCTCTTTCGAATAAAAAGTGTATCTTTGCACCAAGAAACAACATCATTATATTATGGGTAAACGAGCCATCATAGAAGCTTTACGCCATTATTTCAGCACCCAACCCGTACTGAAAGCCTGGCTGTTCGGTTCTTTCTCCAGAGGGGAAGAAACGAAGGATAGCGATGTCGACATTATGGTTTCTTTGGACAAGAGCAAACCTATTGGTTTAAAATTCTTCGGCATGTGGAGTGATTTGGAAGAACTCTTAGGTAGAAAAGTTGATTTGGTATCAGAAGGAACCTTACTCCCTTTTGCACAGGAATCAGTAGAACGTGATAAAATCTTAGTTTATGAGAGAACGAAGTAGAGATAAAAACCGCTTAGAGCACATGCTCCAGGCGATAGAAAGAATCTGCCGATATACAAAAGGTAAAAACTTTGAGGATTTTATCGCAGACGACATGATGTATTACGCAGTAGTCAAGAACATAGAAATTCTTGGAGAAGCATCGAATATGCTAACCGAAGAATTTCGACAAGCACATCCTAAGACTCCTTGGAAACAAGTGAACGGCATGAGGAACTATATCGTTCATGAATATTTCCAAGTTGATAACAACGTTGTTTGGGATGTGATTACAAACGACCTTCCGATATTAGAGCAACAAATAAAGGAGTATCTAACTGAAGAAAAATAAAAACATCGGTCAAGCAAAGAGCAAACCAATATGGTTTTGCCTTCGCTTGACCGATTGTCATATATTCATTGTTTATTAAGAGAGTTTCTTCCTAACAAAAACTACAAGCGGCTCTTTTCTTCATTGCCGGCTCCCGTACCCTTATACTTACTGCGCTTGGCATTGAAATTATACGTAACCTGCAAGGAGATGCTACGAGTGTAGTTGTAGCAGTCTTTTGTGGTACCCGAACCCTGTCCATACATCGTCCAACGTTCCTTTGTAGTCTTGAAGATGTCATTTGCAGAAAGATAAATGATCCATGTGCGATTGGCAAACGACTTGTCGAACCGCAGATCGACGCTGTAATTACTCTTCATCATAAGAAATCCATCTGCATTGGGGGTTGCTGCATTCAGGCTGATAGCCGCGTTCATGGTTTCTGAAAGAGCGAAATTATTGTCGAGCAAGCACAACAGCAAAGGTCTGCTTAATGCCTTGCTGGCACCATACTTCCCGGTATCGAAGAACTGCTGTTTATAATAGAATCCCCACCTAGGACGGAAGATGCCAAGCTTTGGCGAAACATTGACAGAAGCATAAATCAGCTGCTTATGGTCGAAATTCAACGACGTACTATAAGCAAATTCCTTTCCAGGATAGATATACTTGGTCCACTCTATCACATCCATCAGATATTTATACCCTGTGGAAACATTCAGCCACTTATATGTCATCATTGCCTCAACATTGAACACCTTCTCCGGTTGCAAGGTAGGATTTCCGCCTTCATAAAGGAAACGGTTGTCAAACTGCATAAAGTTGCCTAACTGTCGATAACTTGGACGATTTATTTTCTCGTTGACATTCAACTGCCAATTCCAGTTACCTTTGTTCCATGATATGCTGAGGTTAGGAAAGAAGTTGCTGTATCTTCTGCTCACATCATCCTGCTTGACTCCACCAGAGAAATAGTCGCGAATGATATTCTCGTAACGCACACCAAGATCAATGGTCCACTTGCTGAGGGACAGTCCATATTGTGCAAAGCCAGCAACATTTCTTTCATGGATATCCGTCTCTGTAGATGGCACCAACTGCTCTTCATTCAGGAACGTTCCATGAGAGTCGGTCTTCGACAGCTCTGTTCCTAAAGAAACATTTCCTTTCCACAGAGGAATATTCACAACCAACTTGCCTGCCCACATATCGCTATTCTGACGATTGCTTGAGTGTACCTCCTGATTGCCCAACTCCTTGCTACTTTCAATACTCTCGTCATTACGTCTATTATTGACAGTATAGTATGTGCCATTGAAATCGATGCCTACCTGTCCTATCTTTCCCACATAATAGATTTCTGCCTCATGTGAACTAAGGTGAGGCTTTGCAACCTCATTCTGCTCAATGCTACCCTGTGCCACACCATTCAGAAATACATTCTGTTGGCTAGCACTATTCGTCCTGCCATTCAACATGCCATAGTAGCGATAAGAGCCGCCAATGGAATTGCTGTCGTTGAGCGAATAGTCGGCTGAGAGATATTCCGACAAGAAGCGGTTGTTGGTATCCAAATTAAAATGCTGGTCGTTGTGATAATGTTTGTCGGGCAAATTGATATCGGTGTTCAGATGATTATCCTCACCAACATGATAGTCCCTCGTCCATAAGCTATTGGCTATCTCGAATTTCCTGGTCTGATACCGGGCGTTGATAAGCTCGTAATCAGATATCCATTTGTTGTATTTACCCAAAGCATCCGCGCGTAAACTGAACCCATTGGCACGGCGCTCTTTGGTACGGATACGAATTACCGACTCCACCTCGGCATCATATTCTGAACCTGGACTTGTAATCACGGAAATCGACTTGATATTGTCGGGAGTGATGTTTACAATCTCATTATTGTCATTCACTCGCTTGTTGTTGATATAGACAATCGGTGTGCCTTTTCCAAACACGGATATCTTTTGTCCATCAACAGAGACACGTGGCAACAGGTTCAGGACATCAAAAGTGTTTGCCATCTTAGAAAGCAAGGTATGCTCTACGGCAACCTCCACTCCTCCAGGCGACATTTTATACTGAGGTCTTTCACCCTTCACTACAACTCCCTTGATTATCATCGTTTCAGGCTGCAATTTGATGATTCCCATTTCCGGATTGCTGTATATACGGCTGATTGTCTTATAACCAACGTATGTGATGTGGGCTAACACCTTCCGGGAATTACAAGGAATGACAAAACTTCCATTCTCATTACTCACACCATGTCCTACGATTGTGGAATCAATGGGCGACAACAAGGTTATATTTGCATATTCGGCAGCATTGCCACTCTCATCTACAATACGTCCCTTATAACGAAGTGTTGTCTTCTGCGTACACTCTACCATGATATTATCCTCCACCTGCGTCATCTTGATGGGATAGAATCCTATCAGTTGCATGATGGCATCGGGAACACTCTGATTTCTGATGCTCTTGGTCACCCTGAAATCCTCCAGTTCATCATACACGAAGTTGATGGTGTACTTATGCTGGCGGGCATTCAAATCCTTCAACGCCGCAGAGAACGACACATTATTATATTGTCGGGTGATGCGCTGGGCATAAGACTGCTGAACCCAAAGCAGCAGGAAGAGAAGAAGAAGTTCTCTGATAAGCTTGCCGCTAACGGGCATTGGTTTCCAAAAATCTCTCATAAATATATCCTCCTATCTTATTTCACCAACAATGTACCGTCAATATACTCTATCTGTATGCGGTCGAAAGCATTCAAAATCTCCAGGTTCTGCTCCAAAGTCTTCGTCTTGTTCCAGTTGAAGAAGAGACGGATGTGCTGGGCACCAGCATCCACATACTCCACTTTGACATGATAGAAACCGGATAGCTGAGCCAGGATGGTTCCCAATTCAGCATCATCAAACACCTCGGGTTTCATATCAAGAGAATCCTTGTTCTCTGCTGTTGCTACACGAAGACTGTCATTCGCAAGCGCCTGGGTTGTTGCCAACTGTTCTGTCGCAGCCTTGTTATCCGCAGTCTGATCAGAAGCCGAGAACCCCAACCAGCCATTGTGAATCGCAGCCAAGGCTACACCCGAAAGGAAGATGATGCCGACGATGGATGCAGCAATCTTCATCCGGTTGCGATAAACGCTCTTGGATTTGCCGGCATCTATCGCCAACTTACCCTCGTGATGTGCCTGAACAAACTCCTTCCAAGCCCCATCCACATCCACCTCCTTCGGATTGGCTTTCTTGCCAGCCATTCTCGCCATCGCCAGTTCATGGAAGAACTCCTTCACTTCCTCATCGGCAAGCAGGTGCTCCACCTGCTCGTCGGTATATTTCTCGGGATGCTCCTGCATGTCAAAGAGCATCATCCGCTTTTCTTCTTTACTCATGTTTGTCATTGTCTTGCTCATTTAAATTGTTTCTTAATCCAGTCCATCGCCTTCGAGAGATGGTTGAATACCGTCACCTTGCTCACTCCCACTTCATCAGCCACCTCCTGATAAGATTTCTCCTGAAGATAGCGCAGACGGAAAATAAGTTGCCGGATAGGTGGTTCCAGGTCTTCGATGAGAAGCATCAGCCGGTCGAGTCGCTCGTCGGTCTCTTCAGAGAGAATCACGTCGGAATCATCCAGCAGCAGCTTCGCCACCCTTTCCTTCACGCTCTTATGAGCTATCAGGTTGAGACAGCGGTTGCGTACGCTCCGCATCAGATAACCTTCCTCACTCCCAGGCACCAGAACCACATCATCGGCAAGAATCTGGGCGAATACTTCACTCACCACATCCTTGCTCTCGTCATCATCCGAAAGAATGCATCTGGCCAGATTGTACATCTTCGCGTAATGCTGACGGAATAACTGTTCTATGTCCTTTTTCCTGTTCATATACTATCTATACAGTTGAGTCAAGCGAAAAACTAAGCAAAACATCAACTTTTTTGTTTTTTCCTTTAAATCCGAATCGAAATCACCAAGATTCTCCCCGGATTTGAATGCAAAAGTACACAATCTATCGGAGATAGAAGACAAATGGTAAGGATAAATCGATTTTCAGTTGATTTATTTGTTCATTCCAACATTTTTTAGTACTTTTGCCCACCAAATTACGAACAAGTAAATAAGATTGGTATAAAAATAGGTATTACCAAGATAAAATAAAGAATAGATTAGATAAAGGAGAATAAGATTATGTCAACGATTATTTATCCATCACCGATATTCGGTCCGGTAAACTCTCGCCGTCTGGGTGTTTCATTGGGCATCAACCTCATGCCATCTGATGGCAAGGTCTGCTCATTCGACTGCGTTTATTGCGAATGCGGATTCAACGCCGACTTCCGTCCTAAGAAGAAGCGCCCTACCCGCGAGGAGGTAAGAGAAGGATTGGAGAAAGTTCTGAAAGAGCGCCACGACAACAACCAGCCTTTGGACGACATTACCTTCGCAGGAAACGGTGAACCTACGGGACACCCAGACTTTAAGGGAATCGTGGAAGATACGATGGAACTCTGCAAGAAATATTTCCCTGAAGCACAAGTATCCGTACTCAGCAACGCCACCTATATATATAAGGAGGAAGTGAGAGAGGCGCTGATGCTCGTGGATAACAACATCCTGAAACTGGATACCGTGGATATGGATTACATCAAGAAGCTGGACCGCCCTCAGCAGCCTAACTACGACGTGAAGGATGTGATCAAATATCTGAAAATGTTCAAGGGGCACGTCATCATCCAGACCATGTTCCTGAGAGGTGACGGTTTGGACAATACCAGCGAGCATTTCGTAGCTCCTTGGCTGGAGGCAGTGAAAGATATCCAGCCTCAGCAGGTAATGGTTTATACCATCGCCCGTGAAACACCAGACAAGTTGCTGGAAAAGGCACCAAAGGAAGTACTCGATGCCATCAAGGACCGTGTAGAGGCATTGGGCATCAAGTGTACAGCCAGCTATTAAGAGATAATCAGGATAAGAAAGAAAAGCAAGTAGAAAAAAGAAAGAATGAAAGCGAAAAGTAATATCCTTATTATCAGCGACATGTGTGGCTACGGAAAGGTATCTGCCGCAGTTCAGATGCCTATCCTCTCTTATATGGGACTCGACGTGTTCAATCTGCCAACCATGCTCATCAGCAACACCTTCCCATACGGCAAGTACGCCATTCTGGAATGCACTTCGTATATCGAGGAAGCCTTGCAGAAGTGGAACGAACTGGGCATTCACTTCGATGCCATCACCACGGGTTTCATGGTTTCGGAGCGTCAGGCTAAGCTGGTGGCACGTTATTGCAGAGAACAGGCTGCGCTGGGCACCGACATCTATGTGGATCCCGTGATGGGCGATTACGGCAAGCTCTATGGTGGAGCCAGTGAGAGTACCGTGAGATGCATGAAGGAGATGCTGAGCGTATCGCATCTCTGTTTTCCCAACTATACCGAGGCTTGCCTGCTGACGGATTCGGAATACAAGGAAGAGGGAATCTCGGAGAAGGAAGCCTATGAACTGATAGATAAACTGAGAGCCATCGGTTCCCACTCCGTGCTCATCACCTCGTGCATCGTAGAGGGTCAGCATGCCGTGGTAGGTTTCAATCATCTTACAGAAGAGTATTTCCTCCTGCCCTACGAAGAAATCCCAGTTCAGTTCCCGGGCACCGGTGACATCTTCTCCAGCATCATCGTGGGCAGACTAAAGGATGGCGATCATCTCCGCCATGCCACCCGCATCGCCATGGATACCCTGCGCAACTGGATAGACATCAACAAGGATGACAAGGACAAGAACCGAGGAATTCCGATAGAAAGACATCTGGGGGACTTGTAGATTGCCATTTAGCAAACACAGAAGCAAGGGAATATCAATTAAGTTATAAATGGAAAAGAAAGAAACAAATACACTCAGTATATTTCAGCGCCCGGTATGGGTAAGCCTGTTCGCCCTTACGGCTGCTATCTCGTGGGGATGGGCTTACCCATTGATAAAAATGGGAATGGAGGAATATCAGATTACAGCAGACATGACCGGAAGCAAGATGCTTTTTGCCGGCATCCGCTTCTTCATCTCCGGCATCATCATCCTTGCCATCGCCAGAAGCTCGCACCGTAAATTCGGATTCAAGAAGAAAGCTGTTCAAGAGAATGTCTGGTTCCTTCTCCTCTATGCACTCCTCAACACCACCCTTCATTATGCCTTCTTCTATTTCGGACTCTCGCATAATGCTGGAGCACGTTCGGCAATACTCAATTCTATGAGCGTCTTCACAGTGGTTATCCTTGCCTGCATCTTCTTCAAGAGCGACAGGATGACGTGGCGAAAGGCATTAGGCTGCATCATCGGCTTCCTGGGCATCCTTGCCTTGAACCTTGGCGGAAAGGAAAGCGGAAGTTTCACATTCCTGGGCGATGGTATGATTATCCTCAATGCCCTGTGTGGAGCCAGTGCTTCCCTGCTGACCAGAGGATTGAGCAAGAGGGTGGATGTTTTCGTAGGAACCGGTTATTCGCTAAGCATCGGTGGAGCCTTGCTGGTGATTCCTGCATTGTTAATGGGTGGCTATCTGCCAGTCATCAGCCTCTGGGGCATCACGATCCTTCTGCTGCTCATTGCCATCTCAACCATCAGTTTCGCTCTCTACAACAAATTATTGAGCTGCAATCCCGTAGGAAAGGTAGCGATATACAATTCGCTCATCCCCGTAGTAGGAGCCATCACCTCCTGTCTCTGTCTTGGCGAAACCTTCTACTGGAAGTATCTGATAGCAGGCGCATTGGCTACTGCCGGAATTTATATCATCAATAAAGGGAAGAAATAAATTCCGGCTGTTGCCCATGCAACCCATATAGAAAGCAAAGCCACCTATTTCAAGATACCCGTTTCGCGCTCCTCATTGTTGATATTCCGCTGTATCTTACGGTAGTCCTTTCCCCGATTGATATTCCAGGCAACACCGATACGGAACAAATTACCTCCCGAATTGTCATAACCACAAACCTGCTTACGGAGTAATGCGTTGACGATTTCTGCTGAATAGGATTTCGGATGAGCCATAAACGGATTATGCATATAGAGCGTAAAATCGAAATCACCTATATGATAACTGGCTGAGGCTGCCAATGAAGGAGGATTATGCCCGATGTGCTCTCCCTCCATAAAGTTCCAACCGTTATCAGCATACAGTATCACAGTCCATTTTCCCCAATATCCCTGTAATGTTCCACCATAATTATAAGCGGTATAACAATGACTGTACTCATCGCCCTTATTGAAAAAACGGTTAATACCTGCGTTCACAGATAATATAAGGTGGTCGGGGATAATGTCAAACCGGGTATCATTCGTAAGATACAACATATTACAATGGGGCTGATTCGCCTGGGAATAAAGAAACTGATCATTTTCCGTGCGGGTGTATTTCGCCAAATTACAATGACGATTGATGCGATAATTCAAGGTAAAATCAGTATTTATCCTTGGGTTACTGAAAGAGAACGCAACCCAGTTCTCATATCTACTGTTAGGCTTAAGCGAAGGATTACCCACAGTCCATTCCATACTGTTCTTTCGAATACGGGTATCCGAAATCATAGCTATCTGCGAAATATGCTGTGATAATTCACTTCCCAAGCGGATCTGAAACGAAGATGTCAAGGAATAAGCCAATGTGAGTTTCGGACGACAAAGCCAAAAACTAAAATCCTCATCTCCCTGTCGATAAGTCTGATTACTCAACCCGAAGCCAGCCACATAAGTTAAACGGGATGTTCCTTCCTTGAATTGTCCCAAACTTCCCTTGATTTGTGCAAAGCCATAAATACCCAATGAACGGATACCATTCTCGCTAACCACATCACCCAAATACTGATTATCCATATATTTCCAGTTCAAGTTGGTTCCTGCAGAAAAAGTAAAGGGTTTCAACCGGTTTTCATAGATAGCCTCGGCTATGAGCGAATAGGTCTTTCCATCTACCTGATATTGATAGGGTTCGCCCTCACCTTCATAATAGGCTCCTTTGGTGTGGATATAAGTGCCCAAAACATCTGCCGACAAAGACTGATGCTTGCCCAACTGATGATAGAAATACAAATCGAGAGCAGGAGTAAAATCCCTACCCTTGCTGGTTCTGTAAACAGGATACGCAGGCTTTCCAGATTCAGAAAACCACATCTCATTCGAAGTATAAGGCTGATTGCTGAAATCCGTGGTAAGCGTTGTCTGGAATACATATAATGCAGAATCAGCCAGATTATACTTCAACTGCAATATATTATCATAATTTCGAGTTGCCACATTCATGATTTTTCGAGATATCTGATACTCAGAACCATCATGTAGAAGATATTGAGCATTCTCATTATATTCGGATGCCTTATTATCCACATAAGTCTGCTCATATAAAATATTCAATTGGCTCTTGCCCCTATTGACAGATGCATAGACATCGTTCGAACCGAGCTTGGTAGTTAGCGCATTAGTCAGGTTGAAGCCCAAACTGCCACCCGATGAATTCCTGCGGGTATGAATATCTATCACGTATGCAATATTCTTTCCATATCTTACGCCAGGACTATCAATATAATCTACACTCATAATAGAAGCTACATCCAGCATCTGCACGTCATGCATATTGGCGAGAATGCCATTGATACGAATCTGCACTTCTCCTTTATTATCGGTAGCAGAAATGGAACGGCCAGCCTCATCAACCCTGATATGAGGCAAAGCCAACTTTCCTAAAAGCGAAAAGCCAGAAAAAGAACGCTGCTTCTGAATATCGCTTGGAAATATCAACTTGCCATCTTCCTTGTTGACTACTCGTGCCGCCTTCACAACAACTTCTTGCAAGGCTATAGAATCATTCGATACCTTCTGGATCTCCTGGGCACGTATTTCTACACAAGAGATCAATGCCCACAGCATCACCATAGCTGTTAACAATTTACTTTTCTTCATTGTCATCATATACTTTTCTAAAATTTGTTTTCTGTTGCAAAGGTATCAAAAAGAGAAGACCGAAGCGAAAAATATGGCTGACATGAGTCTGACATTTATCAATTAACGAATATTATATCTAGTTTTATACCATCTTTCATAGAATTTCTGTACTTTTGCATTTGAATCTTTAAACAGTATATCATTTAAACAGAATAGATAATATGAAACTGAAAGCATATCATTCCATCCTCATCTTTGCCATCCTTGTGATATCTGCGGCATTCTCCAGCGTAAGCAACTACCGCAAGGCACAGTATGCCATTGTACAAGATATGAACAAAGCTTTGGCTCTGACTCTTCAGGAAAATAAATATCAATGGATTACGCCTGATACCATCCAGAGCTACCGCTCACATCTCAGCATCGACCTGCTGAAATCGACCAGTAATCTCTGCTATGTGATGGAAGACAGAAGAAGAGGCAAGAACAATTCCCAGTTGCTAAATAGCGCCAACCTGCTCAGCAGCAAACAGATGCTCCTCAACGAGCATTCTATCCAAAGTTATGCTAACTGTTCGATGGCAGATGTTTTGAGTATGAGCAACCAGCGGACATCTTTGACGCTTACCCTCATGGCTATGATTTGGGCAATTGCATCGCTATACTATCATCGCAGAAAACAACCCTGGAATCATGAGGCCGATATGTTCGGCACCATGTGCTATTCTCAAGACGAGGATTCCTTCTACAATCAGGAAAGCGGACAAGCCATCAAGTTTACTCCGATGCAGCACCAGCTGATGCAACTCTTCTTCAACAATACGCATCATCAACTCTCCAAACAGGAGATTTGTGATGCTCTTTGGCCCAAGAAACCGGATGCCAGCGAAACGCTCTATACCTTGATTCGCCGTATCAAACCGGTGATTGAGCAAAATAGCAACCTCATGATTGAATCGGAAAGAGGCAAGTCTTATCGACTGATAATCAGATAAGTTCAGAAATGTCAGCCAAATGTCATACTTATTATTTGGCTGTTTCCCATCTTCTTCATACCTTTGCAGCTATAATACAAAAGGAGCAAAGATATGAAGAAGATTTTTTTGATAGCAGTTGTCTTGCTGATGATGATAAACTTCATCATCAACTATCACCATGAGGTTACGAAAGAGCAGCAAACACCGATGGCGGATTTCAAAACCAAGGTAGAGATGGCGCCCATGAAGGAATACAATGATCCGGACTTCGGCTACGTTGTCAAATATCCTTGCTTCTTTCAGCAGGAGGATACTTCGATATTGGGATACCAAGGCTATGCCCGCTTCTCATTCACTAATCATGCCAACATCATCCTGGAGAGTTACGTTACCCCCAACTATAGCAACACCCTTCAGGCTTGTGCCGATTCTCTAGCCCAGAAGCTTCATTCGGAGCGGACGATGCAGGCATCGAATAAGGCATTCATCCTCTCCGGTCCTGTCTTTGAAAACGGAGTAAGAATAGATGGCTACAGTCATTATGATAAATTCATCAAGAGTGGCAGAATACTCTTCGTCTATTCCCTCACCTATCCCGACAGCTACAAGCCAGCCATGCCCCGACTGTTCAAACTCATAGACGACTGGAAGGTTTTAGGTGCATATTAATCAGCCTTGAAGATATCCTCACGAGCCTCTTGGGATTGTATTAATACAACAATCCCGAGGAAACGTTTCTTTAGAAATCTTTCCTCGGGATTTATCCACAAAAATATTACAAGAAACACTCTTACTTATTTGTCCGGCTCCAATTCCTCTATTGCACAAATGGCTTGTAGCTCGACCTTTTTAATGTGAGGATAAGTCTTCTTATAATTATCTGTCACATCTTTAAAGATACTCTCACCGTCACTATAGAATGTAGCCAAGACAACTGCTCTATAATCTTTGAAAGGCAACAAATACCAAACTTCTGTATTATCAGCATTTTGTTGGATGTTAAGAACTCCCTCCATACGAGTATTTCCTTCACTGTCAGTTATGGTAAGTCTTTTGGTTATAACACCAAAAGGATTATTAGTAGGAGTACGGAAAGTATAATATTTATAGAACTTGTCGTTCTCTATGGCATCGGCTGCGATAGCTGCGGAATCCTCGGAAGAAACGCCTTCAACTAAACATTTTCTATTTACCACATACATCGTTCTATATATCTTCCAACGGGCAGTCCAATTTTTTACTTCTACCTTTAAGATAGCAGAGTTTCCGTCTGAGTCGGTTACGGTTATAGTAGCATTTCCCTCAGAAACGCCACTTACGTATATCTCCTTCTCAGACTCATTTGAAGAACACGAAACCTTGGCAACACTATCATCAGAAGAAGTTGCTGATACTTTACCTTTAGCTCCATTAACATTCACCTTGCTGCCACTATCGGTATAGGTTGTAAGAGTGTTAATAACAATCTGCTTACCAGTAATTATATCACCGGTTACTTCGTCTTCAGTGAGCTGAATTCCAGAATCATTATCGCTACAACTTGTCAAACAGAGCAAAGCTGCTAATGCCATAAGAATCATTCTAATTTTCATACGCTTCTTTATATTAAAGGGTTATAACTAATTAATAAACGCAACTCGTTTTCAAAACTTGCATGAGATTTCTCTTTTTACTTTTTTATATTCTATCACTCTACAAGAGAGTATTACTTTTACGTATTGCTCAAATTCAATATGTACCAACAAGAAGTAGTGAAGAAATTTCTTGCATACTTAATTTTCCAAACAAAACGAGGCAACAGCGATGGAGTAAGCTGGAACTTCTGCTTATAATGAGGATTGATAAACCAAAACTTCTTGTCAACAACAGAGAATTCACATCTTTTTATCAATTTTTCAAATAACTCTATACTTGTCCTGCACTCTTTTATGCTCATCAGCTCGCTTATAGTACCCTCTTCCTCTTTGCATAGTTTCAATAATGAATTATACATAGAGTTTGGTAGCAAATGTATGAATGGAAAGTGCGAACAGAGTTTGCTTCGGCAAATCTGTTGATGTCCACCAAACGGCATCTGCCATGCAGGGAATCCGACAAAGAGAACGCCTGTTGACTTTAGAAAACTTTTGAGGTGTAACAGAAATTTTCCTTTCGCTGGAACATGTTCTATTACATCATGTAATAGTATCACGTCAAACTTTTCCTCTTCATTGATTGGCGCATGGTATTTCATAAAGTCGCAACACACGAATGTGGCATTTTCGCAGATTTCCGAAAAGTATGCTTTCGCATCTATTATTCTGCATTCTGCTATGTCTATTCCTGTAACTCTACAGCCAAGTTGGGCAAAGGGGACTAAATTGCCTCCTTCGCCACAACCCACCTCTAATACTCTACTTTTCGAAGTCAACTTTTTGAAAGTTGATAAGTAGCTGACGTAAAACTCTTTAGAGGTAATTTCCAAGTCATGGAAGTACATCTTTCTATCTGTATGTCTTTTCTGCATATCTATATAATGTTTTGACCTTTTATCATATAGATACAAATTTGCCAAAAAGACTGCATGCGAAAAGAGACTTTTTACCAAGAGAACCTTATTCCAAACGGAACGGTAAATGTGAATGGACGTTCTGTCCAAGCATTCTTAATACAGCTACCATTCGGAATGTACCAATTCATGGTTGGTTCTATAAACAGATTCAGATTTGGTGCAAACTGATATTGAATTCCGATATTTGTATTTACAGACCACTGTATCGGGAGCGTCAGTTTCCAATCTGTTCTGTATGCAGACTTATCTCCAACGATATAATCTGCATCAGTTTTTCCATATATAGGAATCAGAATACCTGTGCCTACAGAACCATAAGTTGACAATCTCTTGAACTTCATAAATTGATAAGACAGTTTGAAAGGAACACCAAGATAGTGGAGCTTTTGTTCCTTATCAACACGATAGCTGCCAGTACCAAGAATGAGATATGATTTCAGATAAGAATATTGAAGTCCTGTCTCTAAACTCCATCTTTTACCTATGTTTTTATTTGCAGCAATGCTCAATGTTATTGGCTTGTCATGATGTTCTACTTCTACTATTTCTCCACTATTGTGGTCTGCAATATCTGCCATGGCTACATTTTCTGTAGTAGGGTCTGCCTGGGATATACGATGTAGCTCTTTTGCATAGTCTTCCCATGTCGTGAAATACTTCCCAGAAGGGTTGGTTGGGTCTGTTGGCTGGTCCGGACCAGAAGGCAAATCACTAGTAATATCGTTACTTTTCATAAACTTACATACACTCTGTACAAGAGTCGTACCCAAAGAACCTGCAGCCAGTAATTGCCACTTATTCCTTTTGTGAACCTCAAGATTTTCTGTAGTCCATGATTCCTTATAGAGATTAGGGGCGATGATAGTATCTTTTACCAAGATACTATCAGTTCTATTTACAGCAAACTGCTTTTCATCTTGCAATGTATCTGTTATATTTGCAATTATATTATGTTTTATTTCCGTTGTGTCATCACGCATTGCTGCTATAGTCTCTACGGTTAGTATCTTGTGATAATGAGTACATGGATTCTGCTTTGGGGTACAGTTTGTAGAGTCAACATCGTTCTTTAATGCTGGACTAACTTGACCTTTTATTTTACGTCTGCGTGTTATATTGGTATCATTTTCTGAAATAAGCTGTTTTTGGGTTATAAGTTGCTTATATACAGGAATAATTATGAGAACCAATACCATAATTAGTATTGTTCTCTGGCTCAATTTGTTTCTCAACAAAGCCTTAGCTCTCGCTAATTGCGAAGAAGAACTGTGTGGAGCTATATCAAGCAACTTTGCAATTTCCTGATGAGACAAACCATCTAGCACAGAAAGCTTGAATACCTTTTTGTATCCAACTGGTAATTTATCAATTTCAGCCATAATATCCTCGTATTGGATAGAAGATACTGTATTTCTACAATCATCACAGCTGTCAATAACACTTTCATCTATGTCTGATAAAGAAATATATCTAAATGTATTACCCTTTTCTTTGTATTTTAATGCAAGATTAGAAGTTATACTTGTAAGCCATTGACCGAATCTGTTAGGATTCTTCAAATCTTTCAAAGATACAAGCGCTAGTATAAATGCATCTTGGACAAGGTCATCAATGACATCCTTGTCCTCTTTAAGAATATTGATACATATACCTTTCATTTTAGGATAATATATCTGATACAATGTGCTGAAAGCACTATTATCTCCTTGTTTTGCTTTAAATACTAAAGTTTGTATATTTGAATCCATGAGTATATTATTTTGCACAATTTATCTATATATAGATATGAAACCAGCATGAATACTGCACGAAAAATTGTTAAAGAACATAAAAGCGCTTGATTATTTGCATATATCAAATATTAATTGTATATTTGCGGTGGAAATATAAACATCGAAGATTATGGCACTTAAGTTATATCCATTAGGCATACAGACTTTCGAGCGAATCCGCAAGGAAAACAAGCTCTATATCGACAAGACGGAATACGTTTACCGCCTGACTCACACCAGCGGTACCTATTTCTTCTTGGGACGTCCACGCCGCTTTGGAAAATCCCTGTTTCTCACCACCCTCCAGAGTTACTTTGAAGGCAAGAAAGACTTATTCAATGGTCTTGCCATCGAAAAGCTGGAAAAGGAGTGGACTGAATATCCTGTGCTCCACTTTGATTTGAGCGGAGGCAAACACATGAATAAAGAACAGCTGGAGAGATATCTCGCATTCATTCTGGAAACAGAAGAGAAGATATGGGGTATCACACAGCCACAAATTGATGCCAATAACCGATTGACAGAACTGATCAATACTGCATACGAGAAATCCGGAAAACAGGTAGTCGTACTTATTGATGAATATGATGCACCCATGCTGGATGTGGCTCACGAGAAAGAACAATTGGATACCTTACGCAATATCATGCGCAACTTCTTCAGTCCTTTGAAATACAGCGAAGCTAAACTGCGCTTTGTCTTCCTGACGGGCATCACCAGGTTCTCGCAAGTCAGCATCTTCAGCGAACTGAACAACATCACCAACATATCCATGAATGATGATTATGCTGGTATCTGTGGCATCACCAAAGAAGAACTTCTGATGCAGATGTCGGAAGATATTGACGAACTTGCCCGAAGAAGAAACATAACGAAAGAACAAGTCATCGACAAGTTAAAAGAGAATTATGACGGCTATCATTTTACAAGATTCTCACCCGATATCTTCAATCCATATAGCCTGCTGAATTGCTTTGCAGAAAACAAGTTCGGATCCTATTGGTTTACTTCCGGCACTCCAACTTATCTCATCAATATGATGCGCAAATATCAAGTAGTTCCTACAGACATCATCACACGAGTGGAGGCTGATGCCAGTGAGTTTGATGCTCCTACGGAGAATATGCCAACCATCATGCCGCTGCTTTACCAAAGTGGATATATCACCATCAAGGAATATCATGAAGACTACAACTATTACGTTCTTGATGTTCCTAACAAGGAGGTGAAAATGGGACTGACCAAGGCACTGATTCCATCATACGTCACACAGAATACGCTTGCAACAACCAATACAGCCCGTCGTATCGCACAGGCATTGGATAAGCAGAATATGGAGGAGGCATTAACCTTACTCCAAACATTCCTGGGAACTGTTCCTTACTGCAACAACGCTCATTATGAGGGACATTACCAGCAGATGCTCTTCATCATATTCTCTCTGCTTACAGACTATCAGGTGGACGTTGAAGTTCATACACCCAACGGCAGAGTTGACATCGTATTGCTCACCCATACAGACCTTTTCCTGTTGGAGATTAAGTTGGACAGGAGTGCGAAGTCTGCAATGCAGCAAATCAACCTGAAGAACTATCACAAACGATTTGCGCTAAGCGGCAAGCCAATGACCAAGGTCGGCATCAACTTCGACAGTAAAACTGGGAATATCGAAAATTGGATAATCGAAAAAGCATAAGATAAAAATATCTGTCTGCGACATCATAGAGGAAGGTATGGTCTATGCATAGATAAGACAGCTTTCTGATACATCTAAAAAGCAAAAAAGAAAAGTTTATTATGTCAATATTCAGTCGCCTCTTTGAAAGGAAAAACAATCTCACCGTAAGTTCTGACATCAAGAAGAAAGATGCCAGAAGCAGGAACATTGCCTTCGTAGATACCGAAGTGGGACTGAAAGACCATAAAATACACGACATCGGAGCATTGCGTTATGACGGAGCCACCTTTCACCAAGCATCGCAGACGGCACTGAACAAGTTCCTGCAAGAAGGAAAGGTTGACTATATCTGCGGTCATAACCTCATTCATCACGATGCCCGCTATCTCCAACTCAACGGCATACTGATAGATACCCTCTATCTCTCCCCACTCCTCTTTCCCAAGCGCCCTTACCATCATCTGGTAAAGGACGACAAACTGATGAGCGAGCAGATGAACAATCCTGTCAACGACTGCGAGAAAGCCAAGGAGCTGCTGATGGATGAAATCGCTGCATGGAATCAATTATCAGAAAGGAAGAGGAAAATCTTCACCTTGCTGCTCCAACATGAAGAGGAATTCAGAGGATTTCTGATGTATGTGGGAGCCATCGAAAAGGATGATGCAATCAGAGACGTTTCAGAATTCATTCTTTCTGAATATAAGAATCATATTTGCGCCCATGCCGACATTCCGGCTCTTGCAGCCCAGTCGCCTTGCGGCTTGGCATACGCCTTGGCCCTCATAGGCACAGACGATTACCAATCTGTTACCCCAGGTTGGGTACTCTTCCATTATCCCGAAGTAGAACATATCATCTATATGCTCTGCCATACCCAATGCACCGATGGCTGCGAGTATTGCAACCGCATGCTCGACATTCATCACAACCTGAAACAACTCTTCGGCTATGATGCCTTCCGTACCTATGACGGCGAACCGCTGCAGGAACAGGCATCGCAGGCAGCAGTGGATTGCAAGTCATTATTGGCTATATTTCCTACGGGTGGCGGCAAGTCGCTCACCTTCCAGTTGCCAGCCCTGATGGATGGCAGAACCATACATGGACTCACCGTGGTTATCTCGCCTCTGCAATCATTGATGAAAGACCAGGTAGATAACCTCGCAGACCGTGGTTTCACCGATGCCGTAACCATCAATGGTCTCCTCGACCCTATCTCCCGCTCCCTAGCCATCGAACGAGTACAGAGCGGAGATGCCACCTTATTATATATAGCACCAGAGATGTTGCGCTCCAAAACCATCGAGCGCATTCTGATGGCACGGCATGTGGTGAGATTCGTCATTGATGAAGCTCACTGCTTCTCTGCATGGGGACAAGACTTCCGTGTGGATTACCTATACATCGGCAAGTTTATCAAGGAATATCAGGAACGTAAGTTTGGCAAAGATGCTATGGCCCGCAATCATGGTCAAACCCTGATACCCGTATCTTGCTTCACCGCCACTGCAAAACAGAAGGTGGTGCAGGACATCTGCGACTATTTCAAGCATTGGCTGGGTACCGACCTCCAGCTCTTCGCCTCATCAGCCTCACGTACCAACCTGCACTATTCCGTTATCCACGTAGATAGTGACGGCAACAAATACAATCTACTGCGCTCGCTGGTGGAACAGGCAGATTGCCCTACCATCATCTACGTATCCCGCACCAAGCGAACCCGGGAACTCGCCCAAAAACTGACACGTGACGGCATATCCGCCCTGCCCTATAATGGCAAGATGGATGCCGATGAGAAGATACACAATCAGGATGCCTTCATGAGCGATAAGGTTAGAATCATCGTTGCCACCTCCGCCTTCGGTATGGGTGTAGATAAAAGCGATGTGGGTCTGGTTATCCACTACGACATCTCTGACTCTTTGGAGAACTATGTACAGGAGGCAGGACGTGCAGGAAGAGATCCACACCTCAATGCCAAATGCTATGTACTCTATAGCGACGAGGACTTGGACAAGCACTTCATCCTGCTCAACCAAACCAAACTGAGCATCAGCGAGATACAACAGGTATGGAAAGCCATTAAGGATTTTACCAAGCAGCGCCCACATGTAAGTTGTTCGGCACTGGAGATAGCCCGCCAAGCCGGTTGGGATGACTCGGTATCCGACATAGAAACCCGTGTCCGCACCGCCCTTTCTGCTCTAGAACAGAGCGGATACATAGAACGTGGCAACAACATTCCGCACGTCTATGCCACAGGTATCACTGTCAAGAACATGGACGAGGCAAGACTGCGCCTCACCGAATCACCCCTGTTCTCGGAAGATGAGATGCAGAATGCCATCCGCATCATCAAGTCGCTCATCACCCAGAAGCATATAGCCAAGGCACAGGATAGCGAGGCTGAATCCCGCATCGATTACCTCGCCGACATCCTAGGACTCAGCAAGCGAGACGTCATCTCCTCCGTTGACCGAATGCGACAGGAAGGCATCCTTGCCGATACCCGTGACATCTCTGCCTATCTGCAAGACATCAGCGACAAGCAGCGCAAGCCTCAGCAGATGCTGGAGAACTTCGCCAAACTGGAAAGATACATTCTGGAACATATCCCGGATGAATCGCTGCATATCACATACAAACAACTCAATGATAATGCCGTACACGACGGCATCAACACTTCTACAGAAAAGAAAATCCGCACACTGCTATACTTCCTGGCAGTGAAGGGATATGCGTACAAGAAGGAAGATGGTGGTCGCAATCTCATCGTAACAAGAGACAAGGATATAGAGACCATCATCAAGCGATTCGAAAGACGAATTGAGGTTTGCCGATTCATCATCGAAAGACTATACAGCCTGGCTGAAGAAAACAGTAAAACTATAACAGAAGAGAGCAACAATAGCTCTTCTGTAGATTCAAAAGAGAAGCCTCTTCAATTCTCGGTAGTCGAACTTCTGAACGATCTGAAATCCAGCAACCAGTCACTCTTCTCCGACTTCTCTTCCCTGCAGTTGGAAGACGTGGAGGAAGCCTTGCTCTATCTCTCCAAGATAGGAGCCATGAAGCTGGAAGGAGGATTCCTGGTGCTTTACAATGCAATGGCAATTAAACGCATCAAGGAACCTCGCCTCCACTATAAGCAGGAGGATTACCGCATGCTCAATGAATTCTACAAGCAGAAGATTCAGCAGATTCACATCGTGGGCGAATATGCCAACCTGATGGTAAGGGATTACGATGCCGCCCTGCAATATGTGCAGGATTACTTCCAGATGGACTACCATTGCTTCATCTCAAAGTACTTCAAGGGCAACCGGGAGACTGAGATAGAGCGCAACGTAACACCTTCGAAGTATAAGAAACTCTTCGGAATGCTCTCCAAGCGACAGAAGGAAATCATCGACGACCACGCGTCCCGCTGCATCGTAGTCGCTGCCGGTCCTGGCAGCGGCAAGACACGTGTGCTCGTACATAAGCTTGCCTCTCTCCTGCTGTTGGAAGATGTAAAGCACGAACAACTCCTGATGCTCACTTTCTCGCGTGCAGCCGCTACCGAATTCAAGCAGCGACTGATGCAACTCATCGGCAATGCCGCCCATTTCGTAGAAATTAAGACCTTCCATTCTTACTGCTTCGACCTGCTGGGCAGGGTTGGCAATCTGGATGAGGCTGGAGATGTGGTTAAGCAAGCCGCCGAAATGATCAACAATGGAGAAGTGGAGCCCAATCGCATCAGCAAGACCGTGCTCGTTATCGACGAGGCGCAAGACATGAGCAAGGATGACTACGCCCTTGTCTCTGCTCTGATGAAAGCCAACGAAGAGATGAGGGTGATTGCCGTAGGCGATGATGACCAGAACATCTATGAGTTTAGAGGTTCCAACTCGCGGTATCTCTATGAACTGACCCAGACAGAGCACAGCCGTTTCATCGAGATGACAGAGAATTACCGCAGTCTTCGCCGTATCGTGGATGCAGCCAACGACTTTGCCCGCAACATCCGTCAGCGAATCAAATCTACCCCTATCATCTCCATGAGTCAAGAAGATGGAGAGGTAAGAATCGTGAAGCATCCATACGAGATTCAGGAGAAAAAGGTTTATATGTATCAGCCTATCCTAGAAGATGTTACGCGATTACTAGGAAGTAACGCTTCAAAAGAAGCCGATGCATCTTCCCGCAAGAAGAACGAAACCATCAGTATCCTCACGCAGACCAATGAAGAGGCAGTCATCATGCTGGCTCTTCTTCACAGTCATGGCATCAAGGCCAAGCTGGTACAATCAATGGACGGCTTGCGCTTCTGGAATCTGGCAGAGGTAAGATACTTTTTGAAGAAGATAGACCAAGGCCTCAAGGAGACGAAATCCCCTATCATCCCTGATGATATTTGGGAAACAACCAAGCAGCAGACATTCCAAAAGTATGCCACCAGCCAGGCTTTGCCATATCTGCGCCGCAGCCTCCAAATATTTGAGCAGACCAATCGTGCCAAGTACTACAGCGACCTGAGGGAGTTCGTGTTCGAATCATCAGTAGAAGACTTCTGTGACATCTCGAAATCAGACATCGTGGTCAGCACCATCCACAAGGCAAAAGGCCATGAGTTCGACCATGTACTGATGCTCATTACCCATCCCGAACATCCTACCGATGACATACTGCGCCGATACTATGTGGGTATGACCCGTGCCAAGCGTACACTAACCATCCACACCAACGGCAATCTCTTCGACAGTCTGAAAAGTGCCCAGCATCTCTATGATGCCCAAGCCTACGATGAGCCCAACGAAATAGTGCTCCAGCTTTCACACAAGGATGTAAACCTGGGCTTCTCCAAGCCTCACAAGGACGCTATTCTTTGCCTGAGAAGTGGTATGCCCTTAACCTACCACGACCATTGCCTCTGTCTCCCATCAACAGGCAGAGACATAGCCCAGCTCTCCATCAAGATGAAAGAGAAACTAGGCAAATGGGAGTTGAAAGGCTACAAGGTAACTGCTGCCCGAATCCGCTTCATCGTGGCATGGAAGTCAAAGGATGCACCGAGGGATGAGAAGGAATCCGCCATCGTGCTCGCAGATTTGGTGATGGAAAAAATAAGATATACACAAAAGTGTAATTCTTAAGCCGCACTCTTGAGAAATACACTTTTGTGTCAAAGGCTTTTTCCTATAAAGCTATACTTTTGCAGCAGAAAAATAAAAAAATCAAGCAAAACTGTAGCAATATGAAGGAAAAAGTAATTTTTACCACAGCGTTGTGCCTCTCGGCTATGACTCCGATGATGGCGCAGAATATCACCGGCAAGGTGATGAATACCAAGGGAGAACCTTTGGCGTTTGCCAATGTAGTATTATTGAATAGAACAGACTCGGCTTTCGTCAAGGGCGCAGTGAGTGGAGAGGATGGCAGCTTTGCCATCGACTCTTCCTGCAACGGTGGAATCATCAAGGTGACATCCGTAGGCTATAAGACAATCTGCAAGGATTGCACTGGTGAGAATGTGGGCATTATCAAGATGGAAGAAGACAGCAAGATGCTCGGCGAAGTAGTCGTGAAGTCATCCCTGCCTAAGACTATCCTGAAGAATGGCGGAATGACGACAACCGTTGTCGGATCCGTACTTGAGAAGGCAGGAACCATGGAGAACCTGCTCGACCGCATCCCTAACGTGTCTGCCCAGAATGGCAGCATCAAGGTATTCGGTCGTGGCGAACCTGTTATCTATATCAATGGACGACAGATGAGAGACAAGAGCGAGCTGGACCGTTTGCATTCCGACAACATCAAGTCGGTGGAAGTCATCACTAACCCTGGTGCTCGTTACGCTGCCAGCACCAAGGCGGTCATCCGTATCACAACGAAGAAGATACAAGGCGAGGGCTTTGGATTTGACGCTACAACAGAAGGATCGTACGATGAGAAAAAGAACATTGGAGGATATGGCAGGCTGAATATGAACTATCGCAAGAATGGATTAGAGTTAGGCGCATACGCCTTTGGAGCAAGACAATACCAGCCAGACAATAAAGACTTTCAGCAGAAGACTTATCTTGACAAGACTTGGAACCAGAAAAGTGAGATAAGACAAGTAGGTATTATCGAAGCCATGAACTTTCGCTTGGATGCCAGCTACCAGTTGGATGCCAACAACTCTATAGGTGCCAACTTTGGTTTTCTAAGAAATCCAAAACAAACATGGAACGGCGATATGAGTTCTTTGATATTGCAAGACGGAGATTTGTCTGAAAGTTCTGATAGTCATGCTGATTTCTTTTGGCAGAAGAATAATCTTTCAAGCAATATTTACTATGTAGGAAAGATTGGTAAACTCAGCATCGATTTCAATACAGATTGGCTATGGTCGAAGGAATACCAGAACGATGTTACCAAAGAGCAATACCAGGAAGTGGGGATGAATGCACAAAGCCAAACGGCTCATAGCTTGACTAACAAGGACTATCATCTGCTCGCTTCCAAACTGGTGCTTTCTTACCCATTATTAGGAGGTAATTTGTCTTTGGGTGGTGAATATTCCAATACCCATCGTACCTCAAAGTATCAAGTGGTGCCAACTAACTTGGTATCGGATGACGACAGCCGTATCACAGAAAGTATGACATCTTCATTCTTGACCTATTCAAGAGATTTCGGTAATCTGAGTTTGGAGGCAGGTATGAGATACGAGTACATCGACTTCAATTACTATGAATATGGCAAGTATGTGCCTGGGCAAAGCAAGTCGTATGGCAATTGGTTCCCATCGCTCAGCTTATCGATGCCTGTGGGCAAGGTACAGATGCAGCTGAACTATGCAGCCGACATTAATCGTCCTTCCTATCATAATTTGCGCAGTGGCATTCAGTATGATAACCGATACACGTATGAAACGGGAAATCCATTTCTGGTATCTCAGATAAGCAGAAATCTCAACTACGAGTTGGCTTACAAATGGTTGACATTCGACATGACCTACAGTCATACTTCACATCCAATTATGTCAACAGTGGAGACTTATAAGGATAATCCAGCAATAGGCTTGATGAAGCCTGTGAATGGGAATTCGTATAATGACGTAGAGGCATCCATCAACTTGCGCCCTTCGTTTGGCATCTGGCATCCTTCGCTTACAGCATCCATTGACAAGCAATGGTTTGATATGGAGACGCACGATGGGAAATCGCTCAATAAGCCAATGGCTTCATTCCGTTTTGACAATACGCTCAACACCAAATCAGGAATGTTTACGTTGATGATGTCGTATATCACGAAAGGTCATGAAGAAAATCTGTATCTGTACAAGCCAATGTTTTGCACGAATGTTTCCGCATATAAGGCTTTCTTGAAAGACCATTTGTCGTTTCAGCTCTTCATCTATGATTTGTTCGGGACAAACGATAACCACATGATTGCTCATTTTGGCAAAATAAAGGAAATGGTGTATGATGGACTGTCAACAAGCAAAGTTTCGCTTACTGTACGGTATAAGTTCAACACTACAAGAAGCAAATATAAGGGTACGGGTGCTGGAGAAAGCCAGAAGAACAGAATGTAATCTGTCTGCAGCATCCGGTAATGGTGTAATGACAATAAATCTCTCTATAAATGAACAACCCAATAAAATTGTTGATTAGTGGCGCAGACATGGGAAGCTTGATAGCTTCCTGTGCCTTGCACCATGACTTCCATAAAAGCTCTCGGCAGGAAGATAGATTTCAAATCTATCGCATAGAAAAGGATACGCTGACGATGGAAGATGTGGATGCATGCGACTTGTCGAGCATCCGATATGCGGTGAATGCAACCTTGCATGACAACGAAGCCTCGTTTGCTTTCGATGAAAAATGCAAGGAACGGGGCATCCCCGTTATCCATGCCGTCAATCTTGGCAAGGCTGCCTTTCTCGCTGTAGAGAAACCGAAAGGCTATCCATTCAGCGAAGTAGTGAAAAAAGGAACGGATGATTTCCGTTGCTCACTGGGCAAGTATATCTCGCAGTACGGTATGTTCTGGCAGATGCCCTTGCCTTGGATAGATGAAGCCATCAGACATTATTCTGAGGAGTCTTTCCCGCAACTGGGCATCGGGGCATATATTGCTGCCGGCTACTGTGCCAACATTCTCGCAAACCTTGCGGAAGGCAAGGAGGTGAAATACTTCCCCAAGTTCTATCTCTCGCCATTGTTGGAAGAGATATGATTGCGATTATATCATCTGATAGTTCGTGGCATGAAACAGCGCTTCGGCAATGTTCTTCACGCCCATCTTGGCGAAAAGGTTGCGCTTGCAAGCCTTTATAGTGTCAACCGATTTGCATAGTCGGTCGGCAATATCATTCATCGTGTAACCTTGGGCAGACAGCCTCAACACTTCTCTCTCAGTCTCGCTCAAGGTTATGCCTTCTTTCTTTTCCCACTTGTGGCGCAATGTGGAATATTCAAAATAGCTACGCTCACCATTCTTCTGCATGATGATATGTCCCGGTTCATCGGTTGCTGCCAATGATACGGTGCAGAGGGCAAGCCAGATTCTTCCATCATCAGAAAGAAGTATTGGAGTGAGGTGATGATGAATCAATCGGCTATGCCTGCCATTGGTAAGATGAAAGTCGTACGAGATGGTATAGTCGAGGCGGTCGCCTACGGGCAATTCGTTGAAAAGGTCAAAACCTTTCTTGTTCACTTCGAGCAGCATCTGCAGGTCAGCATCCGGAACATGGTCTATATACATCTGATAGCCTGCGTCCATCAACTGCTCCGGTTCCAATCCGCAGAGATAAGCGAGATTATCTGATGCATAGATGAAGTCCTGATGAAAATAGTCGATGATATAGACACACTGGTAGGTGCTGCGGGCAAAGGCCTTTGCCGCATTCACCAATAATTCAATCTTATCGTAATCTTCTCTGTTGATATGATTCACCTCGTTGGAATGGAGGAAGAAATCGTCTTTTTCTTTATTCATAAGCTATTCTAAATATTCCATAAAAATTCGTTCATTTACTTGGTTATAACAAGAAAAAGCACTATCTTTGTAGCGTTGATTCCCGGTAGCCTCTGATTCGTCAAGCTATCGGGTCTTGTTTTTATACGATTCTTGCCTACAAAAATACATTTTTTTTTGCAATTACGATAATGCCACATTATATAATTACAGAAAATTAACCGTAAAAAGTTATAAAATTGCAATATGATGAAGGGAGTTACAAATTTTACTGCACAACAACTGTTTTACACTCGCACAACACGTGTTGTGCAAGCGCATAACAGCTGATATGCAAGCGCACAACAGCTGTTGTGCGACTTACGGAAGTAACTTTCCCGGCAACATATACTTACTGTTCCAACAACTTATCCTATTTCTTCCGACAACTTATAAAGGCTTCTTACGATGCTTATTCCTATTGATAAGCAGTTCTAACCCACATCAATAGCACCGCTCATTCGTATCAATCAAACCACTCATCCATATTAGTGCCATTTTTATTTGGTAGTTTAAGAATAAAAGATTACCTTTGTATCGCTAAACAGAAAGAAGAATACGATGGCTATAAAATATGAAATCCATTATCTTCCCAATGCAGGAGGAAATGAAGAGACTCGCCGATTCGCCCATATCTTTGAGCAAACAGCAATGACAGACAAGGAGATGATCAGCCGAATCGCCAGACATAGCTGTCTGGGAGAAGGAGAAGTTTCGTCCGTACTCATGAAACTGCGTGATATCATAGAAGAAGACCTGCAGGATGGAAGACGTGTCAACATTCCGGAAATAGGTTATCTCTCGCTCTCGGTAGATCTGGATATGGATGAACTGAAACCCGACAATAAAGTGAGAGCTGAATATGTAAGCGTAAGAGGCATCAAGTTTCGCCCCAATGCAGACCTGCTGAAACAGGTGAAATATAATACCCATTTCGAGAAATCACAATATACTTCCCGCTCCTACCCTTTCTCTGAAGATGCATTGAAGGAGAAAATAAGAGAGTATCTGAAGCATAACCGTTCCATTAACAGAAAAGTACTGGAAGCGGAATTTCATATCCGTAAACAGACAGCACTCAACTGGCTGAAGAAACTGGAAAAATCCGGATTTCTGATAAAAGAAGGTTCCCGGAATGCGCCGGTTTATTTCCTGGCAGAAGAATAGGAGCCCATCGGATGATAGGTCTCATCATGATAGAACTCTCTAGATGACTGCAAGCCATAGCCTCCGCGACCATCTAGGCTTCATTACATTAAATCTACACCCTAAAGATAAAGTAATATGCCAAATAAAGAAGAAAAGAGAATAACTGAGCAGAGCTCGCTCTACGAACATCTGGAAAAGATGAGCGTAGATGAACTCACCGCTCATATCAATGCAGAAAACAAGAAGGTGGCTCTGGCAATAGAAGAAGCATTGCCTGCCATCAACCAACAGATTTCCGCCATCGAAGGGCAGCTGAAGAAGGGCGGAAGACTCTTCTATGCCGGTTGCGGAACGGGCGGAAGACTGGCTACGCTCGATACCATCGAAGTGCAGAACACCTATGGTATCGACGGTTCGCAGATACAAGCCATCTTCCCCGGAGGCATCGGCTGCCTTACGCAAACCAGGGAATCCAGAGAAGACGACCTGGAGAATGGTTGGCACCAGCTCTGCGACAAGCATATCTCAGAGCAGGATTTCGTACTCGGTTTCTCGGCAAGCGGCACAACCCCCTTCGTGCTTTCCATCTTGCAGCATTGCAAGGAGGCAGGTATTCCTACGGGTTGCATCGTCAACAATCCCCACGCTCCTATCGCCCAGGCTGCAGATTATCCTGTAGAAGTCATCACGGGACCAGAATTCGTAACGGGAAGTACCCGCATGAAAGCCGGTTCTTCGCAGAAGATGATTCTGGATATGATCAGCACTTCTCTCCAGATTCGCCAAGGACGGGTGGAAGGCAACAAGATGGTGAACGCCAAGCTTATCAATCATAAACTCATCGACCGTGCCTGCCGCATCTTCATGGAACGCAATCCAGAATACACGGACTACGAAGAAGTGAAACAGCTGATTCTGAAAGCAGGAAGCGTGAAGAAGGCGGAAGACTTGCTGAAGAGTAAAAGCGATTTAGATATTTAGATAGAGTTAGACAAGACTTCACCTTATATAAATAGAACTATCAAGATTTCACCTTATATAATAGGATTATATGGCAAAGAAAGCAATTGTAATGGGTGCCACTTCGGGCATCGGAATGGAAGTGGCAAAACTGCTTGCTGCAAAAGGATGGCAGGTAGGAATTGCCGGAAGAAGAATTGAAAGATTGCAGGCTCTGATTTCGCAGGGCGGCATTACCTGCTACCGGCAAATAGACGTGACTTCTCCCAATGCTCCTGCCCAACTTCTCGAACTCATCGATAAGTTGGGAGGCATGGACCTCTACTTCCATAGTTCCGGCATTGGCTGGCAGAATAATACGCTGGATATAGAAAAGGAGTTGAAGACCCTGGAAACAAACGGCTTGGGATTCACAAGAATGGTGGATACGGCATTCAACTGGTTTGCTACTCATCATCATTGCAACCCCAAAGCCCGCATTGCCTGCATCACTTCCATCGCCGGAACCAAAGGTCTCGGTGCCGCCCCAGCCTACTCTGCCACCAAGCGATTCCAGAACCATTATCTGGAATGCCTGTCGCAGCAGGCACGGATGCGTCATCTCCCTATCGCCATTACAGATATCCGACCAGGTTTCGTAAAGACCGACCTCATCGCAGGCAGCAGCTATCCGCTGCAACTCAAATCGGAAGATGTGGCGAAACATATCGTGAATGCTATCGAAAACGGAGAGGAAGTTAAGGTAATAGACTGGAGATATGATATCCTCGTCTTCCTCTGGCGACTCATTCCTAGATGGTTATGGACGAGATTGAAGATTACAACATAACAACTTTATTCCTTTCTGATGACAATCGTCTTGAACCAGTCTTTCAATACTCCCGCATATTGATCCTGCGAATCAGACAGCAGGATGGCAACCTGGGAACCATCTTCCAACTTGGGTCCCAGACACATACCTTCGTAATTGGCAAAGGAACGCTTGGAAAGTGACAAGCCGGTTTTCCATTCCGCGAGCAATCTCTTCTTCAAGAAAGGAGTATCTGATGAAAACTTCTCTTTCAAAGCAAACTCCTCAGAATTCAAAGGATTAATCTGATAGAGTTTACACTTGCAGAAAGCCCCAATCTTGATCTTTGGGATAAAGGCCTCACGCTCCAGAACCAGAAGCTGACCATCGGGCAAGGCGCAAAGCTCACTCACACCCATCACATAGATATCTGCTTTCTTATGGGTAGAAGGTTGATCCATCTGATAGGCATAGGCTGTCATGTAACGAGAGGCTTTCTTGCTACTCTCTTGCTCGCTACAGTCTTCCTTGCCATTATTTTCCTTGTTACGATTTTCCTTTATCTTTCCCCAATCATACCTCATCAAACGAAGCTGGTTGGCCAATCCGTTTTGAGGAGTAGCAGGCTGTCCGTCTTTGCGGAGCGTGCTCTCAGAAATCGTCCAGAGATACTGACGGACGGAATCAAAAGCCAGAGACTCAAAATTATAATTTGGATAAAAATCAGAAGAAGGCCATCTGCTCTCCCAAAGGTTCTGCTGATAGCTAATCTTGGGAGCATTAGCCGAAGTAGGCAGAACAGGATACTCCTTTAAACGGCAATATCCTTCGCTTGTTATCACCAAGGTAGAATCAGAAGCCTTCACGATGGCTTCGTGGTCAAAGCCTTTCTCCTGCCCCTGCCAAAACTTTCCGTCGTTCAGCGTTCCATCTGTTCTCTCGGTAAACCCAAGGTTCTCTACCTGTTCCAGTTCGCCGGTCTTGGGATTCACCTGAATCCGGAAGTTGAAGTACAGGGCACTATCCGACTTGTCGCTTACCACCGCATAGATATCATCATGCAGATGAGCAATGCCACTATAGTTGCCCGCAGCCACGGTTTTCGGAAAAGCTTTCTGAGAATTCTCTCTCACTACTTTCCAATCCTGTGCCCCAGCCAATAGACTAAATGCCAGGAAGATGGTCAGGATACTACAACGCAGCATAGGTAAGAACAAACTCCATGGTTAACTCGAAATCTACATGCGCCATCTTTCTGCTCTTGAGATTCTCCACATCACACGACCAATCTGCCATCGTATCAAACGGCTTTACCCGCATATCCTCAAACATCAGGTTTTCCTCTGAGAATAACTTGAAGACCGTTTCCTTGGCACACCAATGCACCAGCTTGGCATCCAAATCTTCCGCCTTCTCATCCTTGCGCAGGAATTTGGATGCGATGCGCTCTACCCTATCGCTGAAGTATTCGATATCCACCGCCACTTCCTGATTTTTGGAAAGGATAAGCGCAGCATAACCCTTGGTATGCGAAACGCTGATATGATAACCACGGAACAATGGCTTTCCAGCCTCGTTGTGGGTAATGTCACCTGCATGAGAAAGCAAGCCCTTGGAAGCCCCGTTCGTCTTGAGCATCTCATACATTAATGCACGAATGGCAAGAAACTCCAGTTTCCTGCCATCGTTCTTATATTTCTCTTCCACCTGAGAGCGGTAAGCCTGCAGATGAGGATACTGCCCGAACAACTGTTCTACAGTTTCATCCATCTGCCATAAACCAAGACTCACTCCCGGATAAACTTCTCGTATATTGACAACTGCCATATTTTTTATATTCTGATATTGATGAATACTGATGATTACTTAGAAGAATCCTCCACGTTATCTTTCAAAGGATGTACCGTCACCTTAATCTTGCTGATGCGACGCTCCTCTATCTGCATAACCTCGAAAGTATAGTTCTTATAATCTATCTTCTCGTGCATACTTGGGAAATCGCCTTTGATTTCCAAGAGCAGACCAGCCAGAGAATCAGCATCACCTTCAACCTCCTCGAACTCTTCGTCATCTACATTCAGGATTTTGCAGAAATCAGAAAGAAGCGTTTTACCTTCAAAAACAAAGGTATTGTAATTTAATTTCGAGTAGAACTTCTCCTCCTCATCATATTCATCATTGATTTCACCTACAATTTCCTCCAGAATATCTTCGAGAGTAACAATACCCGATGTTCCTCCGAACTCATCTACCACAATGGCGATATGAACCTTGTTGTCCTGGAACTCGCGAAGCAGATCATCTATCTTCTTGGTTTCAGGAACAAAGTAAGGAGGACGAATCAGACTCTGCCAACGGAAGTTGGAAGACTTCGTAAGATGAGGCAATAAGTCCTTGATATACAGTACACCACGAATATTATCTGTATTATCCTGATAAACAGGAATACGACTGTAGTTATTTTCCTCAATGCATTTCAACACTTCTGGATAGGTGCTGCGGATATCCAGGTCAACAATATTCTGTCGGCTGGTCATCACCTCCTTGGCTGTTTCATCGCCAAAGCGGATGATACCCTTCAGCATGCTCTGCTCGTCCTTGATATCATTCTTATCAGTCAGTTCCAGAGCCTGTTCCAAGTCATCAACACTCAGCACATGATTTTCCTTCTGTATAATCTTTTCTGCAAGAATTCCACTTTTCAGCAAGATAGTTTCTAAAGGCCAAAACAACTTTCTGGCAAACAGAATTCCCCCTACGCACCGGCGACAGAACTTCAGAGGATCCTGGCGGGCATACACTTTCGGCATAATCTCACCAAAAAGCAAAAGCAAGAAAGTAAGAATAACCGTAATAATCAGGAACTGAAGCCAATAAGCTTTAGGACCAAACTCTACGATTCCTGCGAATACATAATTAAGGAGCATGATGATTGTGACATTCACAAAATTATTGGTTATCAAAATGGTAGCCAACGTACGTTCAGAATCATCACGCAACATCTGTATTTTCTTATCGGCATCAGTCTTTTCATCTTCAAGTTCCGCAACATCAGTTGGTGATAAACTGAAAAAAGCAATTTCGGAACCACTGGCAAAAGCAGACATGCCTAACAATATAGCTGCAAGTACAGCAGCTACAATAACCCCGGCGGAAGGCTGCATCAGCATCACATCACCAAAGGCATCAGTTATGGTGGATATATCCAATTTCTGAGCTAAAAATTAATAATTATTGTTCTTTAGTAGCAGGGCGAGTACTCAACATCTCCATATTATCTACATAGATTTCTGTAATATATTGTCTTCTACCCTGCTTGTCATCATAGGAGCGGTAGCGGATTCTTCCTTCCACATAAAGGCGGTCACCCTTATGCACATACTTCTCTACTACCTTTGCAAGCCCACGATAAAAAACAAGATTGTGCCAATCTGTATGGTCTGGCACTTGGGTACCATTAGGCAAAGTATATCCTTTCTCTGTAGTTGCGAGAGAGACCTGAGCTACTGCCTGATCTGCTTCGAAATAATGAATGTCAGGATCTTTACCTACATTACCAATTAGCATAACCTTGTTCATGACACGAATCTTTTAAATTTCTGAATATTTTATTTCCACATTCCCAGATAGCGGAAATGGAAATTCTTACCTTTTGCAGATGGGAACTGGCTGCGTGAATCTACACAATCGCGCAGATAATCTACGATGCGATTGTAACAATCCAAACCTGATTCAGCTTTAACATCCGCAACGAAATGAGTATCACGGTACTCAAACTTTCCTGTAGCCGGTACCATCACAACACGCTTGAAATCAAGTGATCCTTCATACCAGCCTGGAGCCTCTTGAGCCAAACTGGCAACAACAGGATTCTCCATTCTCTCTGCAGGAGTAGGAGTACGCAATGCTTTCTTATCCTTAAAATCCTGCATAGTTTGCGCCGTAGTCTTTATCACAATAAAATAAACACGTGGGCGTACCTTATATCTTTTTGGATACGTCAAATCGCTAGCGGCATATTCACGAACATCTGCCTCTAGCTCTGCATCCATCTCAATCTCAGGAATACTCTTTAAAAAACCAATAGCATCATCAACACTAGTAACTAATGTCTCCTGATCAAAATATCTTAAATATAAATTCATAAATGGGTATGTTTCTCGAGTTCAAAAAAAAAGAGCGGAAAACGGGACTCGGACCCGCGACCCCAACCTTGGCAAGGTTGTGCTCTA
>JAJVTK010000060.1:0-8587 GCA_021622245.1 Segatella copri | reverse complement strand
CCTCCTTTCAATTTCAGAAGCCTCGATTACGAAAGTAGTCGGGGCTTTTCTGTTTAATAACACTGGCTATTTAGTATAATTACCCTTGCTATATAATATAATAACCCCTCGCTATTTACCATAATAGCGAGGGGCATTTCTGCGATATTCTGAGTGCTTTGTCTACTGCTTGGTGAATTTCAGATTTTTAGGAATCTTCACCCATTTCCGGTTTCGGGCAATTTTCAGGTTACTTCCATCTTTCTGCTGCAACTCGTAACTACCATCGGGCAAGGCTATGAGGTCGGCAGTAAGATCTTCGCTCCCGTAATCATTGATAATGGATAGATGAGCGGTCTTTCCTTCTATGTCAGCATCTGTAATCAGCCATTTGCGACTATCCCGTCTGTCACCGAAATATCCGGGCATTTCACCGAACAGTTCCTGTCCTGGAACCTTGAGGTTCTTATGGTAGAAGTCTATATTCATATAGACATCATACTCTTTGTTTGTAATCTTCCCCTTGAATAGGGTGCTGTCTGTTTGTGCCATACTAGATATACTAATTAGGCATAATAATGTTGCTAAAATCTTTCTTTTCATCTCTTTTTTCAATTAACTGCGACAAAGTTATTCATTTAAATCAAGAAAACTGCATTTTTTTTAGGATTTTAATAAGATTAATTCGTTTTTTTGCAAATATTTATCTATCTTTGCGGTGTTTATTGATAATTATATATGGAAAAGAAAAGATTATTTCCAGATTACATATTTGAGTCTAGTTGGGAAGTGTGTAATAAAGTTGGTGGTATCTACACCGTTCTTTCAACTCGAGCTAAGACTCTTACGGAAAGGTTAAAGGATCAACTAATCTTCATTGGTCCTGATTGTTGGGGAGACAAGGTTAATCCTTATTTCTCTCAAGATGATACGCTTTATGCGGCGTGGAAAACAGAAGCTCTGAAAGAGGGCTTAAAGGTTAAAGTAGGTAGATGGAATATACCGGGAGAGCCAGTAGCTGTTTTAGTAGATTTCAATCCTTACTATGCTGTTAAAGACCAGATCTATGGACAACTATGGCAGGACTATCAGGTTGATAGTCTTCATGCTTATGGTGACTATGACGAAGCATCGATGTTCTCTTATGCTGCCGCTCTGGTAGTAGAGAGTTTCTACAAACATGTCGTTGGAAAAGGCAAGAAAGTTATCTATCATGGAAATGAATGGATGACAGGACTTGGTGTGCTCTATGTGAACAAGCATCTTCCTGAGGTGGCTACAGTGTTCACCACGCATGCTACAAGTATCGGTCGTAGTATTGCCGGTAATAATAAGCCTCTTTACGATTATCTTTTTGCCTATAATGGTGATCAGATGGCGCAGGAACTCAATATGCAAAGCAAGCATTCTATAGAAAAGCAGACTGCTAAGTATGTTGATTGTTTCACAACAGTGAGTGATATTACTGCCAACGAGTGCAAGGAATTGCTCGATAAACCGGTAGATTTCGTTTTGCCTAACGGATTTGACAATAGTTTTGTACCTAAAGCAAGTACCTTTACAAAGAAACGTAAGGAGGCAAGAAAGCGTTTGCTCGATGTAGCCAATGCTTTGATGGGTACAGATTTGGATGATGATACGCTCATCGTTTCTACCAGCGGACGCTACGAGTTCCGAAACAAGGGTATCGATGTCTATATTGAGGCTATGAACCGCTTGCTTCGTGACAACAATTTGAAGAAGAATGTATTGGCATTCATTGATGTACCTGGTTGGGTAGGAGATCCACGTCAGGATCTGTTGGATCGTCTGAATAGCGGTAAGAAGTTTGACACGCCATTGGAGGTTCCGGAGATTACCCATTGGTTGCATAATATGAGTCATGATAATGTATTGGGTATGCTGAAGTACTTCAACATGCATAATAATAAGGAAGACAAGGTGAAACTGATATTCTTACCTTGCTACTTGACAGGCGATGATGGCATTATCAACAAGAGCTACTATGATGTAGTGTTGGGTAATGACCTCTGTATCTATCCTTCTTATTATGAACCATGGGGATATACTCCATTGGAGGCTGTTGCGTTCAAGGTGCCTTGTATCACCACCGATTTGGCTGGTTTCGGTCTTTGGGCTAACTCAGAGAAAGGAAGTTACAGTGAGATAGAGGATGGTGTGAAGGTTATCAAGCGTACCGACTATAATTATTCTGAGGTAGCTGATGCTATCAAGGATACCGTAGCTAAGTACTCGAGATTCTCTAAGACACAGGTGAACAAGTGTCGTAAAAATGCTGAGATTCTTTCAGAAAAAGCATTGTGGAAACACTTTATCGAGTATTACTATGATGCTTATGACCTTGCCCTGCGCAAGGCTGAAGTTCGTATGAAGAAATAATAATCTCTCTCTCTTGATGGCGTAAGCCATAAAACAAATATTTGGATTCTGCAAGAATCACTATGTTTGCAAGATAGAAAATATACATCTTAAAAATAAAACACAATGAAAATTAAGGCAGACTATGCTAATGCTCCTCAATGGAAGGAGACAACCATTAAATCAAGCCTTCCTAAGGAGTTGAAGTGCTTGGATGAAATCGCTCACAATATGTGGTGGGCATGGAATTATGAAGGTCGTGACTTGTTCAAGAGTCTTGATCCAGACTTGTACGAGAAGTGTAATGCTAACCCTGTATTGCTCTTGGAACGTTTGAGCTACGACCGCAAGGAGGCTATTGTTAAGGATAAGGAGACAATGGCTAAGGTTAAGAACGTCTATAAGATGTTCCGCGAGTACATGGATGTGAAGCCTAATGCTAAGCGCCCTTCAGTAGCTTACTTCTGCATGGAGTATGGTATTAACCAGGTGGTTAAAATCTACTCTGGTGGTCTTGGTATGCTTGCTGGTGACTACTTGAAGGAGGCTTCTGACAGCAACGTGAATATGTGTGCTGTTGGTTTCCTCTACAGATATGGTTACTTCAAGCAGTCTTTGAGCATGGATGGTCAGCAGATTGCTAACTATGACGCTCAGAACTTCAACTCTCTCCCTATCGAGCGAGTATATGATGAGAATGGTAACCCATTGGTAGTTGATGTGCCTTACACAAACTATCAGGTACATGCATACGTATGGCAGATGAACGTAGGTCGTATCAAGTTGTATCTCCTGGATACAGATAATGATATGAACTCAGAGTTCGACCGTCCTATCACTCACTCTCTCTACGGTGGTGACTGGGAGAACCGTTTGAAGCAGGAGATTCTGCTCGGTATCGGTGGTATGCTCGCATTGAAGAAGATGGGTATCAAGAAGGATATCTATCACTGCAACGAGGGTCATGCTGCTCTCTGCAACTTGCAGCGTCTCTGCGACTACATCGAGGAGGATGGCTTGAACTTCAACCAGGCTCTCGAGTTGGTTCGCGCTTCTTCTCTCTATACTGTTCATACTCCAGTGCCAGCTGGTCATGACTACTTCGACGAGGCTCTCTTCGGCAAGTACATGGGTGGCTATCCACAGCGCCTTGGCATCTCTTGGGATGAGTTCATCGGTATGGGTCGTGAAAATGCAGATGATCACAACGAGCGTTTCTGCCTCTCTACATTCGCATGCAACACTTGCCAGGAGGTTAATGGTGTAAGTAAGCTTCACGGTTGGGTAAGCCAGCAGATGTTCGCTAATATCTGGAAGGGTTACTTCCCAGAGGAAAACCACGTAGGTTATGTAACCAATGGTGTTCACTTCCCAACTTGGACAGCAACAGAGTGGCGTAAGCTCTACGATACATATTTCGACAAGAACTTCATGAACGACCAGAGCAACGAGGAAATCTGGCATGCCATCTACAATGTTTCAGATGCAGAAATCTGGAATACCCGTATGGCATTGAAGAAGAAGCTCGTAGCTTATATCCGTGAGAAGTTCACCCAAACATGGTTGAAGAACCAGGGGGATCCTGCTCGTGTAGTATCTTTGCTCGAGCGTATCAACCCTAACGCTTTGATGATTGGTTTCTGCCGTCGTTTCGCTACATACAAGCGTGCTCACCTGCTCTTCACCGACTTGGATCGCTTGTCTAAGATCGTTAACGATCCTGAGCACCCAGTATTGTTCTTCTTCTCTGGTAAGGCTCACCCAGCTGATGGTGCTGGTCAGGGCTTGATCAAGCGAATTTTCGAGATTAGCCAGCGTCCAGAGTTCCTCGGTAAGATTATCTTCTTGGAGGACTACGATATGACTTTGGCTCGCCGTCTGGTTTCAGGTGTTGATATCTGGATGAATACTCCTACACGTCCATTGGAGGCTTCTGGTACATCTGGCGAGAAGGCTGAGATGAATGGTGTTGTCAACCTCTCTGTACTTGATGGTTGGTGGGTAGAAGGTTACCGCGAGGGTGCTGGTTGGGCTCTTCCTGAGAAGCGTACATACCAGAACCAGGGTTACCAGGATCAGCTTGATGCTGCTACTATCTATAACCTCTTGGAGAACGACATCATCCCTATGTATTACAACAAGAATAAGGAAGGCTTCAGCAAGGAGTGGATCCAGGTAGTAAAGAACTCTATTGCTACTATCGCTCCTCACTATACAATGAAGCGCCAGTTGGATGACTACTATGATAAGTTCTACAATAAGGAGGCTGCTCGCTTCAAGAAGTTGAGCGCTAACGACAATGCACTTGCTAAGGAGATTGCACTCTGGAAGGAGAGCGTTGCAGAGCGTTGGGATGGTATCCACGTTGTATCTAAGGATGACTGCATGCTGATGGCTGCTGAGACTGGTCAGAAGATCAAGGTTCAGTATGTTATCGATGAGCAGGGCTTGAACGATGCAGTAGGTTTGGAGCTTGTTGTATTGAAGGAGCAGCCAGAGGATGGCAAGCAGATTTATGCTGTTTATCCATTCAAGATGGTTGGTCACGAGGGTAACAACTTTACATTCGAGGCTGAGATTGAGCCAATCAATGCTGGCTCATTCAAGACAGGTGTACGTATGTATCCTAAGAATGATAAGTTGCCACACCGTCAGGACTTCTGCTACGTGAAGTGGTTGAACTAATATAATAGCGACATTGTCACATTATAAATATATGAATCCTGTATCTCTTTTGGGGATACAGGATTTTTTTGTTTGAAATCGAACAATGAACAGTGTTATTGTAGTTGTGAAAAGTGAATTGTGAAAAGTGAATTGTGAAAAGTGAATGTAGATTAGAAACAGGGGAAGAGTGGAATTATAAAAAAGAGTCTTCCTTTTTAAAAAGAAAGACTCCTTGTAAACTTGTATGATGATATTTCCTTATACCAGATACTGGGAAGAGATACTCTCGTTATCCTCAACACGGCGAATGGTTTCTGCAAACATATCTGCAATAGAAATCTGCTTAACCTTTGCGCAACGCTTGGTGTAAGGGATGGAATCAGTGAATACTATCTCCTCAAGAGCTGAATCCTGAACACGCTCAGATGCAGGACCACTCATCACGCAGTGAGATGCACATGCACGGACAGTCTTTGCACCAGCCTGCTTCATGATGTCGGCAGCCTTCGTGATAGTACCGGCTGTATCGACCATATCATCAATGATGACGACATTCTTGTCTTTTACATCACCGATAATCTGCATGCTTGCTACTACATTGGCGCGAGCACGGGTCTTGTTGCAGAGCACGAGAGGGCAGCCGAAGTACTTAGCATAAGTGTTGGCACGCTTAGAACCACCAACGTCTGGAGAAGCAATGACCATATCCTTGAGGCGTAAGCTCTGCAGGTATGGCAAAATAACGCCAGATGCATAGAGGTGATCTACGGGAACATCAAAGAAACCCTGAATCTGGTCAGCATGGAGGTCCATGGTGATGAGACGGTCGATACCGGCAACGCTGAGCAAGTCGGCTACCAGTTTAGCGCCGATGCTGACACGTGGTTTGTCCTTGCGATCCTGACGGGCCCATCCGAAGTAAGGAACAACAGCAATAATATTGCGGGCAGAAGCACGCTTTGCTGCATCAATCATCAGGAGCAACTCCATCAAGTTGTCTGAATTAGGGAATGTGCTCTGTACGAGGAAAACATCGCGTCCGCGAATAGACTCCTCGAAAGATACGCCAAATTCACCATCAGAGAACTTGGTTACAACCAAATTACCCAGTGGGCAACCTAAACTAGCGCAGATTTTTTCTGCAAGGTATCTCGAGTTAGTACCAGAGAATACCAAAAAAGAGTTCTTGTCACTCATTTCTATTAGTGTTTATGTGTATTAATAGTTATTTTTATCTATTTTCATGTAGGGGGATGAATCTTTTTTCGGGAAACACCGGGTTAGCTGATAGCCTTTCTCAATTTCTCGAAGTGAAGAATCAGCTCCTTGAAGTCGCGCTCGTTGTGAATGTCGAAACGGTTCCAGAGATCTCCACAGATTACTACTCCTCCAAATCCGAGTTCCTTGGCAATCTTGAGATTTTCCAGACTCATGCCTCCCAAGGCGTATACCTTCTTGTCTATGAGTCCTGCCTTGGCTGCATTCTCAAGCTGCTGCAGATTGAAGGAAGACTTTTCATCTTTAAACTCAATACAGTCGAAGATGTTTTTCAGAAACACATAGTTTGATTTCTTCTTCATCTCTTTCAGCATCGAGAGATCTGTGCAGGTGCGACTGAACTTGCCTTTGTATCCATCCGGTACCGGTGCTAGCGGATCGTCTATATGGATTCCTGCTAAATCATACTCCTGTTTGAGGTAATAATGATCATGAACAGTAATCTTGCGAAGATAGTCTTCAGGCAGTAACGTGAGCAGTCGCTCAGCATACATTGGTGACGAACCTGGCTTGAAAAGATGCAGGTTGTCCATGCCCTCGTCGAACAGCGAGGATAGTATTTTATCTTCTTCCACAAAGAATGTGGACTTGGTCATTATCGCTAATTTCATCGTCAAAATGATTTTTATGATGCAAAAGTATTAAAAAAAACGCAAACTAGCAATTATATTCGGGATAAAAAGCTATCTTTGCACCATAAAATTAATATTTATCAAGTTATGCAAGTAAATTTAGCGAATTTTAATGAGATTCATCGACCAATTTACGTTTTAGAGGAAGAACGTTTGCGACACAATCTGTCGCTCATCAGGAGTGTGGCTGAGCGTGCCGATATGGAAATTATTCTAGCTTTTAAGGCTTATGCTCTTTGGAAGACATTTCCGATTTTCAGAGAGTATATTTCTTCGACCACGGCCAGCTCTCTTAGCGAGGCAAAACTGGCGTATCATGAATTTGGCAGTAAGGCGCATACTTTTTCGCCGGCTTATACCGATTATGAGATTGATGAGATAGCTCAATGCTCAAGTCATCTTACTTTCAACTCGCTTACGCAATATGAGCGATATCATGAACGGGCTCGTAGGGCAAATTCTGACATCAGACTGGGATTGAGAGTAAATCCGGAATATTCTGAAGTCGGAACATTGCTGTATAATCCGTGTGCACCTGGAACCCGGTTCGGTGTATCGGCAGATAAATTGCCTCAAACTTTGCCTTCAGATATAGAAGGATTCCATTGTCATTGTCACTGTGAGAGTGGGGCGGATGTCTTTGAACGTACGTTAGCTCATATCGAAGAGAAATTCTCTCCTTGGTTTCCGCAGCTGAAATGGATCAATTTCGGTGGAGGTCATCTGATGACCAGGAAGGATTATGATGTGGAACACCTTATTAATATAATAAAGGGATTTCATCAGCGTTATCCTCATCTTAAAATTATCATGGAACCTGGTAGTGCCTTTGGGTGGCAGACCGGGCCGCTTGTAACTCAAGTAGTAGATGTGGTTGAAGATAAAGGTATCAGGACAGCTATCATAAATGCCAGTTTTACCTGTCATATGCCCGACTGTCTGGAGATGCCGTATATGCCAGCTGTCAGAAATGCAGAAACCCTGGAGGTTGATGATCCGACGAAGGCTCCTGAGGGCGCACATATATATAGAATAGGTGGCAACAGTTGTCTGAGTGGAGATTTTATGGGCTTCTGGAAATTTGACCATGAATTGCAAATAGGCGAGAATGTTATTTTCGAAGATATGCTGCATTACACTACGGTAAAGACAAATACCTTTAATGGAATTACTCATCCATCAATAGGTATCGTACATTTAGATGGAAAATTGGAAACTCTAAGAGATTTCAGCTACGAAGATTATCGCAGTAGGATGGATTAGTAAAATTTCCATTTTCCCGATTTTTCTGCCGGATGGGTTTAAAAATCGGCAAAATAAGGCTTAAAATGTGTGTTTTGCTCACTAAAAAGGGCAAAATGCACATTTTTTTTCAAAAAAATCGAAGAAAAGTTTGGTAATTCAGAAAAAAGTAGTACCTTTGCACTCGCATTCAGAGGAACGCTCCTAAGTAATAGGAAAAACTGCGGAAATAGCTCAGTTGGTAGAGCACAACCTTGCCAAGGTTGGGGTCGCGGGTCCGAGTCCCGTTTTCCGCTCATTTTTTTTGAAAACAACATCAAGTTTTATCTTGGTTAGATAATTGATGGCAATATACTTGGAGAGGTGGCGGAATTGGTAGACGCGCTACTTTGAGGGGGTAGTGACAATTG
>JAJVTK010000018.1:0-72054 GCA_021622245.1 Segatella copri | reverse complement strand
GATGGTACTGCAATGCAATGCGGGAGAGTAGGTAGCCGCCTCCTTTTATCAAGAGCCTCAGATTTCGAAAGATTTCTGAGGCTTTTTTGTTTTCCTACAGTTCTGCTTTCTTATCGCCAGCTTTTTTCCACTGCTCCTTTTACCTTTTATAGTTCCTTTTACCTTTTTACCTTTTTACTCTTTTACCTTTATATTGATTTATATCAAACCTAAGTGTTACTAAGTGTTTAATTACGTAAAAATGCGCTGATAATCAGCCGATTACTTGCATAATTCGATTTTTTTTTGTATCTTTGCAAACGATAAGAATAAGGATACCAGTATCTTGTGCTTTTTGTTGTGTGAGAAGGTATCCATTAAGGTATCTAACGGGACTGAGGTGAGCAGCCTTTCTTTTTCTCACAAGTTGCCACCGCGAAATCTCTGATGTTGTATTTCAGCTTTTCAGGTTCCATAAAACAATTAATATGAAGAGAATAACAATGGTATTAGTTAGCATGTTAATGCTGACATTAGAAATTCATGCAGCGTCGGCTGCAACATCAGGAAATGTATCCTCTACCAGCGAGATGGACTGGACTCCAGTGATGGACGCTATCATTCAGGTAGAGAGTAAGGGTGATCCGAAAGCTAAGAGCGGTAACTCTGTAGGTGTGATGCAGATCACTCCAATTTTAGTAGCAGAATGTAATAATATTCTGAAGCGCAAGAAATCGAAGAAGCGCTACACTTTGGCTGATAGATATAATGTCGCTAAATCTAAAGAAATGTTTCTATTGATTCAGAGTGTCTACAATCCTCTTAATAGTATCGAGCACGCAATCCGTTCATGGAATGGCGGTAATCATTTCAGTAAGAAGCGTACTCAGAGATATTTCGAGAAGGTAATGAAACTTTTGAAAAAGTAATTCTTTTTCCATAAGGCCCGATTGTTCTGAAAAAGAGCAATCGGGCTTGCTTTTTACTCGTTTTCGCCTCTTTTATGTACGTTTTGTTGCTATTCTGTTTAATAACTGTTAAATATATGCAGATTTCTGACAAAATGTTTGGTGGGGTCGGAAAAAAGTCGTACCTTTGCACTCGCAATTCAGAAATGAGTTGATTATATCGCGGTGTGGAGCAGTTGGTAGCTCGCCAGGCTCATAACCTGGAGGTCGCATGTTCGAGTCCTGCCGCCGCAACAATGATCGGGTAAGAAGTTGGTCAACAACATCTTATCCGATTTTTTTGTGCCCTAATTTATTAATTTAACATTAAATATTTGTTTAATTCGAATTAAAGTGCTACTTTTGCACAATAATATTTTTATGTGCAATTAATAAAAAAGGAAGGGCTTCAATATGTCAGTATCCAAAACAAGACAAAAACTGGTAGATGTCGCACGACAACTCTTTGCCAAGAATGGTATAGCAAATACTACAATGAATGATATTGCTGTAGCTTCTGGTAAGGGAAGACGTACGCTTTATACTTATTTCAGTAGGAAGGAGGATGTCTATTACGCGGTGATAGAATCAGAGTTGGAGCGTCTTTCGGATAAGTTGGACGAGGTTGCTAATTGCAAGATGCGTCCACAGGATAAAATCATCGAGCTTATCTATACTCATCTCAGTATGATTAAGGAAACGGTTGTAAGAAACGGTAACCTCCGTGCTGAGTTCTTCCGGAATATCTGGATGGTTGAGAAGGCAAGAAAGAACTTCGATGAAGACGAAATAGAGATTCTCAGAAGAATTTATGCCGAAGGAAGAGAAGATGGTGAGTTTGATATTGATAACATCGATCTGGTGGCCGATATTACTCACTATTGTATCAAAGGTCTCGAGGTTCCATTTATCTATGGACGTTTGGGCCATGGCATGAATGTGGAGTCGAGCAAACCTCTGGTTGCCAAGGTGGTTTATGGTGCCTTGGGAAAGTCAGGCTTGAAACTCTAAATAAAAGATAGTAAATACGTAACTAATTGATAATTAATTAAATAAGAAAGAAATGGGATTATTAAGTGGTAAAACAGCCCTTGTAACAGGTGCTGCTCGCGGCATCGGTAAGGCTGTCGCTATGAAGTTCGCCTCTGAAGGCGCTAACATCGCATTTACAGACCTCGTACTCAACGACGATATGGCTGCCGGTTTGGAAGCTACTCGTAAGGAGATTGAGGCTCTTGGTGTAACCTGTCGTGCTTATGCTGGTAATGCAGCAGATTTCGAGGAGACACAGAAGACTGTTAAGCAGATTCATGAGGACTTCGGTTCTATCGATATCCTGGTTAACAATGCAGGTATCACCAAGGACGGTTTGATGCTCCGTATGAGCGAGGCTCAGTGGGATGCTGTTTTGAATGTAAACTTGAAGTCAGCCTTCAACTTCATTCATGCTTGCTCTCCAATCATGCTTCGTCAGCGTGGTGGTTCTATCATCAACATGGCTTCTGTAGTAGGTGTTCATGGTAATGCAGGTCAGTGCAACTATGCAGCTTCTAAGGCTGGTATGATTGCTTTGGCTAAGTCTATCGCTCAGGAGTTGGGTCCTAAGGGCGTACGCGCTAATGCGGTAGCTCCTGGTTTCATCGAGACTGCAATGACTGCACAGTTGCCTGAGGAAATCCGCAAGGACTGGATGAAGAAGATTCCATTGCGTCGTGGTGGTCAGACTGAGGATATCGCAAATGTTTGCCTCTTCCTCGCTTCCGACTTGTCTAGCTATGTTAGCGGTCAGGTTATTCAGATCGACGGTGGTATGAACATGTAATCTCTCGGCAACGTTTTGTTGATAAAACATGCAGGTAGTTTACGAAGACAACCATATAATCATAGTCTCTAAGAGAAGTGGCGAAATCGTGCAGGGCGACAAGACCGGCGACGAACCTCTCTCGGAGACTGTGAAACAGTACATCAAGGAGAAGTATCACAAGCCGGGAAATGTATTTCTCGGTGTGGTGCATCGCCTTGACCGTCCTGTTTCGGGTTTGGTCGTATTTGCCAAGACTTCTAAGGCATTGAGCCGTCTGAACAATATGTTCCGGGATGGCGAAGTTCACAAAACCTATTGGGCAATCGTGAAGAATATGCCAAAGGAACCTGAGGCTACGCTCACCCATTGGATTGTAAGAAATGAAAAGCAGAATAAGAGCTATGCTTACGACCATGAGGTGAAAAACTCGAAGAAAGCGATATTGAAGTATAAGGTGATAGGTCATACAGACCATTATACACTTCTGGAGGTGAACTTGATGACGGGTCGTCATCATCAGATAAGATGCCAGCTTGCCAAGATGGGATGTCCTATCAAGGGAGATCTGAAATACGGTTCTCCACGTAGCAATGCAGATGGCAGTATTTCTCTCCTTTCACACAGAGTAGAATTTGTTCATCCTGTGTCTAAAGAAACAATAGTAGCAGAGGCTCCGCTGCCGGATGATAATCTTTGGCGGGCTATTGCACCCTAACTCAAAAAATCCATGCTTATGAAGAGGTATGCGAAATGGGCAGGAATCACGGTGTTGACTCCATTGGTGCTCATCTTGTTGTTATCCATTCTGCTTTATCTGCCACCTGTTCAGAATTGGGCGGTAAAGCAAGTGGCTGCTTATGCCTCTGAGTCGACGGGTATGGATATTTCGGTAAAGCAAGTACGCCTCGTCTTCCCTCTGAAACTGGGAGTGGAAGGCGTAAAGGTACTTCAGCCAATCGACTCACTCAAGAATTCCCCAAACTTGGCTTTAAGAAATAAGAGAGATACCGTTGCCGACATCCAGAAGATGGTGGTAGACGTACAATTGTTGCCTCTTTTCGAAAGTCAAGTCATGGTGGATGAACTCAATTTCACCCAGATGAAGGTGAATACCACGAATTTTATTCACGAAGCCAGAATCAAGGGCAATGTAGGTAATCTGCGCCTGAAGGCTCATGGCATTGACCTCGGAAAGGAGAAGGTCAGGGTGAATCATGCCCTGTTGGCTGATGCCCGACTCTCGGTAGAACTGAGCGATACTGTGCCGCCGGATACTACGCCTAGTACCAATTTCTGGAAGGTGAATATCGAAAAACTGAAACTGAAGAACACTGATTTCGTATTACACATGCCTGGAGATACCCTCCAGGTGAATGCTTATTTTGGAGATGCGGTGGCGCAGACTACCTATCTCGACCTTTATAAAGGACTTTATCAGATAGGTCATCTTGACTGGAAGAATGGCAAGGTGAACTATGATCAGAACTATATCCGTCCGGTATCGGGCATGGACTTTAACCATATCGCCCTGTCGGCCATGACTTTGAAGGCAGACTCTTTCTATTATTGCGATTCGAAGATAGATGTCAAGATTCGTGAAGCTCAGTTTAAGGAGAAAAGTGGTTTGCAGGTAGACCAGCTCTATGGCAGATTCGTGATGGATTCCGTGAAACTGCAGTTGCCTGATATCTGTCTCCGTACCCCATACTCCCAATTGCAGGCAACGGTGGATATGGATATGAATGCCTTTGATGAGGTGAAACCTGGCAAGTTGATGGCACAGCTGAAGGGTACTTTGGGCCGTTCAGACCTGTTCCTCTTTGCAGGCGATGCCTTCCCAGGCGCCATGAAGAAGAAATGGCCATTCTATCCGATGAAGATAGAAGGATCGTTCAAGGGAAATATGCAGCAGGCATCTTTCTCGGGCTTGAAACTGTCGCTGCCTACAGCCTTCGAACTGAGTGCTGATGGAAAATTGGGTAACCTGACGGATATGAACCGTCTGAAGGCAAATGTAGATCTGAACGCCCGTACCTATCATCTGGATTTCATTACCGCCATGCTTGACCCTTCTCTGATGCAGGAGATACGTGTGCCTAGCGGTATCGGAATCCGAGGAAACATTCAGGCAGACGGCTCCAGATATGCTACCCGACTCGCCATTACCGAAGGTCGTGGCAGAATGAGGGTAGATGCCAAGATAGATGCGAAGACCCGGAAAGACGGCAGTATCGATATGAACCGTCTGGCTTATCAAGCTAAGATTCAGGCGCACAACATCCAGGCAAAGCATTTCCTGCCAAAACAGGATTTGCATTCTTTCACCGGCTCATTGCAGGCGAAGGGAGTGGGAACTGATTTCCTTTCTCCGCGTACCCGATTACAGGCTAAGGCACAGGTAAACCAGATTCAGTATGGCAAATACAAACTGGATCATGTATTGGCAGTGGCTCACGTTGCTAATGGTAAGGTGCATGCCGATATCGACAGCAAGAACCAGTATCTTACGGGGCTCGTCAGCCTTGATGCACTTACGAATTCCAAGAAACTGGAGGCTACCCTGGTGGCAGATGTCCGCGATGTGAATCTTTATTCGTTAGAGGTAACGAAGGCACCGATGCGCCTGTCGCTCTGCGGTCACATGGATATCAGGTCCGACCTGAAGGACAGTCACGACATCATGGCTTCGATGAGTGATATTACGGTTCGTACGGCAAAAAAGAATTATCGTCCGGTGGGTGTTGACGCTGATGTATTTACCCGTAGAGATACCACGCACGCAGTCATCGATTGCGGCGACTTCCATCTCAACATGGATGTACACGGAGGCTATAAGCAGTTGATGAGCCGTTTTGCCGGATTGCAGAAAGAATTGGCTCATCAGCTTAGGAACCATCATATCGATCAGGTGAAGATTCGCAGTCAGTTCCCTTTCGGTCATGTTTATCTTACCACAGGAAAGGACAATTTCATTTCTCGTTTCATCGCTTACTGCGGTTATGATTTCAAGACGGTGGATATGAAGATGACCATGTCGCCTGTAACAGGTGTCAATGGTTATCTCAACATCGATTCACTGGTAGCGAGTGGCATGCAGTTGGATACGATCCGTGCCTTGGTGAAGACTGAGGGCGATACCATCCGCTATGCAGCACGTGTTCAGAACAACAAGCATAATCCTCAGTATGTGTTCCGGGCACAGGTAGAGGGCGAACTGCAGGAGAAGGGATCCAATATCGATGCCCGCATCTATGATGCCAAAAACAGATTGGGTGTAGATGTGGGTCTGGAGGCGCTGTTGCTGGAAAACGGCGTGAAGATTTCGCTCATCGATACCCATCCTGTCCTGGGTTACAAGAAGTTTACTGCCAACGATGACAACTATCTGATGTTGGGCAATGACGACCGTGTTTCTGCCAATCTGAGTCTGAAGGCAGCCAACGGCATGGGTATCCGTATATACAGCAATGATGAAAACGAAGAAGCGCTGCAGGATCTTACGGTGAGCATGAGCCAGTTTAATCTGGATAAAGTGCTCAGCGTGATTCCTTATATGCCTGACATCTCGGGTATTCTTGACGGCGACTTCCATATTATCCAGACCAAGGATGAACTCTCGGTTTCTTCTAATCTGAACATCGACAATATGGTTTACGAAAAGTGTCCGATGGGAGATGTCGGTACCGAATTCGTTTACATGCCAAAGAGCGACGGTTCTCATTATGTAGATGGTTTCCTCAATTATGAGGGTGAAGAAGTGGCTACCGTGAAGGGTGTTTACAGGTCTGAAGGAAGCGGTTATCTCGATGCCGAAGTGGGCATGGAGAAGTTGCCTCTGCATTTTGTCAACGGTTTTGTTCCTGACCAGATTATGGGTCTGAAGGGATATGGCGAAGGAAAACTGAGTTTGAAGGGAGCCTTGAGCCAGTTGGATGTAGAGGGCGAAGTATATCTGGATTCGGCTTATCTCGTCAGTGTGCCGTATGGCATCACGATGCGTTTTGCCAACGATCCTGTCCGTATCATAGACAGCAAGTTGCTCTTCGAAAACTTCATGATGTATGCCAACAATGAGAGTCCGCTCAATATCCAGGGCAGTCTCGACTTTACGAATATAGAGAAGATGATGCTCGATATCCGGATGAGAGCACAGAACTTCCTGCTGATTGATGCCAAGGAGAATGCCCGTTCCGAGGCTTTCGGCAAGGCGTATGTCAACTTCTATGGTGCGATGCGCGGACCGGTAAGCAATCTGAAGATGCAGGGTAAGCTGGATGTCCTCGGCAATACGGATATGACGTATGTGCTGAAAGAATCGGAACTGACTACTGATACGCAGCTCGATGAGCTGGTGAAGTTTACGAATTTCAAGAGTGGAAAGCCTGTCGTTGTCGAGCGTCCGGCACTGGAAGGATTGAACATGATGTTGGGCATGTCGATAGACGAGTCGGCTCATATCCTCTGTGCATTGAATGCTGACCAGACCAACTACATCGACCTGATGGGCGGTGGTAATCTGACGATGACTTACAATTCGGTTGATGGCATCGGCATCACGGGCAAGTATACCCTGAACAATGGTAAGATGAAATATTCGTTGCCTGTCATTCCGCTCAAGACGTTTGATATCCAGGACGGCAGCTACATCGAGTTTAACGGCGATCCGTTCAATCCTACCCTGAACATCACGGCAACAGAGAATGTCAGGACAACGGTAAACGAGGGACAGGGAACCGGCCGCTCGGTGGATTTCATTTGTGGCGTAAAACTCTCGCAGACATTGAATAAGCCAGGCATCCAGTTTATCGTTTCCTCACCAAACGATGCCACCTTGCAGGATGAACTGAACACGATGAGTATTGAAGAGCGGGGTAAGATAGCCATTACGATGCTGGCTTCGGGCATGTATCTTGCCAACGGAAATACCAATTCGTTCTCCATGAACAGTGCCTTGACCTCATTCCTCAACTCAGAGATCAATAATATTGCAGGTTCAGCGATGCGTTCTGTGGGTGTGGATGTCGGTATGTCGGTAGATAACTCCACCAATGCAGCAGGTGCCATGCACACCGATTACAACTTTAAGTTTGCCAAGCGGTTCTTCAACAACCGCTTGAGTTTCAGTGTGGGCGGTAAGGTTTCTACCGGTGCAGAAATGGAGAATGCAGCCAACAATGATGATGTATTCTTCAACAATATCGAATTGCAGTACCGTCTCAACGAAGGTGCGAGCCAGTATATCCGTGCCTTCTACAACAACAATACCTACGATTGGCTCGAAGGTTTGATAGGTGAGTACGGTGTCGGTTTCAAATGGCAGAGAAAGTTGCAGCATTTCAAGGACATCTTCCGGTTCAAGACCGATAAGCAGCAGATTCCTGCAGCCCCAATGGAGAAGAATCCTGCGGTGAAGAAGCATACGAATGAGAAGAAGGATACGATGGAGAAAGCCAAAACAAAGGACTTTGACCCATTGAAACTTAACGAAAAGTAATGATCGATATGAAACAGCAGAACAGGTTATACCTTATTATATATGTGGCAGCATTGCTGATGTTGTCGGGGCAGCTCATAACGGGTTGCTCTTCAACCAGTGCACTGAAAGAAGACGAGCAGCTGTTTACGGGTCTGGTACCTATCGAGTATAAGAACTACGAGAAGGGAACTTATGCTGATTCTACCATCACCGAGATGGAGTATGCCCTGGCTTCGGCTCCGAACGGTGCCTTGTTCGGAAGCAGCTATTACCGCACACCGTTCCCTGTGCGTCTGTGGATATGGAATGCTTTCTCTCAGTCGGATGGAGCACTGGCTAAGTGGATAACCAAGGTATTCGGTTCCAAACCTAAGCTGATGGCGAATGTGAATCCGCAACTCCGTGCCCAGGTAGCCGAGCATCAGCTCGATAAATATGGCTATTTTAACGGTAAGGTGACTTATGATGTGCTGACACAGAGCAATCCGAAGAAGGCGAAGGTTGCCTATCAGGTAGACTTCGGTCATCTCTGGACGCTTGATTCTATGGCTTATCTCAACTTCCCAGCCAAGAGCAAGCAGTTTATAGATGCTTCCATGAACAAGGCGCTCATACGGAAGGGGAGTCCTTTCAATGTCGCCAACATGGAATCGGAACGTCAGCGTATCACCCGTCTGTTCCGCAACAGGGGCTATTATTTCTATCAGAACAGTTATGCTTCTTATCTTGCCGATACCGTGAATGTGCCCGGCAAGGTGCAGTTGCGGCTGATGATGGCAGACAGCGTGGACGATAGGGCTACCCGCCAGTGGTATATCGGAAAGATTCATGTTAATTTCAGAAAGCAGTATATGGAGGAGTTGAAGGATTCCTTTGTACGCAGCTATCTGAGTTTCCACTATAACGGAAGAAAGATGCCGATACGTCCGGGCATCGTTTTGCAGAGTCTGCGCCTGCGTCCCCGTGAACTGTATCGGGTACGTACCGAGGAGCGTGCCAAGACCGGACTTCAGGAGATGGGACTCTTCAGCTATTCCAGCATCCAGTTCTCTCCCCGTTCGGTGCAGACCCTAGACAGTCTGGGCAATGTCGTATATCGTGATACCTTGGATGCCAATATCGACCTGGTATTCGACAAGCCATACGATTTCTATGTCGAGGCAAATGCCCGTGGCAAAACGACCGGTAGAGTAGGACCGGAGTTGGTAGTGGGTCTTACCAAGCGCAATGCTTTTCATGGAGGCGAAAAACTTACTGTCAACCTGCATGGTTCGCATGAGTGGCAAACCATCAGTCAGGCTGGTGGAGGTTCTACCCGCATCAATTCCTATGAATACGGATCGGATGTTTCCGTAGAGTTCCCTCGCATCATCACGCCTTGGAATATGTTCAGAACGATGGAGCAGAATGAGCGCAGATACCGTGCCGGGCATATGCCTACCAAATATCGGGGTGTGCCAACTACTACCATCAAGGCTTCGATGAATGTGCTGAACAGAGCCAGCTATTTCCGACGTCATGTGGCAGCGGGCGAGTTAACCTATGCGTGGTCTACCTCTTACCAGCATCAGCATTCTTTCAGTCCGCTGGTTCTCTCTTATGAGTTTATGAACAGCCGCACAGCCGCTTTCGATAGCATCCTCGCCCTGCATCCTTATCTTCAGATATCGATGCGCGACCAGTTTGTGCCTAAGATGAGTTACACCTATACTTATCGCAGTCCGCGCCGTTACCGCCATCCTATCACCTGGTCAACCACCATCAGCGAGGCAGCCAATATCCTTTCGCTCGGTTACATGGCGGCCGGAAAGGGATGGAACGAGAAAGACAAGAAGATGTTCAAGAATCCGTTTGCTCAGTTCCTGAAACTGGAGACAGATTTCGTGAAATATTGGCGTATCACCCAGGATGGTACGCTGGTGGGACATGTCAATGCCGGCATTATCTGGAGTTATGGCAATGCCGAGAATGCTCCTTATTATGAGCAGTTCTATATCGGTGGTGCCAACAGTGTGCGTGCCTTTAATGTGCGGAGTATCGGACCGGGCAGATACCAGCCTACCAACAGCAAGTATTCGTATATCGACCAGACGGGCGACATCAAGTATCTGATGAATCTGGAATACCGTCAGAAGGTATGGGGCGATCTCTATGGAGCCCTTTTCCTGGATGCAGGTAATGTGTGGACCTTACGCAACCATGAGTACAGTCCGCTCGGCAAGTTTGATGTAGACAAGTTTTTCCGGCAGCTGGCGGTAGGCACTGGTGTCGGTGTGCGTTATGACATGGGTATGTTTGTGATACGTGTCGACTGGGGTATCGGTCTGCATGTTCCTTACGATACCGGCAAGAATGGCTTCTATAACATCCGTCGGTTTAAGGATGCCCAGAGTCTGCATTTCGCTGTGGGGTATCCTTTCTAGGTTTAGCCTGGGAGATGTGTCCGGAAATAAGTCTGATATGTGTTACAGATAGTGCATAAAAGGACAAAAATTGATATTAACCAAAAAAAAGTAGGAAAACGTGCGGTTAACTGCATTTTTTTTGTTACTTTTGCATCGTTATTTTATAAATAACTATCAACTATTAATAAATAAAATTATAAACAAAATGAAACCTACGTTATTGCTTTTGGCTGCCGGTATGGGTAGCCGTTATGGTGGTTTGAAACAGCTTGATGGTCTGGGTCCTAATGGTGAGACTATCATGGACTACAGCATCTATGATGCTATTCAGGCTGGTTTCGGAAAGATCGTATTCGTTATCCGCAAGGACTTCGAAGATCAGTTCCGTGAGAAGATTCTTTCAAAGTATGAGGGTCATATTCCTGCAGAACTTTGCTTCCAGGCATTGGATGATCTCCCAGAGGGATTCTCAGTTCCAGAAGGTCGTGAGAAACCATGGGGTACAAACCATGCTGTCCTGATGGCAAAGGATATCATCAAGGAACCTTTCTGCGTAATCAACTGCGATGACTTCTACAACCGCGATTGCTTCATGGTAATCGGCAAGTTCCTCTCTGAACTTCCAGAGGGTAGCAAGAACCGTTATGCCATGGTAGGTTTCCGTGTAGGTAATACCTTGAGTGAGAATGGTACCGTAGCTCGCGGCATCTGCTCTAAGGATGCTGATGAGAACTTGACAACCTGTGTAGAGCGTACCGAGATCATGCGTATCGGCGGTAAGGTATCTTACAAGGACGAGCAGGGCGAGTGGGTTGCTGTTGGCGACAATACTCCTGTTTCCATGAACGTTTGGGGCTTCACACCTGATTACTTCCAGCATAGTGAGGAGTACTTCAAGGAGTTCTTGAGTGATCCTAAGAATATGGAAAACAAGAAGGCTGAGTTCTTCATCCCATTGATGGTCAACAAGCTCATCAATGAGGGTACAGCTACCGTTAAGGTGCTCGATACTACCAGCAAGTGGTTTGGTGTAACTTATGCAGCCGACCGCCAGAGTGTTGTTGATAAGATCCAGCATCTTATCGATGAGGGTGTTTATCCAAACAAGCTCTTCTAATTTAATGGGATGGATATAAACATTAATATATTGACTGATCAGGAAGCCGCTATTCTCCGAGAGACGATAGCGGCTTCTCATCGTATTGTCGTCTGTGCACATAAGTCGCCAGACGGTGATGCCATCGGCTCTTCTTTGGGATGGGCTGGTTATCTTCGCTCTTTGGGCAAGAAAGTTGACATTTGTGTGCCGGACATGATACCGGATTCTATTTCCTGGTTGCCTGGAGCTGCCGGTATCCTGCGATATGACAGACAGCCTGAACTGGTGCAGCGAGTTTTCGATGCAGCCGACCTGGTATGTTGTGTTGACTTTAGCAGTGAGGGACGTCTTGATGAGATGGACCATGTATTGTTGGGTTGCAAGACTCAGCGTGTCATCATCGACCACCATCTGTCTCCTAATCTTGAGGCTAAGCTGCTGGTTTCGCAGCCACATGCCAGCAGTGCCAGCGACCTGGTATTCCGTGTAGTCTGGCAGTTGGGAGGTTTCCCACAGATGGATCAGACCTGGGCTACCTGCATCTATTGCGGCATGATGACCGATACGGGCGGTTTCACCTATAATTCTACCCAGCCTTATATCTATTACATCATCTGCTTGCTGCTTACCAAGAACATCGACAAGGATAAGATTTACCGCAATGTCTTCAATAATGCCCGCATTCCGGCAGTCCGGTTCCGTGGCTATCTGATGAATGAAAAGCTGCAGGTAGTAGAGGGCCTTCATGCCAGTTTCTATACAGTGACCCGTAAAGAGTTGAAGAAGTATGACTTTATCAAGGGCGACCTGGAAGGACTGGTGAACGTACCTCTTACCATCAAGGGACACAAACTCTCCATTTCTCTTCGTGAAGATACGGATATAGACAATCGCATATTGGTAAGTCTCCGTTCGGTAGACGATTTCCCATGTAATAAGATGGCAGCCGAGTTCTTCAATGGTGGCGGTCATCGCAATGCTTCTGGCGGCAAATTGCTTTGCAGCATACAGGAGGCAGAGCAGATAGCACTGAAGGCTATCCTGGCATACGCCGATATGCTGAAGTAACCGTTTTTTTCCTTAGAAATGACGAAAAAGACAGAAAACAACCCCGTTTTGAGGCAATAGGATGATAATAAGTGATAAATAATAATAAAATCAACCTATTCCTCTCGGTGTTGTCTTATCTTTTTTGTACCTTTGCCCAATAAATCAGATTTTAAAAAGAAGAATGAAGAAATTTTTGTTTGCAATGATTGCTTTCGCGGCTGTTTTATCGTTTGCCGCATGCAATGATAGTGAGACTTATAAGGACATGCGCGACAGAGAGCTCGATTCTATCAGCTCTTTCTTGCGTAAGGAAAATATTAAGGTCATCTCCGAGGATGAGTTCAACAGACGTTGGAAAAATAATGAAAAACTGACGGATACAGCAAAGAACAACAACGAATGGGTACTTTTCAACAGTAACGGTATCTACATGCAGGTGATTGACCAGGGATGTGGCGACTATATCAAGAAAGGTACATCGGTAGATGTATTGGTCCGCTTTGATGAGTATAACCTTTCGTATGCTGCTGAAATGAGCGATAAGTGTCTCACGCTTTCAAACAAAGTTCCTGCTTATTCCTATTATGTAGATAAGATAAGCGTTACCAATACTTCCGGTACATTCACCGGTTCTTTCGTTGATCCTAAAGCCAGTCTGATGGCCAATACATATAATTCATCCGGTTATGGCAGTGTAAGTTCTACCGTGCCTAGCGGCTGGCTCATACCATTCACCTGGATTAAGATAGGCAGACCGAAGACTGATGATGAACGCATCGCTCATATCCGTTTGCTCGTACCTCACTCTTACGGTACCACATCGGCATCGGGCAGTGTGCAGGCATGTGTCTACGACATGACCCTGCAGAAAGGAAGATAAACATAAAAAGAGATATATTTATGACACTGATTAAGTCAATTTCTGGTATCCGCGGTACTATCGGCGGTCCAGCGGGCGATACTTTGAATCCGCTCGATATCGTAAAGTTCACTTCAGCATACGCTACCTTCATTCGCCGTAGCGGTGCTTCAGAGAGTAATACCATCGTTGTAGGCCGTGATGCGCGCATCTCTGGCGAGATGGTAAAGAATGTGGTTTGTGGAACCCTCATGGGTATGGGCTACGATGTGCTGAACATCGGTCTGGCTACTACTCCTACCACCGAACTTGCTGTTACCATGAGTGGTGCGGCCGGCGGTATCATCATCACAGCTTCTCACAACCCACGCCAGTGGAATGCCCTCAAACTCCTCAACGAGAAGGGTGAGTTCCTCACAGCAGCTAATGGTAACGAGGTGCTGGGTATCGCAGAGAAGGAAGACTTCGACTATGCGGATGTGGATCATCTCGGAAAATATACTGAAGACAATACCTTCAACAAGCGCCATATCGACTCCGTACTTGCTTTGAAGCTCGTAGATGTCGAAGCAATCAAGAATGCCCACTTCAAGGTTTGTGTAGATTCCATCAACTCAGTTGGTGGCGTTATACTTCCAGAGTTGCTCGATGCGCTCGGTGTAGCATATACTTTCCTTAATGGTGAGCCTACAGGCGACTTCGCTCATAATCCGGAGCCATTGGAGAAGAACCTCGGTGGTATCATGGATGAGTTGAAGAAGGGTGGCTACGATATGGGTATCGTTGTAGACCCTGATGTTGACCGTCTGGCTTTCATCTGCGAAGATGGCAAGATGTTTGGCGAAGAGTATACCTTGGTAAGTGTGGCAGATTACGTATTGAGCAAGACTCCAGGCAATACCGTCAGCAACCTTTCATCTACCCGTGCCCTCCGTGATGTTACAGAGAAGCATGGTGGCAAGTACACCGCAGCTGCTGTAGGCGAGGTGAATGTAACTACCAAGATGAAGGATGTTCACGCTGTTATCGGTGGTGAAGGCAATGGTGGAGTCATCTATCCAGAGAGCCATTACGGTCGTGATGCCCTCGTTGGTATCGCCCTCTTCCTGAGCAGTCTGGCTCACAAGGGCTGCAAGGTGAGCGAGCTCCGTGCCAGCTTCCCTAACTATTTCATCGCCAAGAACCGCATCGACCTGACTCCATCTACCGATGTAGATGCTATCCTCGTGAAGGTTAAGGAGATGTATGGTAAGGAGAAGGAAGTCACCGTAACAGATATCGATGGCGTCAAGCTCGATTTCCCTGACAAGTGGGTTCACCTCCGCAAGAGTAATACCGAGCCTATCATCCGCGTATATAGCGAGGCCTCTACCATGGAGCAGGCTGATGAACTGGGCAAGAAGCTCATGCAGGTGGTTTACGATATGCAGTAAGATACTGAATATGAGATCATATAAAAAGAGATGAAGCAACGTAGTTTTAGCTTCATCTCTTTTTTTTTGTGCGCCGATTTCCATCTGCAAAACTTCAGTAATTTGAAGAAAGATAGAGAAAGATTTGGCTTTCTCAGATAAAAATCGTATTTTTGTTGCGAAATTGCAGACGTTGAGGCCTCAGAGCCTTTGTTGCAGCAATGAAAAACTTGAACCGTTCCTGATAGGGAGCATAAATGAAATTACAGAATAATGGAATCTATTATAAAGCATTATCAGGTAGCCCATGTCGGGTTCAGCCTTTCTTATCCTGATTCCTCTCAGGAGATGATGGCTGTTTTACTGGAGGCTTATCAGGCGTTTGAATGCGAAGAGCAGGTCGCATCTGCTGCCCTGACCTCCTTCTCTCTTACCTTGAACGAAAGCGGGGAAGAACTGAGGAAACCTGCCGGTTTCAAGGAGGAATGCAGACAGGATGAGGAGGGACAGCTCATTATCAGCGGTAGTCTGGGAGAGAAACAGAAGGCTTTCCTGATGGCAATGACTGATATGAAATCGATACTGGTTACAGGTCATGATTATCAGCATTCCAGTCTTCTGGTTCCTGCTGGCACCTTCAGCCAGAAGTCGGCTTTCGGATCCCTCAAGGCAACCGTTGACACCTCGCTGATGCTCCTCTATGCCATGCGTTCGGCTGCCGGAGATACACTCCTGTTTCATTCTTCTACCATAGTAAAGGATGGAAAGGCTTTTCTCTTTCTGGGCAAGAGCGGAACGGGCAAGAGTACGCATTCCGGACTGTGGCTCAAACATATCGGGGGCACCCGACTGCTCAATGATGATAACCCGGTGGTATATATATCGCACGAAGGAACGCCCATGGTGAGTGGCTCGCCTTGGAGCGGAAAGACACCTTGCTATAAGAACGAGGAATATCCGATAGGGGCAATTGTCCAATTGCGCCAGGCACCAGAGAATAAAATCAGAAAACAGACCGTCATAGAGTCTTATGTGTCTATCAAGACTTCTGTCTCCGGCAAGGCATGGGAGAAGAAAATTGCAGATGGCCAGCATCAAACGATAGAGAAGCTGATCGGGGCTACCCGGCTTTATCAGCTCGACTGTCTTCCTGATGCCGGTGCAGCCCTCCTTTGCAGTCAGACCATCTGCCAGTAAAAACAATTGAGCAATAGAAAGATGAATACATCCGATTCAAAATATAAGGCAATAGCCGCGCTCGAGCAATTCATCCGTGAAGGTCGTCCTGTCAAGTTTCCGGTCAAAGGAACCAGCATGCTTCCCTTTATTGTAGGTGATAGGGATTGCGTTGAATTCTATCCGGTTGAAGGAGAGTTGAAGGTGGGCGATATTGTGATGGCGAGGGTAGAAGAAGGCTATCCGGTGGTGCATCGCATCGTTGGGATAGAGCCTGTTGCAGGAGCTGCTTCCCCCGCATCTTTTTCTGCAGATGATTGCCGTATCGTGCTGACGGGCGATGGAAATCTCGGTTTTAAGGAGCATTGCCTGCGCAAGGATGTCATTGCGAAGGCGCATGCTGTCATCTGTCCCGACGGCAGCCGTAAGAGTCTCATCTCACAGAAAGCGCTCAGAAACTGGCATAGATGGCAGCGGTTGAGGCCTGTGCGTAGGGTCTTGCTTAAAATAATCAAGCTCTATATCCGTTTATCATATAAAAACAGAACTTTCGCATGTTAATAGGAATCACAAGTTCACGTCCATAAGCAGCACGCCCTGAACCAACGGTTACCGGCGAAGGAAAATGGCAGAAACTCCATAAGCAGCACGCCCTGAAAGGGCAGAAGCTCCTAGCCCAGGGCAACGCCCTGGGTATAATGGCAATCAGCAAGTCGTCCTGTAAGGGCAAAAGCTTTATGTATTGCCTGGAGTTTTAAAGCTTTTGCCCTTACAGGGCGACAGGTTTGCGTCCGTAATTACCCAGGGCGCTGCCCTGGGCTAGGAGCTTCTGCCCTTTCAGGGCGTGTGGAGCCAACTTGCGATAGTTCAGTAAAAACTAAAAAACAAGATACAATGAAGATCAAGAAAGATTTCAAGCTCCGCGAAATTTGCGGTGAGTATGTGGTAACAGCCGAAGGTATGCAGGCTGTAGACTTTACCAAGTTGATCAGTCTCAATGAAACTGCCGCCTTTCTCTGGAAGACGGCTGAGAAACAGGGTGATTTTACGGTAGCTTCGTTGGCTCAGGCTCTGTGCGATGAGTATGATGTAGTCATGGCTCAGGCAGAAAAAGACTGCGAGGCGATTATTGCCCAGTGGCAGAAAGAGGGACTGGTATGAGGAAGTATGCACTTTGGTTTTTTCGCCAGATGTCTGCTGTCCGGGGACGTTTGCTGTTGCGCATCATCGCCGGTCTTCTGCAGGTAGCATTAGGCTTGTGGCTCGTCTGGCTGTGTCGCCGGTTTATCGATGTGGTGATCTGGCGTGGCAATGTGCTGCGCGAAACCATCGTGCTTTTTTCTGTCATCGCCCTGCTGATAGCCCTTCGCCAGCTGGTATTCTATCTTTCCGGCATCACCGAGGTTATCCTCCAGAATGATATGCGTAGCCGCCTCTTCCGGTTTGTGCTGGGCAGGAAACTCTATGCCGTTAAGCATCAGGCTGAGGCTGGTTCCGGAAAGCCTGCTTCTGATATGCTTTCCGGCGACATCAGCCAGCGTTTGGAGCGCGATCTCTCATCAGCCTCTTCGGTAGTTACGGATATCCTGCCCACAATCGTAGTCACCCTGGTGCAGCTCTTCGGTGCCTTCTTCCTGATGCGTTCCATCGATTCCATTCTGGCATGGAGTCTTCTGGTACTGACACCGGTGGTTGCAGTCTGTGCCAAGTATCTCGGCAGCCGACTCAAGAAGATGACGCTGGCGATACGCGAGGAGGAGAGCAGCATACAGATGATGATTCAGGAGACGGTAGAACATGAACTCACCATCAAGACCTTGCAGGCAGAAAGCACGGTTTCCGGTAGGGTAGGCAGCATGCAGCAGCGTTTGCATCATCTGGTCCGCCGTCGTATCCGTTTTACGTTGATATCCCGCCTGCTCCTGGCTTTCACCTTCAGTTACGGCTATTTCGGAGCCTTTGTCTATGGTGCCATCCAACTCAAAAACGGGTTGATAACCTTTGGTGTGATGACAGCCTTTCTGCAGTTGGTGGGTCAGATACAGAGTCCTATCATGTCGCTCTTGGGCATGATTCCCCAGCTGATTCATGCATCAGCGAGTGTAGACCGGTTGGTAGAGATAGAAAATACCGAGCAGGAGGAATCTCTGGTGCAGGCAGATGCTTCTATCCCTTTGCAGCGTGCTTGCGGCATCCGTCTTCAGGATGTGAGTTATTCATATCCCGATGAGCGAAAGAAAGTTGTTGTCAGTCATTTCTCTTATGATTTCCGTCCCGCCACATCTGTGGCGATAGTAGGAGAAACCGGTTGTGGCAAGACCACCATCCTGCGTCTCTTGTCGAGTATCATCCAGCCCGATAGCGGAAGGATAGTATTGTATGATGCCCTGGGCAAAGAGACAGAAGGAACCGGCATGCGTTCGCATATCGTGTATATAGAGCAGGGTAATACGCTGATGAGCGGAACCATTCGCGATAATCTTCTTCTTGCCAATCCCGTGGCTACCGATGAGCAGCTTACCGAAGCCCTTCATGTAGCCTGTGCCGATTTCGTTTTCAGTTTGCCGGCAGGTATGGATACGAAGATAGGAGAGCATGCCACCCGTTTGAGTGGCGGTCAGGCACAGCGCATTGCTATAGCCCGCAGTCTTTTGCGCGAAGGTAACATTCTGCTGTTGGATGAAATCAGCTCATCGCTGGATGCCGAAACCGAGAAACTTCTTTTCGACCGCCTCTTTACTTCGTATGCCGATAAGACTATTATCTGTGTTACGCATAGGAAGGAGGTGGCAGACAGATGCCAGGAGCAGATACGGCTGTGATGATGTGTTTTTATGGATTTAGCCACCTGCCTTTATCGTTTATATTCTTTTAAAGAAGCCTTCGTATTCATCGTCCAAGATTTTCCAAACGCCATTTTTGCGACCTCCTTCTCTTACAATTAGGTTTTGGTCGGAAAGTTGTTTGAGGTATCGCTGTACTTGTCTTAAAGAAATCCCCATGTTTTCCGACATTTGGGCAGCACTGATTTGAGGCGTCTGAGAAATCAACTTATAGATTTGTCGTTGAGCTTTTGCAAATTCTTTTGTGACATTTGCTTTTTCTTTTACGACATCATCCGTCTCTTTTACGACATCTTTTACGACATCATTTGCCTCTTTTATGACATGAGGGTTGTCTTTTACGACATCCACCCCATAATTGAGGTTCCATAGAGTAACATGAAATTCCGTTGCATTGGAACTGAACTCTGGTGCGTGATAATTTTCCAAGTTCTCAAAACGCTTGTATTCACCAATAATCTTTTTCATTCCACTGCCTCTACGCTCCATGAGTTTCAAGCGATGGAAAAAGTCTGCAAGTAAAGGGTTGCGACGTTTTGATGGCACAGTCAGAGGATTAAGTTGTTGTATCAATCGTCCATCAAACATGCCACCAGGGGAATACACTTCCATACGGTCGTCATACATATCTATATGTATCTCACTGCCAAGTTCCATGTAATCACGATGAATGATGGCATTGCATATCACTTCGGTTACGGCACGCTCTGGATAATCTGGCAGTTCTTCTCGATATTCAGCTTCTTTCCACCATCTTCTGTGAGAGTTATTTCTCACAAAAGCAACAGCATCTTGCAATTGACTGATGACACTACCTTCCAATTCGGCATCATCCAAAGCCTCCCCCAAACCACTCGTCATGTCAAGTCCATTCCAACGTGTGCAGAAGATACGAGAATGGCGTATAGGGGAATCATCTGCCAATAATGCACCGGCATTGGTTAGTTTCCCGTCATTGTCAACTATTCCCCATGAAACGAAATCACTATCATCAAACGATTGGTTCAATCGCTTAAAATGAACAGATTTGAGCTTGGAGAAAGACATATCCTCAAACTTGTATGGTGATGGGATAGCATCGAACGAACGACCAGCACCTCTCATAACAAGGCTTTTCAATTGAAGCCTGTTAGCTACCACAGATTCATTGCCAACCCTTACAAATGCCAATCGTTGCTTATCACCTATATAATAATATGGTGTCTCTTGTCCTTTATAGACATGAAGCAGCACAAGCTTCTTTCCGCCCACCTCCTTAAATTCGAGGTTGACAGCAGGTATAGGGTCAAGTTTGGTTTTTATCTCCTCACTTATTCTCTCTGCATCACCTTCAGCATCAGCAAGTCCTATCACATGGTCGTCGTCACTGATACCAAACACCAATGTTCCGCCTTCGCCATTGGCAAAGGCAGAAACACTTTTTAGCCAACTCTTAGGTCGCTTTACTTCGAGTTGTTGCTTCTTATCGTAGGCTGTTGCTTCGCCTATTAACTCGTTTATGTTTAACATATTCCAATTTATTTACTACAAATAACGTGGCAATCAATATTTGCCATTTCGTGAAGCACGTTAACAGTGTTCCCTAATAATATTTTCATTTCTGAAGTACATGTTGATTTGCTCATACCAGGTTGAACTATAACCACATGGAAGCGCAACTCTTTTCTATTTGATGCTTCTTCTCTCAGCTTTAGAATATCTTCAACGGAACCTTTAAGCAAGCTGCTACTCTTTCCTCTTTCCACTTTCTTTTCATTTCTGCACAGTATCCGATTGAACAGTTTGTGTCCACCTACATATTTCCATCGAACAGATTTTTGTGCTTGTCCACACACTTGATATAGATTCTCTATACTCTTTGACACTCTACCTTCTCTTGCGAACTTAAGATGAAATAGAGTGACATCTATAATGTTACTATTATTATTTATTCCAACCAAATCTGCAATCTCACCACTACCATCATCGTCAATGAGAAAATCATAGTCTGCCAGAATCTTCTGTACCATATAGTATTGTATAGAATCTGTCACATAAGGTGCGGAATGTTGTGATTCCTTTGATAAATCTACATTCTCCCAATCTAATGTAGATATTAACTCTTCTGGAATTTCATCTGCTTTATTCTTTGGCTTGCAGTAATTTATGCCATACGAAATACTGTCATCTGCATAGAATATCGTCATGGGACTATCTTTAAGAAAGTCTTCCAATGAAATATTCATATTGCCATTAACAAAAGCAATATCTTCACCATCAATTTTAGTATATTTTGCATTGCTGTTTTCAATAGTCATTCTATACTTGCTATACAGGTCTTCGTACCTAAAGCTAAAGACTATGTCTCTGCCAACACTTGTGTCTTCATCTATCGTTAATCCAATTTCATCAAAGGACAGAAGCTTACCTGCGAACTGAACCAATAGAGTATAATGTTCATATACTTCAGGATTCCAATCCATACTAACAGGATGACTATCTTGTTTAAATGCTGACATTTGCTCAAAACGAAGCGTATTTCGTAACACAATATTCGTATCAATACTTTCGTCAGAAATAATCTTACCAATTTCCTTGCACCACTCTTGGAAGTGTTGTAAATCCGTTCTTTCTCTTGACCAAACCTTCCCCTTACAGGAGCAACCTATACTAGTAAGATTTCCATTCTTGTAACCAACGCCAAATAAATTGTTCTTCTGCAACCTTCCCTGTGTCAACTGGTCTAAACCATCTTGCACACTGCTTCCATAGTAGGACTGAAATGATATGTCCTTTCCTCTTGGCAATCTAGCACCAACATTGAACAAACGAAGTCTTAAGACATTGGCAAATACACGGAACATCTTGTCATTTTCGCATTTTATGGGATTTGAGAACAGATGTTTCAAAAAACTTTCTCCTTTAATATTAATAGAAGAATTTAAATAAATTCTTTTGTACTGGCTATCAAAATATACTATTATAATATCCCAGTTAAGATTTTTGACAGTTTGTGTATCTCCCCATAAGACTTTTGATTTCTTCCCTAAAACAATAACTATAGTGTCATTTGACTGAGAATGAAGAATATAATCATATTGGCTTGAATTATTCAATGCCTTTTTCCAATTGCTAAAAGTCGTTGTCGTGGAATCTGTGGTATATATTTCGGCGCTCAATGCAGGACGTATATCCTCCATTGATATTTCATCTTTCAAATCACCATGAAATCCACCTAAGAATGAAGACAAAGACTGTTGCTCCGTTGCTGCTTCTTCATTAATTCGAGGCAATAACAGATTCCAATCAGCATCCATCTGATACAATGCATTAATTTCCTCTTGTATTGGAGGGTATGCTATATTTGTTATAAAACTTGCTGGTCCTAATCGAATATCATTTGTTCTCGTAAATCGACCTATAAATTGTAATGTAACGGCCAAACTTTGTTTCTCATCATGTATTGCAGCAATTTTCAACTGAGGCAGATCATAACCTTCGCCTAACATATTGACACAGACAATAATTCTATGTTTCTTTTCCTTTATCTCATTTAATATGACGGAGCTGTTTGGCATATCGCTATATACGACAACAGGAGAGTATTCTTTGTATTCTTGATAGACTTTATAGACTTCTTCTGCTCGTTTTTTACTTTTACATCGAGCCATAACTATATGGTCATATCCTTTCTCCAAATCTGATTTCAAAACAGACACTGCTTTTTCTGCAATTGCCTTGTCTGCCTCCTCTTTTGAATATTTGGCAATTTGGCAATTCTTTATCTTTTGATAGTATCCTTGCTCCTGTGCTTTCTTTAATGAAAAATTAAAAACGACATTACCAGCTAATTTTTGTCCATCATTTCTAAATGGTGTGGCTGTGAACATTATAACATTTCTTGGAGGAAAAACATTTATGAAAGCCTCCCATGTTTGAGCTTTTGAATGATGTGCTTCATCAACAAATAAATACGAAATTTGCTCTCTAAGGTATGACCTAACATTGGGAGATATTCTCTCCGCAGTTGCCATTGTCGTTATAATGACGTTAGACTTATCAATTGTATTTTTCCACGCAGAATCATCCAATGATTTTTTTATCATTGAAACGATAGGCTTATTTATATCTTGTGGTACGATTCCCAATTTAGGCAATAGTCCCAAATCCTTAAACTTTTTGGCAATTTGGCTACGAAGTGCATCAGATGGGACGACAACGAAAACTTTTTTGCACATATTTGCAATGAGAAAGGCAAGCATGGTTTCAGTTTTACCCGTTCCTGTAGGCATTACAACTATAGCACGTTCTTCTCTGTCTTCAACATGAGCTAACAAGGCATACAATGCACCGATTTGGGGTGAGCGAAGCCCTTTGATTGGACCATTCCCTTTTTTAAAACAAAACAGTCCCTTCCAAGATTCAGCTATTTCATTTGGCGTGAGTTTTGATGTATCCATATGTTTTCTTGTTTTACTATTTATTAATCACCACACATTCATCCAACCTATCAAAAGTCGTATCAATAAACGTGTAGCCTATCCATTTACTTGCATCAACAGAATGAAGATCTGCATATTGCTTACGCACATACCGCAGTTCGAAAGCCAAGCGCAGAGCCTTGCTTTCCGCATCATCCCTATCCGTTTGCTTTGCCTCTTTGCTCGTAATGGTTCGCACTTTGACTATCTCGTACACATCACGCACTCCATGTCCTTTGATATAAGGCATGAAGAAGTGGAGGTTCTGCAGGGCGATGGTTGTTGGAAACAGCTTGCCTGTATAATACAAAGTTGCTGTTCCGTCCATAAATTTCTGATATTGCGTGTTGTCTTCCTTAACCAATCCGATAAGCACACGGTTGCCAACTTCCACATATGCGCCTTTTTGAGGAATGACATGTGCTATCGTCTCATATGACTTGGTGTGAATCAGCTCTTCTATAAACTGTTCCAACAGCTTTCTGTTTTCCGTGTCTTTCGGGCGAAGTGGAAAAGCACCGATATTCACCTCTTTTATCGTCTTGTAGAACTTCGACACAGCCACATCATTTGGCTCTCCGTCACCAGGGAAGAGAATATATCCGCCTATTACCTCCTTCTTCAAGGCGTTGGCGTCATAGTCGCGATAGTAGATAGCGTCACGGTAGCGGTGCATCTGGTTGATGGCGTCCTCTGGCGGAATATCCACGCCCTGCTCCCTGCCGTCAATGCGATATTTGGCATCAAAGAGATAAGTCATCTTCATGCCTTGCTGCAAGTCGTTCTTGGTGAGTTGCAGCACGATGTCGGGCTTTTGCGGAACAGTGGGCACAACCACATCTTTAAGTCCCACGCTGTCGTTCTCAGCTTCAGTGTTTTTCGGGTTATATACAAGCTCCGCCAGTTCCACGCTATCCTTGCGGAACAGAATGCGTGAGTGCTCACCCTTACCGAGTTCCCATGAGAACACACCGTTCATCTCCATACGATTGCGGTGTTCCACATCCGCATCATCCAGGCGCAACTGCTCCTTGACGATGTGGCTCACCTCGATGAAGCACCATATCTCGTAGAGTGTCGCTATGTCTTTTGTCTGCAAGCGATACAGTCCGTCATTGAGCGAATAGGCACGGCGAAGCAGATTCCATGTGCGGTACACTTGGCTATAGCCTGTAGCCTTTTGCAGTACTATGCTCTCTTGGTTCATTCCCTTAAATCTGCCTACCGTGCGAAAGAAAGGATGCCGTTGCAGTCGTCTCAGAGTGTTGGAGGTACCGAGCATAGCAGCCTTCATCGTGTCAGAAACCGTCTTTATGGCCTCTATGCGTTGGCGCAGTTCTTCATATCGCTTGCTTATTTGTTGCAAGGCAAATTTCAGAAAGCGGTTTTCTTGCGTGTCGTTCGACTGTATCTGCTGTTCTATGCGGTAGAGATGGGCTGTTTCCTTGCGATGTTCGGCAAGGCGGTTCTCTATGTCGTGTGGTGTCTGCTTCAATTTGTCTGCCCTGACATACGTCTCCTCACCATGCAAGCGGTGGCGAGGGCGGTCGATGATGTTCTTGCAAGCCTTTATGAACTTCTGTTGTTCGCCCTCAAACACGCTCCACCATATTATGTCGGGGTGTTCGCCCTTGGTATCTGGAGCAAAGCCATGAAATGTGCGACGCATATAGTCGAGCGACAACATACGGTATTCACGCTCAATGTCCTCAACGATGGCACGCCAATGCTCATGGTAATCGAGCTTGGTACTTAGCACCTCAAAACCGAAACGGAATATCTTTTTCTCCTTGTCTGTGTTGTATATGAGCTGTATCTCGCTCCGTCCAATCTCATTCTTGTAGTTGATGAAACCAGCCAAAATATGCCGGCGAAAAGAGAAACGGTCGTTGTCGTTTTGCAGTATGGAACCGAATTGGGCATTCTTTACATGGTTTCCGAATTCTATCCAAATGGGATAGTCGGCATTGTCGAAGAATATGGCAGGAGCAGGTACTCCTTGTTCTATGCTGATGTCTGTGCCATTTTCAGAAGTGCGTTTTACGGACATGACTCCTTCCGACCACGAGTAAGTGGAAAGCAGCTTGTCTTCTCCCACATTACTCTTGGCCTTGCTCCAAATTCTGTCGAACTTGGTACATTCGACAATCATTGTAAAATCTATGTGCTCAATCGTCAATAGTTCCATATCATTCTATGTCTTTTTAACTCCAGAAACTTGTATAACCCGATGCAAGTTTAGCCTTCATCTCCTTCAGCTTCGCCAAGGATATTGAGGTTATGGTATGTTCTTCACCCGATATGCCCTTTAGTCCATCTTCTATAGTCTTGCTCAGACGGTCGAGGAAGTCATCGCTCACTTTAGTGTCATCGCCTTCAATGCGCGACAATACCTTCATGCTCGTTATCTCGTCCAAGGCACGTGCCACGACATATTCTGGTTCCAATTCTGTATCGTTCTCATCCTTGTTGTAAGGAAGATTGTTCACCACATACAGCAGAAACTCGTTGCGTGTTCGGTAAGCTACCTTGAACGGAGTGCCGTTCAGCACAGCATTTACTGCATCAAGATAAGTCAGCACTTTCTCGCAGACATCCTTGTTGTCGGTATATACATCCACACCTTCCACGGCATTACCTACCAATTCAGCCTTGCTCAACTTGCCAATCTTTTCATTGCGCTCAGTCAGTCCATCATGCAGGTCCACATCGTTCATCTCGATGGTCATGGCACGGTCGAGAACCTTGCGAGAGAATGAAAATGTCGTTTCGTCCATATTGACTGTGCCGACAACGATAAGGTTCTGAGGAATACAGATTCCATCATCGATGAATTTATTGTATAAAGCAAAGGCCTTTTCCGTGGGGCAATCAGCCAACAAATCATTCACTAAATTCTTGTACCATTCTTTAGGGATAAGAGACCCTGTATTCTCATCTCTGTCTTTCTTATATTGAGGTTCAATTATTGGATCGGTTGTCACCGTACCATCCTTGTGACTCTTGCGAGACTCTATAACGCTGAGATATTCTGCAAAATATTGCTCAACAGGTGCAAGATTCATTTCATCCAAGCAAAGGAAATAGGGCGTATCCTTGTCTTCCCATGCCTTGGCAACAAAGCGGAGGAATTCTCCAGCCACATACTCGGGCTTGCCACTCACTCGGCTTACATAACCTATTAAGTCGCTAGAGTCGTGCCAGTTTGGTTTTACTTGCACCATATGAAAGTTCTTTGGTTTTTGGGCATTATACTCTTCTGAGCCTTCTTCCCAACAAGCTCTTGCCAGCTCTCTCACAATACGACTCTTACCTGTACCAGAGATACCAGCAAGCAGAAGGAAAGGCTTCGACTTGATGGCAGTAATATATGGACGGTAAAGTTTGACATTTTTTTCCCAAGAAGTTTTTTTATCAAAATCACATACCTCCTCGTTTACTGAATTAAGATAAGGTCTAGAATCAAAAATATCAATAAAATTCTCAAATGTGTCCTTTTCTGGTGTTTCTTGAGAACCTATATAAATGAACGAAGCCTCATTTATGTCAGCTTTATAGTTTGAACGGGAACATTTTAAAAATTTTCTATTATTAATTTTCCCATTAGCATAGTCATATATGCTTCGTAAATCTCTTCTAGAGCCTTCTTTGTCCAGATTTGTTTCGATTGAAATTATATATTCCTTAGGGTTGAAGTTGTTCAAACCTCTAGCCATCTCATCTTCTTTAGTAAATATCGAAAACAAATAATAGCGTAACTGATGTTTTTTTGCAAAATAAAATGGTCTCTTATATTCATCTAAAAAGACTCTAAGTTGAGGCTTTGGACGATCTGTACCTGTTATGCTAATATTTGTATATGATATTAGTATAACTTCCCCATCATGTATTTTATACAGTTCACTCCAATCTGTTCTGAAATCGATATTATCGTCAAATTCAGAATACGGCACTTTTTCCCAAGTCGGGAAATTTTGCTTTATAAATTCCTTAATGCGAGTTATAGAGTCCATTTTTACTTCAAATTATAGTTCGTTATGATTAAATGAGTACTCTCTGCTTTGAAACGATTCCGTATATTCACTGCATATTTTTTTGAATACTCACCTTTTATATATGGTTTATATAAATGCTCTGTGAGTTTTGTCTTCCCAATAATCATTAAAGATTTTGCTGGTAAATTTCGAAAATCTTGCGCCAACTTTACTTGACTATCTTCTAGAAAATCAAATTCATCTATATTACCATAATCTGTAAATACGCAATCATATGGTGGATCCAAAAAGACAAAATCAGTGGTAGAACATCTATCAAAAATGTCAGAATAGTCTCCTTTTGTAATCTCTGTCCTTTTTAATAAGGCATGATGTTCTTCTGAGACGATTTCTGCATTGAAATTTTTATATCTTCCAAATGGTACATTAAATTCACCTTTTGCATTGAATCTTAGCATACCAGAATATGAAGTTTTATTAATAAAGTAATATAATGTTGCATCCAAATATTTTTTATCAATTTTCCCATTGTACATATCTCTAATTAGATAATACAAATCCTCATTTTTATTATCAACAAAATTCTGCAAGCCTAATTTCTTTTGCACTTCGAATTCCTCTTGATTAGATCGATATATGTCCTCTAATTCAACCAATTCTCTTTTCAATGCTTTATAGTTGTTTTGTACAGCCCTGTAAAAATCAATAAGTTTAGAATTTATATCATTTATTAAGGCGCGCTGAGGCTCTAAATAGAAAAAAAGAGCTGCACCTCCTGCAAATGGCTCTACATACTTGTTATAATCGCGAGGCACAAATTGCAAGAAATTCTTTATTTCTTTACTCTTTCCCCCGCGGTATTTTATGATTGGTTTCATACTTTTACGTATTTATTCAATATTATCTCTTAGTAAATCTGCAACTTCTACTTCTAAAAGCTTGGCAGTTTTCATTAAACTTTCCAAGTCTGGCTGGCTTGAGTTTGTACACCACTTAGATATCGTTGTCTTATCTTTGCCTAACTGCTCTGCTAGCCACTTATTAGTCCGTTGCTTGTCTGCAAGAACGACCTTTATTCGATTTAAATTCTTACTTGCCATATGATTTATTTTTCTGCAAAGATACCAATTAAACTATAATTAAGAGAATTATCTTAAAACATTTATTGTTTATTAGCAATTAAATGAATAAAATTCACCCTTTGTTTCCGTCTTAATTTCTAAAAAAAACTGCAAAAAACTAAGCAGATCTATATGCTTTTCAAAAAAATAGATTTACCTTTGCACACGAAAACAAAGCGTTCTTTGTATATTGCAAGGTTGTGAAATAAAAAGAATATAGCTCGTTTCTAAATCGTTAGCAATTACATGTTTTAAAGTACTTAACTCGTTGATATTCAATCAATAAAAGGTTTTATTGTGACTTCTCATGTGGAAGGTGATGGGCTTGCTGTCTATACCGTTTTCCGAGAGCCATGTCTTCAGATGTTGGTTCAGGTGATAGGGCGAGAGATGAGAGAAGAAGGGAGAGTCACCGTCTTCGTATTCCTGTTTCAGAATCTCCAGCGCTTCTTCCGATAGCGGTATGTGGAGCAGCGTTTGTGTTTTCTTCATCACCTTATGTATATAATAGGTGCCGTCGTATTCCTGTATGTCGGCTGGTCGCAGACTCAGTGCGTCGCTCTTTCTCAGACCGGTCAGACAGCAGAACATGAAGGCATCTTTCAGTTCCGGTGTATGGCATCGTGATAAACTATAAGGGTTCTTATTTAGAAGATTTTAAGCAACCTGTAATTACTGTTTTCGATAAGTAGCACCGGATATGCCTTTTCTCCGCTAGGCGTTCCGGCGAATTTGCAATCCGCCGTCAAAAAATGACCTAACCTCTTTATGCTTTGTGGATATGTTATCTCCAGCCCTCAGGCTGTAGCCGGCATATCGATGGGATAGGGGGATTACATATCTGTTAACAATGTGTCTATCTATGTCAGTATAAGTCAATCTATCGCAAGTGTTTCAACAATGATATGCAGTATCTGGTAACGTGTAGTGAGAATATCGTGAGGGATAACCCCAAATCGTGATGGATGATAGATGATTACATAAAACTTATTCACGAATACGGCTGCATCGGGTTACAAATATGGCTGCATCGGGTTACGAATATGACTGCATCGGGTTACGAATATGACTGCGTAGGCTAACGGAGACGTATCTGTAAGCTTATCGAGACGTCTGCATCAGCTAACAGAGACGTCTGAACTCGCTGACTGAACTACTTGAGTTGCTTGATTGAACCACTTGAGTTAGCTGACTGAACCACTTGAGTATTCTTCTTCATGTGCTTGAAGGCAACCATAAAATTTTTCAACCGTACAGGTCGAAATTGTTTCAGCGGGCGAGAGCCCCCTCAAACTTTTACTTTTATTTATGAATCGTCAGCCCGACGCTCTGAAGAGGAGTGCTGTTTTTATAGCATTATAAATACTTTCCCGGAATCTGCTGCAGGGCAAAATCCCAGGAAGTATAAGCCCCCAGCCCGCTTGCGAAAGTAGGCTGGGGAATTTCTTATCTGTTACCTCTAAGATAATATCTTATTTCAATTTTTCTATCTGTTCCTGGGTAAGACCGGAATACTTCATAATCAGATTGAGGTCAACGCCATCAGCAAGCATATTTCTGGCAATATCAAGGCTTCGCTGGTTCATACCTTTTTCCATACCTTCCGCAAGACCTTCTTGCTTACCTTTCGCCATACCTAATTCCATTCCCTTTTCCATACCTTCAGCTATACCTTCACGCTTAGCAGTGTCTACGGAATTCTTGATGTCGCGATATGCCATCTTGCTGGTCTCGTACTCCCTCATTTCCTGAGGAGTAAACTTGGCTATCTCGGCTTCCTCGAAGAGACGGTCGAAGCCGAAATCGGTCAGCAAGCTGATGTATCTTTCTTCTACCTGTTTCATACGCTTTATGTTTTTGCCTTGAAGATTATACAGTACTACATGCGAACGGTCGGTTTTAAAGAAAAAATAACGAATATCTGTTAATAAAAGTTTAAGCGTGTCCTGTCTTGGAAAAATTATAGTATATTTGTAGCCGAAAAGACGGGTCGGCGTGACTCGTAGTGATCCATGAGATGACAGAATAAAACAGAAACTCAAAATTAGTAATTATTTAACGAGAAAAACAAGATGAAAAGAACCATTTTAACAGCAGTGTCGCTGCTAATCTTATTCGTATTGCCACCTCATCTTTCTGCCGGGCCACAATCCTGGCAACAGGCGCAGAAAATAGCGGAAAGAATTGGCTGCTGGGCAAAGAATTCGGTGGCGCCTATGACGCCGGGCAACGTATTCCTGAAAATGGGGGATAAGGAGACGGTGGTGCCGCTAAAACTGACCAACTGGGGTGATACCGAGGTGACCAGCATCAGCTATACCTTTTATTATACAGATAAGCAGGTGAGCGAGGGACCTTTCGTGTTGAACTTCGACCAGCCGCTCAAGGATGGAGAAACGCGAGAGGTAAAAATTCCTATCAAACCGGGCCAGAAACTGGGAAAGGAAGAGTTGCTCTTCAATATCACACAGGTGAACGGACAGTATAACGAGGCTTCGGCGGGATATGCCTATCTTACCTGCTGCACGGTCAACAAGATGCCGCACAAGCGGGTACTGGTAGAAGATTATGCGGGAATGTGGTGCTGGCACTGTCCTATCGGACTGGTGGCTACCGATGCCATAGCGCGTATGTATCCCGACGATGTAGTGGCTGTTTCTGTTCATAAAACTGATGATATCAGCAAGGTTGTATCCCGTTTGGTATATGAAGGCTTGATAGACCGCTATGCCGTAACGGTTCCTGCCGTATGGGTGGCACGTGATAACAAGGCTGCCGGTTTTGACATTACCGATGCTTTCAAGATAGAAAAGAGCAAGGTTACCTACATGAACATGGAGGTGGACGCAGAATGGGATGAGAACGGTAATAATATACGTGTGAAAACCCAGGTAGAACCATGCATGTTGCCTGATCAGGGCGAAACGTTTGCCATAGGCTATGTGATGACTGCCAGCGGACTGAGCGATGACAAATGGCGACAGGAGTCGAATTATGCCGAGTATTCCAGCGACAGTTATAAGGATGCACCCGAAGAGATGAAGTTCTATGCCGATGCAGCCAACTATGTAGAGGGCTGGTCGCAGGTTAAGGGCATGGTGTATAACCATGTAGCGATAGAATCGCAGGGTATGGACAACGGACTGGAGGACTCGAAGATGACCGACTTCCGGGCAGACGAGGTGAAGACGCACTCCACCACTTTTGAGGGTGTAAACAAATACAGCGTGATCCGCGACCGCAGCAAGATAGAGATAGCAGCGGTGCTCTTCAACACCAAGACCGGGAAGATAGAAAATGCTGCCCGCTGCAGTGTGCGCAATCATGGCACTACAGGCATCCGTCCTAACCTTGTTCAGGAGCAGAAAAAACCGGAGGGCATCTACGACATGCAGGGACGCAAGGTGAACGGCAAGCCGACGCCGGGCATCTATATCGTGAACGGCAAGAAAACGGTAATCAGATAATTCTTTTTGACCTGAGATATGATGGATAAGAAATTTTACGCCATAGCCGTATCGGCGATATGTGCTATGAATGTCTCTGCCGGACCGGTAGACGTGAACAAGGCGCAGACAATGGCAAGAAAGTTTATCGGAAATCCTGTGAGTGTGGGTCCGTCGGTGGTGCAAAGCCGCGGAACCCGTACTTCAGAACCATCGCTCCACCTCTTCAACAACCAGGATGGTGAAGGCTTCGTCATCGTGGCGGGTGATGACCGGGTAGGAGGGGTACTGGGATATAGCGACAGGGGAAGACTGGATGCTGAAAATATGTCGGCTCCGATGAAAAGACTCCTGGAGCGATATGCACGGGTGGTGGAACTGGTGAAGGTAGACAGCATCAGCGTGACGCCGGTTTATGCCAAACCGCCGAAGGCATCGGTAAAACCGCTCGTCAGTGCGGAGTGGAGCCAGGATTATCCTTATAACTACTATACCCCGCGCAGCAGCACCAGCGGCAAGCCTACCTATACGGGCTGTACCATCACGGCGATGGCACAGGTGCTCTATGCCCACCGCTGGCCTAAGATGAGACCCGAGGGGGTAAACCGGGGTAAGGGTGCCATGGCATACGATTATTATGACTGGGACAACATGCTCGATTCCTACAGCGGAGGAGGGTACACTGAGGCACAGGGGCAAGCAGTGGGCGTGCTGATGCGCGACTTGGGAAAACTGGCTCATGCTACCTACGGTGTGAACGGAACCCTCTGTGATGAGGCAAAGTTATGGAGTACCCTCGAGCACGATTACAACTGCAATGTGCGCCAGCTGGAGAAGGATAGACTGCCGGGCGGCGAGTTTCTGCAGGCTATCTACCAGGAACTGTCTCTCGGCTGTCCGGTCTTCATGACGGGCGGCGACCATGCCTTTTTATATGATGGCTACGATGAGAACGGACTGGTGCATGTAAACTGGGGATGGGCTGGTCTGGACAATGGCTATTTCGACATCAATACGGCAGCGACGGCGGGCGGAGGTTACGGCAGCGACGGCTGTTACTACGAACATCAGATAGCGCTCTTCGTGCATCCGAACGACGGAATGATAGAACCGCTGCAGCCTAAACCGGTGGTGCTGTCGGTGAACAATGACCAGGGACTGCAGTTCCAGGCGAGTGAAGGAATGACGGTGAAGTCGGTTATTCCGGCGCAGATCAAAGGTGTGGGAGCCCGCAATCTGGCTCAGAATGCCGGAGGCGCCTATACCGGACAGATAGGCATCGGACTCTTTACGCAGGACGGAAAGTGTATGCATGTCTTCGGGCAGTCGGGTGTCTTGACTTGGGCTACCTATTATACCAGCTACAATTTCGAATATGACTGGTGGAAGATGGACCTGAATGAGATAGACGGTCTGGCAGACGGCACCTATACTCTGCGACCTTTGGGCCGCCGACTCCTGGATGCTGACAAGGGCGTTTGGGAAGACTGGAGGCAGATGGTGAATGGCAATTCCGTGCCGATGATTGTAAACCGTGGCGAGGTTACGCTGATACAGGCAGACAACAAGCCTCACCTGTTGCTTGCGGGCAAGCCAGAGGTGCTTGAGCCAGCCTATCAGTACAGCAGCCAGTTGGCAGGCATTCTGCTGAATGTATCTAACCTGAGCCGCTATCAGGCTCGCGGCGAGTTACAGGTGGAACTGGAGGGCACAGGAAATCTGGCGGGTGAAACCTATCAGGTACCGAATGCCTATCTCATCCACATGGTGGCGCAGCGCATGGTTACTACCCAGTGGCTCGTGAGGTTCATGACATCCTATTCGGGTCCTACCGGCTCTCATGAACTCAAGGCAGGCAAGTATCGCATGAAGCTCCGCTTCAACCACAATATCGAGACGAAGAATCCTGGCGTCTACGAGATTCCGGTGCCGGAAGATTTCCTGCTTGAGGTATATCCTAACAACTACGAAGGCAGGGTGACCGTTACATCGGTGAAACTCCTGGATGAAGCGGGCAGTTATGTGCCTTCCCATTACTTCGACCTGGATCAGAAGCCGCAGCTGGTGCTGGGTATGTCGGGCTATATGAAGTATCTGACGCAGGGCAGTCTGCAGACCCGCATGCGCTACCGTCTGGTCAATGTGGCTACGGGCGAGACTGCGTATACGAGCAGCATCAGCAGAGTGAGCATTCCGCGCAACAATGATACGGATCTTACGGGTTCTACCCGCCATACCGTGAATCTTTCTGAGTTGGCAGAGGGCACCTACGAGATACATGTAGATATAGAGCGTGACGGCATGTGGCTGGACCGCTGGAATGCCAATACGTTGCGCCGCCGCATTACGCTCTACCGCAAGGCGCCGACTACAGGCATCACGAAGCCGGCTCTATCGCAGGGCACGGGCAGTGCAGCCGCCTCTTCATCTTCTGATGCAGTATACGGGTTGGATGGCCGCAAACTTACCAAAGTTACCCAGCCGGGCATCTATATCCGGAATGGAAAGAAGGTGGTAATGCGCAAATAATAATTGACAGAATAAACAGGTAATTGATTCAATAATTTTTAAAATTAGACAACATGAAAAGAAAGTTTTTGACGGCATTTTTGTCGATGGTATTGGCTATGATATCAGTATCTTGCCATAGCAGTGAGGAAAGAATAATCAGTTTTGATGATTTGCCGATGCATGCACAGCAGTTTGTAAAGAAGCATTTTGCCGAGGTTGCCGTGAGCCATGCGGAGAAGGAAAAGGACAACGGCCGGTGGGAGTATGATGTATTGCTCAGCGACGGAACCCAGCTGGAGTTTGATGCGAAAGGCGAGTGGACTTCGGTTGACTGCAAGTTCTCTGTGATGCCTGATGGTATCATTCCAGCCAACATTGCAGCAGATATAGCGAAGCGATATCCTAATCAGAAGCCTTACAAGATAGAGAAAGAGTTAGGAGGATATGAAATCGATATCCCTGGTTATGAACTCTATTACAATAAAGCCGGTGTCTTTATCCGTTTTGAACAAGACTATCATTAATAACAGAAATCCCCCATCCAGCCAGCGAAGGCAGGATGGGGGAATTTATTTTGAAAATAAGACAACGCTACGATTATTTCTGTCTTGGCTTGATTTCGTATGCCGGATTGTTGCGGATATCCCAGCGGTCTAACTTTGCACCATTGGTGAGTATCAGTTTCTCCTTCTGGTAGGCTATGATGGTCTGCGAAGGAAGGAGGACGCGGTCATCGGCGGTGAAACAGCGCAACGGATTGGCAAAGTTTCTTGCCTGGAAATCGGCGAGACTGTATTCTGCCAACTGTATCTTGCCGTCCTTCAACATTGATACGAAGAACTTATCCTTGTCACCGGTCTTTGAAATGGAACGTAGCTTGAACTCCTGAGAACGGGAAACCTTGAGCGGGGCATAATCCTTTTGCTGGATGATGTCTTCTACTTTCCATGAATAGATGGTTCCCGTGCGAGGGATGAAGGCATAGAGCGAATCGCCAATCACCTCCATATCGTAGGATTCTCCCAGCGGCTCATTACTGCTGCCAATGAAATCGCCACCCGTACTGAGCTTGGCAAATACCTTATTGTTGTTTGCTGCCCCCAGGTTCAGCGCCTCGCGGTCGAAGACCCGGATGTTGGTATACTTTGAGTCGCGCACGAAAACAAGACGAGGGGTTGCGCAAACACAGCCCACCTTCGAAATCATGCTGGCTGGCCAGGAACCTGTGCCCAGGCGGCTGAGATATTTGCCCGTTTTCCTGTCGAAGATCTGTACCTCCTGATTTTCGCCGGCAGCCACAAAGAGATGGTCGCCTTCAGCATAAACATCGCGTGCCAGCGTGCGGTCGCCGTTGCTCATGCTGCGCTTGAATTCCAACGTTTCGGCATCGAAGACATCGACACACTTGCCTGCAAAATTCGCCACATACAACTCTTCGCCATCGTTAAAGAGGTTGGCTGCATCCAGCGGTCTGCCACCTAAATCTTCGGCTGTGCGGGAAAGATGTCCGTCCAGATAGAAATGATCTGCCACCTTGATGGTATCTACCGGTTGCGGTACCACTCTGTCTTCCGTTATCTCACGTATTTCTGTCTTATCGCAGGAAGCTAAAGCCAGCATCATTCCTGCTCCTATCATGATCATATTTTTTCTCATATCGTTTCCTCCTTTATTTTGCATGATCTTTAATTGGGTTCTCTGTGAAATATTTCACCAGTCTGCTCTTTTTGTAAAAATCCTCTATGGTCTTCTGCAGTTTGGCATCATCCTTGAAGATATCATTGATACCACAGTCGCGATACTTAGCATTCTCATCTTTGTGGAAGCCCAGCAGATTGCGGTCGGTATAAGGGAGATCGCCCTTATGGCTCAGCCACATGTGCAGCTGCCAGATAAATTCCGGCCATCCTACGTTGACGCCTTCCGGTGTTTTGGCTGGATACGTCATATTGCTGTCGTGACTATAGTCCATGCAGTGCATGTGCTCGTGGGTGATAGCTTCCCAACCGCTGAACGAACCATAATGGCCATAGAAGTTCCAGTCGGTAATGGTCCAGATGTAGCCGCCGCCCAATCCACCGTATGCCGGACTAGACTGTCCGAGCACGAAGTTTTTCTGTGCCTTGAATCTTTTCATTTCGCTCTGGTATTTCTCGGCAGTGAACGTTACTTTATTGTTGTCGTAGAGATCGCCGCCCATCACCTTCTTGAAGTTTGCCATCACATACTTATATTCCGGAGTGGTCATCATATAGGTATAGTTGGTGACAATCACCACCCATTCGCGGGCGTAGATAGGTTTCATTTCACGGAACTTGTGCGATTCTCCAACCTCTGGAGTCCACCCGTAGTTGGAGAAACTGCAGGTCCATCTGGCGTCAATCTTCTGGAGCATCTTGAAGTGCTCATCATCGCTCACGAGTCGTGTCTTCATCCTGTTAAGGTCGAGATACGGGCAGGTGAAACTCACGAAGTTTCCGTTTTTCTTTTTCCAGATATTCCGTCTGCCAACGAATGATGGCTTGAAGGAGAAGCGGGAGAAGGCGGGAATGGATTTAATGAACGCTACCGGAATGTATTCATCCACTTCCGGGATATACATCTCGAGTGTTACGTTGGAGACTGGTTTTGCCGACCAACTGGTGATGACGAGCGATTCATCCTTAGTAGATTTCTTAACATTGATGAGGTTGTCAGTCTGGAAGGTGTAATCCGGTTTGTCTACGATTTCAGTTGATGGGTCAGATAGATTCAGGATGTGTTTAGCCCGTTCTGCCGGCAACTTTTCGAAAACCACCGTATCCTTTTTGAAATCTTCCTGGAACGGTTTTTCAATGTCGTTGTACACGATCTGGTCTTCATAATCGGTGGAGCAGGATGCCATCAGGGTCATCGCTGCCACGAGTGTGGTTCCAGCAGCCAGTGCCGGAATCTTTCGATGTTTTTTCTGCTTCATCATTTTGAGTTTTTACTGTTAAAATACTTACTATGAAAAATAGGATGCAAAGATAAGAATAAATATTGGTTTGTCCAAATAATCATGCTGTTATATTTTTGAAAAATTTCTTTTTTTCAAAGAAAAGTTGTATATTTGCAGAAAACTTTCTGGATGATGGCAAAGTGTAGCTAATCTGATATTTCCAGAAGGTGGCGTAATTAACTCAATATCAAATATTAAGACCTGAAGAAATGAAAAAGAAAGAAGAAAGAAAAAAATGGAAGGGACTGAAAAACGGGTTCCTGTTGGTGGGATTCATAGCCCTGCTGATAGCCAGTAAGCAAACTGTTCGTGCCGAGGAAATCAATTGGCTGAAGGCGGCGGAGATTGCTAAGAGATATGTCACTCTGCCGCAAGATACCGGTATGAAAGCAAAGGAGAAGAGCAGGAAAAATAAGACCGGTTCACCTTATTATATATATAATGATGCGCGGGGACAGGGATTCGTTATCGTATCAGGTGATGACCAGATGGGTGAAGTGCTGGGATACAGCAAAGAAGGTAGTCTCGATACGCTCAATGCCAATCCCTGCGTAAAACTGCTGCTTTCGGGATACCGACAGACTTTCGAGGTGCTGAAAGAAGGAAAGGTGAAGGTGCAAAGCCATACACGCACAGGACTTTACTCTAAAACCGTAGCGCCGATGCTGAAAAGCAAATGGGGACAGTCGTATCCGTTTAATGCTAAAACGGGATATGATTACAGCGGCTGTGTGGCTACGGCTGTGGCTCAGATGATGTATTATCATCAGTGGCCGGCTCAGGGACAGGGAAAAAACGAATATGTGGTAACCTACTACCAGGCCAAGAAGAGTGCGGATTTCAGTCAGTCGCACTACGACTGGGCCAACATGTTGCCCGACTACCGCTATCCGGTTCAGGCTACTCCTGCAGAGATAGATGCCGTAGCCTTACTGATGAACGATGTGGGTGTGGCTTCTTTCATGCAATATACGCCCAGCGCAAGTGGAACCCAGGGAGTCTTCGCCTATCAGGCGCTGCAGAAGCATTTCGATTATTCGGCAGCCTACGTTACGAAAGCTGTAGAAGGACCGGGGAGGTTTGCAGAAATCCTGAGACAGGAACTGCTTAACGGATGTCCGGTTTATCTGGAAGGCAGACCAGCCGGTTCGGCTTCCGGTCATGCCTGGGTAACTGATGGTTTCGATGAAAATGGCCTCTTCCACATGAACTTCGGTTGGGAGGGACAGGGCGATGCCTACTATTCGCTCACCAATCTCAATGTTTCGCAGACCGGAAGTGAGTTTCAGGGCAAACCGCTTGCCTTTAACCGTGCCATTACCGCCATCTTAGCTCATCCCAACAACGGGAAATATCCCGAAATAGAGCGCGGACTGCTGGAAACTTCGCCGCAGCTGATGTTCAACGAGGGTGGTTCTCTCAGCCTGAAAGAGGCGTCGGGAAAGTTATTCGACCCATCACAGCCGGTAACTGTCGAGATGAATTCCTTCGTCAACAGAGGCAAGCCTTTCAGGGGCGATATCGGTGTTGCCGTTTATGATGAAGCAGGGAATCTCAAGCAGGTGGTTTATTCTGATGATCATCAGCAGGGAGGCTTTACAGAAAGACTTTATGGCGGAGAGCAGAAGGGATGGATGGGAACTGATTATCTTATCAATCAGACTCAGAAAATCAGTCTCAGTCTTGCCGGTCTTGAAAACGGCTATTACCGTATCATTGCTATATGTGCAGCCCGGAAGGATGATGGTTCATGGGATGATTTTCTGCCGATGAAGAAGGCACCTGTTATCGGGGTGGAACTGAAAGACGGTGCCGGCCGCATCTCTGAAATCTGTTCGGAAGATGCCCGCTTCCAACTGATGGGGCAGCCAAGACTTGACGGCAAGGCTGAACAGGGCAGCAAGGTACTTGCCTTCTTCACTATCAAGAACCTCAATGGTGTGCCGCGCGACTGTTACCTGAGAGTGAAACTGCTGGATGAGAACCAGGAGGTTGTGCTGAGTACACGTGTGGACCAGCTGACCGAAATAGATGGTTTCAGCGAGACCGAAATCCCGATTCTCCTTTCTGTTCCTGCCCAGCTTGCTCCGGGATATTATCAGGTGAAACTGGAGATTACTTCGGATGAAGCCGAAACCCAGGATTGTCCGCTTAACGATATCCACGATCAGGATGCAGCCTATATAGAGGTGGTAAAAGGAGAGGAGAAACCGCTGATGGCAAAAGCTGAAGTCTTTCTGGCTGATGATGCGCACGTGAAGATAGAAACCAGAAGCGTCGATGTATCGAAGGTATCTCTCTTCAAGATGGGTGTTTCGCTGCGTACGACAGAAGACCGCAGTTACGAGGGGCATGTTTCCCTTATTTCTGAAGATGTAAATACTAAGGAAAAAATAGATGTAAAGGGTATCAACGATGAGGTAAGCGTCTCATCATCTTTAGACGTGCCGCTTTATAGCTACTGGCTGCGCAAGAATAATCTGCCTTGGACCGACGGTCATACCTATCTGTTCAGGGTGATGGGCGAAATAGGAGGAAAGAAAGTGGAACTGAAGAATCCGCAGGAACCTTCTTATTTTCTCAAGCGAAAGGGCGATATCCTTATTCTCTATCAGGATATAGCTACAGGAATAGAAAATGCTACCATCTCTGATACTGAAACCGAGATCTGTCGCGAGGGACATCAACTCTTGGTTTCGGGCAAGGACGTGAGAAAGATTAAACTGTATAATACGGGAGGAAACCTGCTCAGACAGGCATCTGCTACGGATGGAAAAACTGTCAGTCTCTCTTTACAGGGTATCAGACAAGGCGTTTATCTGTTGCGGGTAGAAACTGGTATGCAAAGCAAGACATATAAACTGCTGCTTTAAACGGATGTTCCTGTTTCGGAAACAGAACAGGTTATCCGATATAAGTATAAAAAGAAAGCTCAGGGCTATCTGCCCTGAGCTTTTTTCATTATCATGATTTCAGTATCATTTACTTCTGGCATTCCTTGCAAGGAGTCCAAGGCTTCAACTGCTTGAAGAAGTCGTTGCCCTTATCATCTACGAGGATGAATGCAGGGAAGTCCTCTACGGTAATCTTCCAGATAGCCTCCATACCGAGCTCTGGGTACTCTACGCACTCGATGCTCTTGATAGAACTCTTAGAGAGAACGGCAGCTACACCACCGATAGTACCGAGGTAGAAACCACCGTGCTTCTTGCAAGCCTCGGTAACAACATCGCCACGGTTACCCTTGGCAATCATGACCAAGCTAGCGCCGTGATCCTGGAACTCATCTACGTATGGGTCCATACGGTTAGCTGTGGTAGGTCCCATAGAGCCACATGGATAACCCTCTGGAGTCTTGGCTGGTCCTGCATAGAGGATAGGGTGGTTCTTGAAGTACTCAGGCATCTCCTCGCCTGCATCCAGACGAGCCTTGAGCTTAGCGTGAGCGATGTCACGAGCTACGATGATGGTACCCTTCAAGTTAACACGGGTGCTTACAGGATACTTGCTCAACTCAGCACGAACTGCGTCGATACCCTTGTCGAGGTCAATCTCGATACCCTTGGTACCCTCACCAGGGTTACGGAGCTCCTCAGGAATCAACTCTGTTGGGTTCTCATCCATCTTCTCCAACCAGATACCGTCCTTGTTGATCTTAGCCTTGATGTTACGGTCGGCAGAGCAGCTTACACCCATACCGATAGGGCAGCTTGCACCATGACGTGGCAAACGGATCACGCGGATATCGTGAGCGAGATACTTACCGCCGAACTGTGCACCCAAGCCAATCTTGTGAGCCTCTTTGAGGAGCTTGTTCTCCAAGTCGATGTCACGGAAAGCACGACCCGTCTCATCACCTGTTGTAGGCAACTCATCGTAGTACTTGATAGAAGCCAACTTCACGGTGAGGAGGTTCTTCTCAGCTGAAGTACCACCGATAACGAAGGCGATGTGGTAAGGAGGACATGCTGCTGTACCCAGACTCTTCATCTTCTCTACGAGGAATGGGAGCAATGTGCCCTCGTTCTGGATAGTAGCCTTGGTCATTGGGTAGAAGTAGGTCTTGTTGGCAGAGCCACCACCCTTAGCTACCATCACGAAGCGGTACTCGTCGCCCTCTGTAGCCTCGATATCAATCTGAGCAGGAAGGTTGCAACGGGTGTTCACCTCATCATACATGTTGAGAGGAGCGTTCTGAGAATAACGGAGGTTGTCCTGTGTAAAGGTGTTGTATACACCCAGGCTCAAAGCCTCTTCATCCTCGAAGTCGGTCCATACACGCTGACCCTTCTCACCGTGGATGATAGCAGTACCTGTATCCTGGCAGAATGGGAGGATGCCCTTCACGGCAGTCTCTGCATTGCGGAGGAACTGGAGTGCTACGTACTTGTCGTTCTCAGAAGCCTCTGGGTCGCTGAGAATCTTAGCCACCTGGAGGTTGTGCTCACGACGGAGTTTGAACTCTACGTCGTGGAAACCCTGCTGTGCCAGCAAAGTAAGAGCTTCCTTAGAAACCTTGAGGATAGTCTTACCCTCGAATTCTGCTGTGCTTACGCCTTCCTTAGAAATAAGGCGATACTCTGTCTTGTCCTCTCCAATCTGGAACATTGGAGCATACTTAAAATCTGGAGTTTTTGCCATAATGTTTTTTGTTATTTAAACTGTTGAAATATTCAAGTTATTATTCTCGTTACGTCTTTAATAGCCAAAAATCTCTTCCTGGCTCAATCGCTTGATTGGCGCAATCTTCTCAAGGCTCTTCATATCAAGATTCTTCTCATCACCGAGGATCACCATGCGGTATGGCTTGCCAACGATGTTCTGCTTCTCGAAGTTGGTGATGTCTTGCAGAGTCAATGATGGAAGCTGCTCGTAGTAGAGCTTGTTCACATCATAGTCGATACCTCTGAGCTTTGCATTGAAGTAGGCGTTGATAACGCTTGCCTTGGTAACGCGACGGCTCTGGAGAGATTTCTTCAAACTCTGTTTAGCCAGATTGAATGAAGCCTCATTCTGCGGCAAGTTATTGGTGATATCATCAAACACGCTGATGCAATCCATCATCTTGTCATTCTGGGAGATGATATGGCGCATGAAGTAATCCTTCTCATCCTTGCGTACAGGACTGTAATAATAGGCACCTGCATTGTAAGCCAGTCCGCGGGTCTCGCGAAGTTCCTGGAAAACAACGGAATTCATGCCGCCACCATAATACTCATTGAAGAGTGCTATCAGGGCACCATCCTTTACATCGCTCTTCTTTCCGGTGTTCTGGTAAGAGCGCAGATAGATGTTCTTTGCCTCGTATGGAGCGATATAAATCTCGTTCTGCTTGATTTCTTCTTTTACATACTCCTTACCCTTTGGAACGGCTGCGAGCTTCTTGGCTGTCTTGTGCTCCTTGGCGAGGATGGCATTGAGCTGCTTCTCGCTATATGGACCATAGTAGGCTACGGTGTGCTCCATCTTGTTCAGACCGCCCAGCAGGTTGATGAGTTCCTGAGGATCCATCTTGCGCAAATCTGCTGTCTTGATGGCATGGCGGGTTGGATTGTATGGACCGTAGGTGCTGTAATCCCAGAGATAGCTGAAGTTGGTCTTCTGGTTTGCCTTGGCATCCTGCTGGGTCTTTTCGATGAGATCAACAAACTGGTTCCATGATGTCTTGTCTGCCTTGGCGTGCTGTAACACCTCCTCCAGGAGGTTGAGCGCAGCAGGAAGATTTTCGTTCAGACCGTTCAGACTGATCTGGAGGGTCTTGGCACTCTGGGCAACACTATAGTTGCAAGCCAGTTTGTAGAATGCCTGCTTGATGGCAGATACACTCTTCTTGTCGGTTCCGATATAATCGAGATACTGTGCTGCGTAGCTGTAGCGGATATCATCTTCATCGCCAAACTCATAGCGGAAAACGAGGTCGAAGAGATCGTCCTGGGTATTCTGCTTGTATACGAGTGGCAACTTCTTGCTGGTCTTGCTTACGGTAAGATCCTTCTTGAAGTCGAGGAACTCTGGCTGGATTTCAGGAACCTGTGCATTCTTGATTTCCTTGACAAAGGCGCTCTCATATTCACGGTTTGCCGGAATAGGAGTGATGGCAGGCTTCTCAATCTTCTTGAGCGTTGTATCTTCGCCCATGCGCTTGTAGACACAGACAAAGTTGTCGGCACGCAGATATTTATCGGCGAAATTCATGATGTCCTGTTTGGTGAGCTTGCTCTGGCGTTCGAGTTGGGTAGCCACGTCAGCCCATTTCTGGTCGTTGACAAAGGCATCCACCATGATGCTGGCACGGGTGTCGTTGTCATCCAGACTCTTGTAGAAGTTGAGCTTCTTGTTGGCGATGACTGAAGGCAGGAGATTGTCATCAAACTCGCCTTTGCGCAACTTATCCATCTCCTGGAGTAGGAGGGAGCGAACTTCTTCCAACTTCTGCTCCTTGTTAGGTGTTCCGGCTACGATGAATGCAGAGTAATCGTGCAAACCATAGACGAAGGCACCTGATGAAGCCAACTTCATCTGCTGTTCCAAATCGACATCCATCAATCCGGCATTGCCGTTGGAAAGCATCTCGCTGACTACATCGAGCACATCGCTCTCCTTATCGTTCATGCCCTTGAATTTCCAGGCAAGCATCACGTTCTCGGCTTCTTTTCCTACAACAGAACTGTCTTTTACGGCTGTGATATCCGGTTGGATGCTAAACTCAGGGCGAGACAGATTGTTGTTCTTCTTCCATGCACCGAAGTACTTGTCGATGATGGCGATAGTCTGGTCCGGATTGAAATCTCCCGCCATGCAGATAGCTACATTGTTAGGTGCATAGTAGCGGTGGAAATAGTTCTGGATATTGATGATGCTCGGATTCTTGAGGTGTTCCTGCTCGCCGATGGTGGTCTGTGTGCCGTAAGGATGAGTAGGGGTGAGCAGCTTCCACAGGGCAGCATACTCCTTGTCGTCGTCGCTTGCCATGGAGATATTCTTCTCTTCGTATACAGCCTCCAACTCGGTATGGAAACCGCGGATTACCATGTTCTGGAATCGGTCGCTCTGTACCTTAGCCCAGTTCTCTATTTCATTGTTCGGGATGTTCTCTACATAGCAGGTTACGTCGTTGGAAGTATAGGCGTTGGTTCCCTGGCTTCCGATGCTCGCCATCAGCTTGTCGTACTCGTTAGGGATGTTGTACTTGGCAGCCAACTGCGAGATAGAGTCAATCTCATGGTAAGCCTGCTTGCGCTGTGCCGGGTCGGTAAGTTTGCGGTAGGTTTCATATCTCTTTGTGATTTCATCGAGATATGGTTTCTCCTTGGCATAATCGGTGGTACCGAACTTCTGTGTACCCTTGAACATGAGGTGCTCCAGATAATGGGCAAGACCGGTAGTTTCGGCAGGATCATTTCTCGAACCTGTCTTTACCGCGATATTAGCCTGCAGACGAGGCTTCTCTTTGTTTACAGACATATATACCTTCAGTCCGTTGTCGAGGGTATAGATGCGGGTCTTCATGGCATCACCCGGTACGGTGGTGTAATGATAATCCTTGGCTGTGGCGTTGAGGCTTCCCATCAGGATAGCCGCCATTAATACATGTTTTAAATTCATTTTTAATGATGAATTATAAATTGTAAATTATAAATTATTAATTAATTCTCGTATTCTATTTCCTGGTCAAGGCTGTCGACGAAGTTACGGAAAACCTCTTCCTCCACATCGCCCATGGCAAATTCTTTCTCAGCATCCTTTCGGATTTCTGCTATCCATGAGCGGCGTGCCTTGATATAATCTTCGTGTATGCGGTTGGCATCTTCGAGTGTTATTTCGCTGATGCCGTAGTAATCGCAGATCATCTGGTAGGTCCATGCCCATTGGTAGTCGCGATAGTTGGCATTGATTTCTTCAAACCTGTCGAGCAGCTGTTCTATGTTTCCGATGGTTCCTTCCTTCACATCCCTAACGATGCGCTCCTCTTCAGAAACCGGAAGCAAGAGTCCTGAAAGGTCATCCCAATCGCCCACGCCGGCATGGCTGGCAGGAGGGGTGATGGCTGGGTCGCGCTTCAGTACACGCTTCAATACGGCACCCATGTAGATGCGGAGGGCGATATCATAATATTTGATGCCCTTATGGAGCGATGAAGCCGGTATGATATATTCGTGATAGAGATACTGCGAAACGTTATCGCCCGTAACCTCGCGCAGGTTTTCAAGAATCTTCTTACCCTTCAGAATTTCGCCTACAGAATAAGGTGAAAGCCAGTCGAAGTTGACGATGCTCTTGCGGTTCTCCATAGCACGGAGATCACGCTTAGGCCATTTCTTGATATCGCGGTACAGACCTACGGTAGTGATGTTTCTGCCCGGGATGAGGAACATCTTGTCGCCATCGGCAATGAGATAGGCGAAAGGCAGGTTGCGGGTGTTAGGGTGGTGCATCAGCTTGCCGAAGCATACTGAGAAGGAACCCAGAGTGGCTGGCATCAGGAGATAAGCACCGCTGGCTGTCTTGGAACCGCGCTCCAGAATGCCCCAGTGCATAGGTCCCATCTTGTAGGCATGGTTGCTGAAGTTGGTAGCAGAACCGGCGTTATAGAAAGAGAACATGCCTCCGATAAGCAGACTGCTCTTATGATGAGAAGCGGTGAAAGGACCGCAGAAGGCTGCACAAGCCTCGCCATTGCTCATATAGGAGTTGGCGAAGAATACGGAGGCTGAAGCAGTAAAGCCGTTAGACAGCTGGCAGGCTTCGCCTACGAAGCAATCCTGTATCTTTACGCTGTTGATGACGCTGGCGCCTTCAGCGATGATGCTGTTTTCTGTAATAACGCCTGTGCCGATATATACGTTGCCATGAACAGAGCCCAATAGCGTACAGTCGCTCAGACGGGAAGCACCGTTCACTTCGCAGTAATCATTGATTACGCAGTTGGTAATCTCCTTGGTATTGATAATCTTCACATTGTTGCCAATCTGGCCCCTTTCCGGCATCTTGTTGTCGATGTCGGTCTTGATGAGCTGGCGAATCTTCTCCTTCATCTCCTTGTCTGGGAAATGCTTCACCATGAAGGCTGCGAGCTGGCTGTTCAGATCGCTGAAGAGGATTACGTTGCCTTCTCCCACCTCGTTGAGTACACTCACGAGATTTCCTTCGCCGTAAGTAGCTCCCTCGGTGGTTTCCATGGTCGAGATGTTTGAGATGTAGCAATCATCGCCAATGGTATAGTTGTTGATGAAATTGCCTACGTTTTCTATCAGACAGTCGTCGCCTATGGTTACATTGCGCAAGGTGGCGTTGTTGATGCCCGAATGCTTTACGAAGCCCTGGCTCACCTCCACGTTCTTGTTGAAGGCTCCGATGTTTACTTCGCCATAGAGCATCACGCGGTGCATGAAGTTGGGCTTGAAATCTTCTGATACATTGACTGAGGTCCAGTCTTCGGCCCAGCAGTCGTTATGTTTAAGCACCTCGATTTCCTCGGTGGTTAAAGGTCTGTAATCATTCATAACTTACTTGTTATTGATATTTATGTTCTTACTCATAATCCTGGTACAGGAAGTCGTTGTATGGATACTTCTGTACGTGCAACTCTCTTACTTTCTTGTAGAGTACCTCGCGGAATTCGTCGATGTTCTCCTTGTTCTTTGCCGAGATGAAGAGGCAGTCCTCGTTGAGTTTTGCCATCCAGGTCTTCTTCAAGTCTTCCAGCGGAATGTTCTCTTTCTCCATCGGTGTGAGGTCGTCTTCCTCTTTTTCTACCCATGAGTAGTTATCTATCTTGTTGAAGATAATCATCGATGGTTTATCGGCGCAATCCAGTTCCTTGAGTGTATTCTCTACTACCTGAATCTGCTCTTCGAAGTCGGGATGTGAGATGTCTACTACGTGCAGAAGGAGGTCGGCCTCGCGTGTCTCGTCAAGGGTACTCTTGAATGAGTCGACCAGGTCGGTTGGCAATTTGCGGATGAATCCTACGGTATCGGCAAGGAGGAACGGCAGGTTGTCTACCACCACCTTGCGTACGGTGGTGTCGAGGGTGGCAAAGAGTTTGTTCTCTGCAAACACCTCGCTCTTGCTGAGCAGATTCATGATGGTAGATTTACCTACGTTGGTATAGCCCACCAGTGCCACGCGCACCATTCTGCCTCTGTTCTTTCGCTGTGTAGTCTTCTGCTTGTCGATTTCTGCCAGTCGCTCTTTGAGGAGACTCATTCTGCCGAGGATGATACGGCGGTCCATCTCGAGCTGGGTCTCACCTGGTCCACGCAGACCAACAGAACCCTTACCGCCACCAGAACCTGAACCACCACCCTGTCGTTCGAGGTGAGTCCAGAGTCTTTGCAGACGAGGGAGCATATAACGATATTGCGCCAACTCAACCTGGGTTTTAGCCGCAGCAGTTTGCGCACGCATGGCGAAGATATCGAGGATGAGGGAGGTTCGGTCCAGAATCTTCACCTGCAGTTCCTGTTCGATGTTACGGATCTGTTTGGCAGAAAGTTCATCATCGAAGATGACCATACCTACTTCTCTATCTTCCTCTTCTTCGTTTTTTATATATTCTTTGATTTCTTCGAGTTTACCCTTACCTACATAGGTAGTCTGGTTAGGAGAAACCACCTTCTGCGTGAATCGCTTCACGGTGACAGCCCCTGCTGTATCGGCAAGAAATTCCAACTCGTCGAGATATTCTTTTGTCTTGGCTTCGTCCTGTGTCTTGGTAATCAGACCCACGAGTACAGCGGTTTCCGCCTTGACTTCTGATATTACAAATTCTTTCATCTATTTTCTTTATATATATAATAATGTGAAAAGATAGTGCAAAGATAGTGTAAAATACAGAGAAAACAAAATATAGCGTCAATATTTTAACTTTTTTATTAATGTGGCAGAAAATATTCAAAAGACACAGAATGCACAGCCGTATTTTAGCCACAACAGCGCACAAACGGCCTTTTTTGTGCGCAAAATTTGTAAACGTTTACGTTGTTTTTTGCATAAAAAATCGAGAATAATTTGATTTATATCAATATTTGTCTTAATTTTGCACCCAGAAAAAGGAATTGATTTTCAAAAACGATAAAATCATAACTACATAAAAAACACAAACTGCTGAAACATTCAAAAACTTCAAAGGCCCCGACGCGATGTCGGGGCTTTTTGGTTTCTTCTCATTTAGAAGCAATTTTTTGTTGTACGCTACAGTAACAGAAGCTGGAACGTCGGCTATACTGCTGTTGCGTCATAGACAGATAATAATTTCAACCTAACAATAACATGAAAATGAAGCAAAAACTTTTGTATTGCTGGTATTTTGTTGCTCGTTGCGGTTTGTTCGCAAGCCAACAATTATGAAGTAACATCACCTGATGGCAGATTGGCGGTCAAGGTGGAGTGTGTTGATGGAAACAGTGTATAATAAATAAAAAAGGGTGGCAGATTTCTGAATCTGTCACCCTCTTTATTTTATGTTTCAATCCGTTTTTTCCGCGGATTGGTTATCTGCTGGAATTATTGGTTTTTGAAGACCAATCCATCTGCATCTGTATGATCGATGGTAATTGGCTTCTCTCTGCTAACCTCTTCTGCAAGAATCTTCTTACTCAAGTCGTTTAATACATAATCCTGGATAGCGCGCTTTACAGGACGGGCACCAAACTCAGGGTCGTATCCTACCTTTGCCAGATACTGGATAGCTGCAGGAGTCCAGCGAAGTTCAAAGCCCTGAGGCTCCAACATCTTCTTTACTCGCTTCATCTGAAGTTCTACAACCTCGGCAATCTGCTCCTGGGTCAACGGCTTGAAGGTAATGATATCATCAATACGGTTCAGGAACTCAGGACGGAAGGTCTTGCGCAACATCTCACGGCTTGCGTTGGAAGTCATGATGATGATGGTGTTCTTGAAGTTGACTACACGACCCTTGTTGTCAGTCAGACGACCATCGTCCAATACCTGCAACAGGGTATTGAATACATCAGGATGCGCCTTCTCAATCTCATCGAAGAGAACCACACTATATGGTTTGCGGCGTACAGCCTCGGTCAACTGGCCACCTTCATCGTAGCCTACATACCCTGGAGGCGCACCGATCAGACGGGTTACGCTAAACTTCTCCTGATATTCACTCATATCAATTCGGGTCATCATCGACTCGTCATTGAACAGATACTCAGCCAGCGCCTTGGCAAGTTCCGTCTTACCTACACCGGTAGTACCGAGGAAGATGAAGCTGGCGATAGGACGCTTAGGATCCTGCAATCCGGCACGGCTGCGGCGAACGGCATCACTTACAGCGGTGATAGCCTCGTCCTGTCCGATGACTCTCTTGTGGAGTTCTTCCTCCAGATGGAGCAGTTTCTCACGCTCGCTCTGCATCATACGGCTTACTGGTATTCCAGTCCAGCGGCTTACAACCTCAGCGATATCATCAGCAGTAACTTCCTCTCTGACCATCGCTGCGCCACCCTGTGTACTCTTCAGCTGCTCCTGGATCTTCTTGATGTCATCCTCGAGCGCCTTCAGTTTAGAATAGCGTATTTCAGCCACACGCTCGTAATTGCCTTCGCGCTCCATACGTTCAGCCTCAAACTTCAGGTTTTCTATCTCCTGCTTATCCTGCTGAATCTTGTTGACGAGCGCTTTTTCGCCTTCCCATTTAGCACGGAAGTCATGCTCCTGATCCTTCAATTCTGCAATTTCCTTATCTAGCTGCTGAATCTTAGGCTGGTCATTCTCGCGCTTGATGGCCTCACGCTCAATCTCCAACTGCTTCAAGTGGCGGGTAATCTCATCCAGTTCTTCTGGTACAGAGTCACGCTCCATTCTCAGTTTGGCTGCTGCCTCATCCATCAGGTCGATAGCTTTGTCAGGGAGGAATCTGTCAGAGATGTATCTCTCTGATAACTTGACGGCTGCGATGCAGGCATCATCCTGAATACGTACCTTATGATGGTTCTCGTAGCGCTCCTTGATACCACGGAGGATACTGATGGCGTCTACCTCGTCAGGCTCATTGACCATGACGGTCTGGAAACGGCGTTCCAGCGCCTTATCCTTCTCGAAGTACTTCTGATACTCGTTGAGGGTAGTAGCACCGATGGCTCTCAGTTCACCACGAGCCAGGGCTGGCTTCAGAATGTTGGCTGCATCCATGGCACCCTCGCCACCGCCAGCACCTACCAGCGTGTGAATCTCATCGATGAAGAGGATAATCTGGCCGTTGGCGTTGGTTACCTCTTTAATGACGCTCTTCAGACGCTCCTCGAACTCACCCTTATATTTGGCACCGGCTACCAGCGCACCCATATCGAGAGAATAGAGTTGCTTGTTCTTCAGATTCTCCGGTACATCGCCACGTACGATACGCTCGGCAAGACCTTCTACGATGGCAGTCTTACCTGTACCAGGCTCACCTATCAGAATAGGGTTGTTCTTGGTTCTTCGTGACAGAATCTGGAGCACTCTTCTTATTTCCTCATCACGTCCGATAACTGGGTCCAGCTTGCCACTTCTTGCCTGTTCTACAAGGTTTTTCGCATATTTCTCCAAGCTCTGATAGTTGTCATCAGCGCTTTGTGATTTTACGTTCTGTCCCTGTCTCAGTGCCTGGATGGCAGCGAGCATATCTTTAGCATTTGCACCAGCATCCTTCAGAATACGTGCAGCAGTAGAGTTGCCCTGTACGATAGCCAACAGGATAGGTTCTACGCTAACGAACTCGTCGCCCATTTTCTTGGCGGTATCCTCGGCATTCATCAGTATCTGGTTAGTCTCGTTGCTGAGGTACGGCTGACCGCCACCCTGCACACGAGGCAGATGTTGCATCTCCTGACGCAAGAGCATGGCGATTTGCTGTCCGTTCATGCCCAACTTCTGGAAGATGTAGTTGGTCACATCGGTAGCCTTTTCAAGGATACCGCTAAGCAGATGCACCGGTTCGATGGTTTGCTGACCATTTCGCTGCGCAATGTTTACGGCTTCCTGTACCGCCTCCTGCGCCTTGATTGTAAATTTGTCGAATGTCATATTAATATCTCCTTTCTTTATTATATATTCTTATTTGTGTTATTTGGATGAGCGCCGGAAACTTCTCTTTGGAAACCTCCCGGTGCGTTCCTCCCATCCTTTAGCGAAACTTATGCCTATTCGTTGAAAATCAATGATTTGCTGACAATCTGTCTTGTTTTGGGTAGGTAAAAGATAGAAATAAGAGATATTTTCGGACAGAATGACAGAGAAAGGCGGTTCGAGTACGGGCTGAAGGCTCAGGTTCCTGAAGCAGCACGCCCTGAAGACCCAGGTTCCTTTCAGGGCGTGTGGGACTTACTGGCGAAAGTTCAGTACGCGAAGAAATGATAGAATTAGAATTCGCTCAGATTGCTTATTTCTTGATTTCTCTCAATTATCTTTTAAATATCCTTTAAATAATGCTATTTTATGGGGGGAAATGTTGTGTAATCAAAATAATCTTCGTACCTTTGCACCATCATAAATTATAATTTATAAGTTCAATGGCTGAAACAAAGAAAATCAAGACAGCGTTGGTGTCTGTCTTCCACAAGGATGGCTTGGACGAATTGCTCGCCAAGTTGAATGAAGAGGGTGTAAAATTCCTGAGTACTGGTGGTACCCAGAAGTTTATCGAATCTTTGGGTTATGAATGCGAGAAAGTTGAGGAGGTTACTACCTATCCATCTATCTTGGGTGGTCGCGTAAAGACTCTTCATCCTAAAATATTTGGAGGTATCTTGGCTCGCCGTGACAACGAGGGTGACCAGGAGCAGATGAAGGAATACGAAATCCCTTCTATCGATCTCGTCATCGTAGACTTGTATCCTTTTGAGCAGACTGTAGCTAGCGGTGCTAGCGATGCTGATATCATCGAGAAAATCGATATTGGCGGTATCTCTTTGATTCGTGCAGGTGCCAAAAACTTCAAGGACGTGGTAATCGTTCCTAGCAAGGCAGAATACGGCGTATTGCTCGATATCCTGAAGAAGAAGGGTGCTGAGACTGATATCGAAGACCGCAAGATGTTTGCAGAGCGTGCATTCGGTGTAAGCTCTCACTACGATACTGCAATCCATGCATGGTTTGCTAAGTAAACTCTCGGAAAAATAAAGTAGTTAAGGAGTTAAGAAGTGGAAGAAGTCAGGACAAGTGTCTGCGGGGATTCTATCCCCGGTATATGACAGACTGTTGCCGTGGCTTCTATGCTCCTTTAACTCCTTAACTCCTTAAATAAAAAGAAAATTTTAAGCTTAAAATAATTTAGAAACGAAATGGGATTTTTTTCATTTATTCAGGAAATCGCAATGGACTTGGGTACAGCCAATACCATCATTATCAGTGATGATAAGATTGTAGTGGATGAACCTTCTGTTGTAGCCCTTGACCGCCGCACCGACAAGATGATTGCTGTGGGCGAGAAGGCTAAGATGATGTACGAGAAGACTCATGATAATATCCGTACTATCAGACCATTGCGTGATGGCGTGATTGCCGACTTTACTGCCTGTGAGCAGATGATGCGTGGATTGATTAAGATGGTTCATACTGGTAGCCGTCTCTTCTCTCCTTCACTCCGTATGGTTATCGGTGTACCTTCTGGTTCTACCGAGGTTGAACTTCGTGCTGTGCGCGACTCTGCCGAGCATGCCGACGGACGTGATGTATATTTGATTTTTGAGCCAATGGCTGCCGCTATCGGTATCGGTATCGATGTTGAGGCTCCAGAGGGTAATATGATTGTTGATATAGGTGGTGGTTCTACCGAAATCGCTGTCATCTCATTGGGTGGTATCGTATCGAACAACTCAATCCGTACAGCCGGTGACGACCTTACTGCCGATATCCAGGAATATATGAGCCGTCAGCACAACGTGAAGGTTTCTGAGCGTATGGCTGAGCGTATCAAGATTCATGTGGGTTCAGCTCTGACCGATCTGGGTGATGAGGCTCCAGAAGATTTCATCGTACATGGTCCTAACCGTATTACAGCGTTGCCTATGGAGGTGCCTGTATGCTACCAGGAGATTGCTCACTGTCTGGATAAGACCGTGGCAAAGATTGAGAACGCTGTACTCTCAGCATTGGAGAATACACCTCCTGAGCTCTATGCCGATATCGTGAAGAATGGTATCTGGCTCTCTGGTGGTGGTGCTTTGCTCCGCGGTCTCGACAAGCGTTTGCAGGATAAGATCAATATCCCATTCCACATCGCAGAAGATCCATTGCACAGTGTTGCCAAGGGTGCTGGTATTGCGTTGAAGAATGTAGACCGTTTCTCATTCTTGATGAGATAATCAGAACTTATTCTAATAGTAAGAATAAAGTATGCGCAACCTTTTAGAGTTTTTAGCGAAATACAACCATTGGTTTGTCTTCCTGATTCTTGAGGTGGTGAGTATGGTGCTGTTGTTTCAGTATAACAGCTATCAGGGCAGTGCCTGGTTCTCCTCGGCTAATGCCGTAACGGGTAAGTTGTATGAATGGGATGCGAATGTAGAAACATTCTTCTCACTTACCAAGGTGAACCAGGAACTGACACAGCGCAATGCGTATCTCGAACAGGAGGTGCAGAAACTTTCCGACAGTCTCGTGTGCGTGACCAAGGATAGCAGCATCTACCATCGTGACCAGTTTGCATTGCTGAGAAACTATCGTCTGATTCCGGCTAAGGTGGTGGCGAATAGTATCGATAAACCCGGCAACCTGATGACAATTGACAAGGGTAGCGCAGATGGCATCCACAAGGATATGGGTGTAATCAGCGGTACGGGTGTAGTGGGTATCGTGTATCTGGTGGCAGAACATTACGCTATCGTGATTCCGGTATTGAACACGAAGTCGAACATCAGTTGTATGATTCAGAATAGAGGCTATTTTGGCTATCTGCGCTGGAAGGGTGGTGTGTCTGACCTTGCCTATCTGGAAGAGGTGCCACGTCATGCTCACTTTAAATTGGGTGACTATGTGGTAACGAGTGGCTATTCTGCTGTATTCCCTCCTGGAGTGAGAGTAGGCAGGATATTGCACGTGTTTAACTCCGCCGATGGACTGTCGTATCGCGTACAACTTCGCCTCTCTACCGATTTTGCCCGTCTGCGTGATGTATGTGTAATTGATGATGCCGCCATGAAAGAGCGGTTGGAGATTATGCGTGCAGCACAGGATAGCATCGCAACAAATGGAGACAATAATCAATAATGACGTATAGTAAGAGGATATAAAAAGCAATGAGTATAGATTTAGTGAAAAGACTAGCTACCTTTGTGGTGCTCGTGCTGGTACAGGGATTGGTGTTTAATCATATTCATCTATTCAATTGTGCCACACCCTTGCTGTATATCATTATGGTACTGCATTTCCGCCGCAACCATCCTAAATGGGCGGTGTTATTGTGGTGCTTTATGATGGGGCTTTGTGTGGACGTATTTGCCAATACGCCAGGTGTTGCAGCAGCTTCGATGACTGCCGTAGGACTGCTACAACCTTATTTGTTTGAACTTTTCGTACCGCGTGACAGCGCCGACGATCTGGAACCGTCCATGCGTTCTATCGGCGTTGGTGCATATTGCTGGTACGTATTCTTCATCATTCTCGTTTATAATCTATTGTTCTTTACACTCGAAACATTCAATTTCTTTAATTGGGTTCACTGGTTGGAATGTATAGGCGGAAGTACGGTTATCACTTATATATTGGTGATGGCGACAGAAAGTTTCAGAAAGTAAGATTCCGGATAAGTGATGAGAGAGAAAAGAACACGATTTTTAGTTTGCTATATATAATAAGGTATGTTGGATTACAATCTTGAAAAACGTAGATTCGTTATCGGTGGAGTGGCCATAGCTATTGTGGTCATTTACATGATTCGTCTGTTTACGCTTCAGATTATGAGCGACGACTACAAGAAGAATGCCGACAGTAATGCCTTCTTGAAGCATATTGAGTTTCCCGCCCGTGGTGCCATTTACGACCGTAATGGTAAGCTGCTGGTGTATAATCAGCCGTCTTACGATCTGATGGTGGTCATGAACGAGGAGAGCGGCAGGCTTGATACGATGGATTTCTGTAATTCGCTGGGTATCACGAAAGAGTTTTTTATCAAGCGAATGAACGATATCAAGGACCGCTCTAAAAACCCGGGCTATTCGCGCTATACCCAGCAGCTTTTTATGGGACAGCTGAGCGACCGGGATTTCAGTGTGTTCCAGGAGAAGATGTTCCGATTCCCCGGTTTCTATGTCCAGAAACGTACCGTCAGAGAATATACCTACCCTTATGCAGCCCATGTGCTGGGTGATGTGGGTGAGGTTTCGCAAAGCGATATTGAAGATGATGACTACTATCAGGCTGGTGACTATATCGGAAAACTGGGTATCGAGAAGTTTTATGAGAAGCAGCTGCGTGGTGAGAAGGGTGTGAAGATCATGCTGAGAGATGCCCACGGAAGAATACAGGGTAGCTATCAGAATGGTAAACTCGACCAGAAACCTGTGGCTGGAAAGGACTTGACGCTGGGATTGGATGTCAAGTTGCAAGCCTTGGGTGAACGTCTGCTCCAGGGTAAAATCGGCAGTATCGTTGCCATCGATCCTAGAACGGGCGATGTGCTGGCTATGGTTTCTTCTCCTTCTTACGATCCAAGACGTCTGGTGGGTAGAAACCGCGGCAAGATGCACAAGTGGCTCTCGCATAATCCTTGGAAACCGCTCCTGAACCGTAGTATTCAGGGTCAGTATCCTCCGGGTTCTACCTTTAAGACCAGCCAGGCGCTGACCTATCTTACTGAAGGTATCATCACACCGGGAACAGCTTTCCCATGTAATCATGGTTTCTCTTATAAGGGTCTGCATGTAGGCTGTCATGGTCACCCGTCGCCTATTTCGCTGGTTGATGCCATCAGTACCTCTTGTAACGGTTACTTCTGTTGGGGTCTTTACTATATGATAGGTAACCGCAAGAAGTATGGCAGCGTACAGAATGCGATGACCATATGGAAAAATTATATGGTGAGCATGGGATTCGGATATAAGTTGGGTATCGACTTGCCTGGCGAGAAACGCGGTCTGATTCCGAATGCACAGTTCTATGATAAGGCTTACAATGGTTCATGGAACGGACTGACGGTAATCAGTATTTCTATCGGTCAGGGTGAGGTTAACCTCACGCCGTTGCAGATAGCCAACCTGGGTGCTACCATTGCCAACAGGGGATACTATTATGTGCCTCATGTAGTGAGAAAGGTGAAGGGAGAACCGCTTGATACGCTCTATACCCGACGCCATTATACCAAGGCTTCCCGACGGGCTTACAACTATGTGGTAGCCGGTATGAGAAGTTCGGCGCTGAAGGGAACCTGTAAGCTGCTCGGCCGCTACGATTTCGAAGCTTGCGGCAAGACGGGTACGGCACAGAACCGTGGCCATGACCACTCTGTATTCATGGGCTTTGCTCCGATGAACAACCCGAAGATTGCCATTGCCGTGTATGTAGAGAATGGTGGTTGGGGTGCTGACTATGGTGTGCCTATCGGCGGTCTGATGATGGAACAGTATCTCAAGGGTAAGTTATCTCCTGATTCTGAGCGCAGGGCTGCAGAGATGCAGGCCCGTAGAATCGCCTACGGATTAAGCAGTAGATAGTTTTCAGTTAATAGTTTATAGTTGATAGTTTATAGATTATGATCGATAATAAACAACCTAGTGTGCTTGCTTCACTTGACTGGTGGACGATAGGTATTTATCTGGCACTCCTCATCTTCGGATGGGTGAGCGTCTGTGGAGCCAGCTATAACTATGGTGACAACGAGATATTCAGTCTGGGTGCTCGCTCGGGTATGCAGATTATATGGATTGGCACATCTATAGCACTGGGATTGGTAATCCTGCTGCTTGATGACCGGTTTTACGATACCTTCTCGTATGTCATCTATGGCGTCCTGATACTCTTGCTCTTTGCTACGATATTCAATCCGCATAGCATCAAGGGTTCCCACTCCTGGCTGGTGTTGGGACCGCTCCGACTGCAACCGGCTGAGTTTGGTAAGTTTGCTACGGCTCTGGCGGTAGCCAAGTTTATGTCAAGCTATGGTTTCAGTATGCAGAACCTGAAGCATTTCATGGCAGCCGTAGGCATTATCGTTCTGCCGATGCTCTGTATCGTAGGTCAGCGCGAAACGGGTTCTGCCTTGGTTTATCTTTCATTCTTCCTCATGCTTTACCGCGAAGGAATGCCGGGTGCCATTCTCTTTACCGGCGTGTCGATGGTGGCTTACTTCGTAGTGGGTGTGAAGTATGAGAACGTGATGATGTGGGATACCTATACTTCTGTGGGTAAGTTTGTCGTGCTTCTGCTGGTGCAGATTTTTACGGCTGGCATGGTGAACTCCTATACGGGCGACAGGAAACAGGCACTGATAATCCTTTCCTATTCGGTAGGCATTACGCTGCTCTTCGTGCTCTTTTCTACCTATGTCATTCCGTTCGACATTGTGTGGATCCAGCTCTTCCTGTGTGCTATGCTCATCGGATTCCTGGTTTATCAGGGACTGAGAACCCGGTTCCGGAATTACTTCCTCATCTCCATCTTTTCGTTGGGAAGTATCGCTTTCTTCTATTCTGCCGATTATGTGCTGAATCATGTGATGGAACCTCATCAGAGAGTGCGTATCAACGTACTGCTGGGACTGGATGAAGATTTGGCTGGTGCGGGATATAACGTGCATCAGAGTGAGATTGCCATTGGTTCCGGCGGACTTCAGGGCAAAGGTTTCCTCAATGGAACGCAGACCAAACTGAAGTTCGTGCCTGAGCAGGATACAGACTTTATCTTCTGTACGGTAGGCGAGGAGGAAGGTTTCCTCGGTTCGGCAGGCGTGCTGCTGCTTTTTCTGGCTTTGATATTGCGGTTGATGCATCTGGCTGAGCGGCAACCTTATAAATTCGGGCGTATCTACGGCTATTGTGTCCTGTCGGTATTCCTCTTCCACCTGTTTATTAATGTGGGAATGGTGCTTGGTTTAACACCGGTTATCGGTATTCCGCTGCCGTTCTTCAGTTATGGTGGTAGTTCGTTATGGGGATTCACCATCCTTCTTTTCATCTTCTTGAGAATTGATGCGGGAAGGAACTTAGTGAGAAGTTAAAAAAAAAAGAGTGAACAGATTGTTGATGAATCTGTTCACTCTTTTTTTTATTGTATCTTTGAAATCTTGATGCCGATGTCACTCACACCGGGCAGGATTTCTCTTTTCATATCATGTCTGATGGCTACGTGTATGGAATCGCCCTGATGCATCTGATAGATGTTGATAGGGAAGTTATACTGATAGTAGCTGATACCCTGTCCTTTGCTCACGCCGTTGTTGTCAATCAGCTGGCAGTTTACCGTATCTATCTTGCATTCGCCAGGTATCTTTCTGTTTTGGTGATAAACCGTCTGTTCTACGATGAGCGTAAGTCCCATGAACGGATAGGCACCTGTAATGCGAAGTCCTAAGCTTTGTTTGTAATGCCCGGCTTCGAGTAGAGGTGATACTTCGAATGATAGGGTGTCGTTCTTCTCCCATCCTGCAATCGGTGTATGGGCATACTCATCGTATACGGTCGAACCGCTGCAGGCAGAGAGAATGTGAACGATCGCTGTCAAAACGATGAAATAAACAGTCTTTTTCATCTTTTTCTAGCTCCTATTCTTTATTCTTGTGGGGCGTTATTGCCTTGTGGGGCGTTGTTGCCTTGTGGCTTGTTACCAACTTGTGGGACATTATTGCCTTGTGGCTTGTTGCCATTCTGTGGGGCGTTGTTGCCATTCTGTGGCTTGTTTCCACCCTGTGGCTTGTTGCCATTCTGCGGCTTGTAGCCCTTGTTAGGTCGTCTGTCGTTTCTTGGCTGGCGGTTGTCACCCTTAGGATGATTGCCCTGATTACGGTTGTCGCGGCGCTGGTTGTTTGGCTTGCCTTCATTCTTCTGAGGTTTGTTGTCGCCATTCTGCGCGCGGTTCTCGTTCTTCTGAGGCTTGTTGTCTCCCTCCTGCTGGCGAGGTCCCTTGTTCTTATTGTTCTTCTTCTTCTTTTTCTTAGCCTTGTCAAAGCGGCTCAAATCAGCTTCGGCAAGCAGGTCGACTGGCTTGGCTACAGGTTTTGCCTTACCGTCTTCCAGCAGACTCAATGGCTTCTCGCCCTGACGGTTCATTTCGATGATAGCCTTGGCACGCTCGATGCTGATAGTTTCGAGGTTGGAAGCAAGGTTCTTGTCAGAAGAGTAGGTGATAAGACCTGCCAGGATATCCACCTTGAACTGATGGAAATCACCGTCAGCAGTCTGCAGTACGGCATCCTTAGGAGGCAACTTTCTGCTAGCCTCTACATAGCTGTCTACCTCGTAGTTGAGACAGCACTTCAGTTTGGCGCACATACCGGCAAGTTTCTGAGGATTCAGAGAGATGTCCTGGTAGCGTGCTGCATTGGTGCTAACGCTGATGAAGTTCTTCATCCAGGTAGCGCAGCAGAGTTCTCTGCCGCAAGGACCCGTTCCACCGATGCGGCCTGCTTCCTGTCGTGCACCGATCTGTTTCATCTCAATGCGCACATGGAAGGTATCGGCAAGAACCTTGATGAGCTGGCGGAAGTCCACACGTTCGTCAGCGATGTAATAGAAGATAGCCTTGTTGCCGTCTCCCTGATATTCTACATCACCTATTTTCATCTTCAGTCCTAGATCTTTGGCTATCTGGCGGCTCTGGATCATGGTGCCGTGTTCACGGCTCTTAGCCTCCTTGCATTTGTCAAGATCCACCTGCTTGGCGATACGGTAGATACGCTTGATATCATCCTGCGACTTGAGGTTTGCCTTCTTAATCTGGAGTTTTACCAGTCTTCCGGTCAGCGTAACCACACCGATATCGTGACCTGGGTTAGCCTCTACCGCCACTATATCGCCCTTCTTCAGGTCGAGGTTATTCACATTGTGGTAATATCCCTTACGGGTATTCTTGAACTGTACCTCCACGAGGTCAGTACTTTCAGCATTGCCGGGTACATCGGCAAGCCAGTCGTATGTGTTGAGCTGTCTGTCCTGTCTTCCTACGCCCTTAGCGCACAGACCACGGTCGCAGCCGTTACACATCCTGAATTTCATATTTTTGTAATCCACGATCGTCTAATTTATTAATGTATAATTTATAATGTACAATGAATAATGACTGGGCATCTGCCTTGTTATTCATTTGAATTCTTCACTTTTCCCTCTTCACTTCCTTAACAGAAGGACGATGATTTTGAGCGCCATATCGAAGAAAACGATTTTGGCATTGGCATTTTGCGAAATCATGCGTTTGCTGTCTTCGAAGAGGTTGGAGATGTCAATGATGTTTGCCTCGTTGATGAAGCGGGCAAAGTTCTTGGCAAAGTTCTCCTCATCCTGCGTCATGTAGCTCAGTTCCGGATTCCGGAAGTTGTACATGAAACTTTCTCTGAGCATGTGCATGAAGTAGTCGAGCATGCGTTTCTGCTTTTCTCTTCCGAAGGTTGCAATCACATCGGTCCACTTCTTGAGGTCACCTATCTTGCGCATGTAAGCCAGTCGCATCAGCATGATGAACATGTCGAGATGCTGCCGGTTTTCGTTTCCTGCATCCAGTTCTTCGAGTGCGAGGTTCCAGTTGCCGTTGGCGATACGGGCTATGCGGTGTGCCATGTCTGGCTCCAGCGCTCTCCGTTCCGTCAGCGCTTTTTCCATCTCAGCGGTTTCTATCTTCTTGAAGTCGATACGCTGTGTACGGCTTCTGATGGTTTCGAGCAGCAGTTCCGGATTCTCGCTTACCAGCAGAAATAGCGTCTGGCGTGGCGGCTCCTCCAGCAGTTTCAGTATCTTGTTGGCACTCTGTATGTTCATACGTTCCGGGAGCCATATCAGACTTATCTTATATCCGCCCTGACTCGACATCATCATCAGTTCGTGAGAGATGGCATCGGTTTCTTCGGCAGTGATGATAGCCTGTTTGTTATAGTCGGCATCCGTCTTGCCCATCTTCAGCATCCAGTCGCTAATCTGGATGTAGGGACCTTTAGAAAGCAGCAGCTCTCTCCATTCCTTGATGAAGTCGAGGCTCACCGGTTTATGTTCGCTGCCCATATTGGCGGTCTTGATGGTAGGAAAGGTGAAGTGGAGGTCCGGATGTTCCCATTTCCTGAGCATCGGTGAATCGCCCAGAAGATAGCTGGCAAAAGCCAGTGCCATCGCCAGTTTGCCGCAACCCTGCGGGCCGCAGAACATCAGCGCATGGGGCAAACGGTTCTCCTGAACCATCTCCATGAGACGGTTCCATACTTCTTGCTGACCTATAACTTCATTTCTTTGCATTTAAAACAGAATTTTTGCTATTTGCTTGACGCTGTCTACAGCCGATACGGTGAAGAAGTGAACATTGTTGTAACCATGTTCGAAGAGATCTTGCACCTGAGCGGTGGTCCACTCGATACCGAGCTGCTTGGCATCATCGTCAGTTTTACATTTCAATACCTCCTGTGCGAGTTCTTCTGGAATATCGCAGTGGAAGGTTTTCGGCACTACAGTGAGCTGGCTCAACTTGGCGAAAGGCTTGATGGCAGGAATGATAGGGATGGTTACGCCTATCTGCCGAGCCTTTTCAACGAAAGCATAGAACTTCTCGTTGTCGTAGAAGAGCTGGGTAACGGCATACGCTGCGCCCAACTGTTGTTTCTCCAGCAGATGCTGCATATCCATTTCGAGGTTTGGCGCCTCTTCATGTTTCTCCGGATAGCAGGCTACACCGCAGCAGAACTTGTCGCCCGGGTGCTTGATGGGTGTGCCGTCAAAGAAGAAACCGTCATTAAACTGATTCACCTGCTTCAGGAGGTCGGTAGCATGGGTATGCCCATTCTCGGTTGGTGTAAACTGCCGGTCTTCTTTCGCCTTGTCTCCTCGCAGAACGAGAATGTTGCTGATGCCCAGAAACTGGAGGTCGAGCAGTTCGTACTCAATGTCTTCCTTCGTAGCACCGCTGCAGATAATATGAGGGATGACAGGTATGTCGTACTTATTCTGTATAGCGCCTGCGATGGCCACGGTGCCCGGGCGGCGGCGCACACGCTGGCGAGTGAGGAGACCGTTTTCCAGTTCCTTGTATACATACTCGCTATGGTGCGTAGTGATGTTGATAAAGCGAGGACCAAACTCGCTCAGCGCATCGATGGTACGGAAGAGTGCTGCTGTTCCGTTACCTTTCAGCGGAGGTAAAACCTCGAACGAAAAGCCTCGCTTATCGCCCTGCTGATGTAGAAAATCTGCTATGTTCATATTACCTAAATTCTATGTTTCTTCTTATTTTGGTGCAAATTTACAAAAAAAATAGGGGAAAACCGCATGTTGAACGTAATATTTATAAAGAAAAAACGTATATTATTAGGTGGAGATTGATTTTTGGCATGAAAAAAGAAGATTTCCTGCCGGTAAATGCTACGCTATTCTACAGAAAATTGATTAAAATTTAAACCTAAAAAATAATGGAACAAAAACAAACAGGCTCTAGAGCCTATCTTATTTCAATTGTGATGGTAGCCGTTTTGGGCGGCTTGCTTTTCGGTTATGATACCGCGGTAATCTCGGGAGCCGAGAAGGGTTTGCAGGCATTCTTCATGGGTGCTGAGGATTTCACCTATACCGATTTCTGGCATGGATTCACTTCTTCCAGTGCCCTGATTGGTTGTATCATCGGTTCGGCGCTTTCGGGTGTGCTGGCTTCTAACTGGGGCCGTAAGCGTTCGCTGATCTTTGCGGGTGTGATGTTCTTCATCTCTGCATGGGGATCTATGTGTCCTGAGTCTTTGGTGTTGCCAAAGGGCGAACCTAATCTTACGCTTCTCATCGTGTTCAACCTCTATCGTGTGATTGGCGGTATCGGTGTGGGTCTGGCATCTGCTGTATGCCCGATGTATATCGGTGAGATTGCGCCTAGCAACATCCGTGGTATGTTGGTCAGCTGGAACCAGTTTGCCATCATCTTCGGTCAGCTGGTGGTTTATTTCGTCAACTTCTTCATTCTTGGCGATCATATTGCTCCTGCTATCCAGAGTGTGGGCAACGGTATGAACCAGATTCTGAATGGTGGCGAGGCTGCCTGGGCTATCGAAACCGGATGGCGCTATATGTTTGGTTCTGAGATGGTTCCTGCGGGCTTGTTTGCTCTGCTTATCTGCTTTGTTCCTGAGACTCCCCGTTATCTTGCCATGGTTGGTCAGGATGCGAAGGCTGAGCGTATCCTGGCTCGCATCAATGGTGCTGAGGAGGCTAAGAAGATTTTGGATGACATCAAGAATACGGTTACTGAGAAGAAGGAGAAACTGCTTACTTACGGTGTGCTCTGTATCTTCGTAGGTGTGATGCTCTCTGTATTCCAGCAGGCTGTAGGTATCAATGCCGTGCTCTATTATGCTCCTCGCATCTATGAGGCTATGGGCTTTGATAATCCGATGGTATTGACCGTATTCAATGGTATCGTGAACCTCGGTTTCACCTGTGTAGCCATCTTTACGGTAGAGAAGTTGGGACGTAAGCCTTTGCTCATTACCGGTTCTCTGGGCATGGCATTGGGTGCCATCGGTGTAGCCATCACTTTCGGTAATCCTAATCTGCAGTTGCTGTGCATGGTATCTATCATGGTTTACTCTGCATCATTCATGTTCTCTTGGGGACCAATCTGCTGGGTACTTATTGCCGAGGTATTCCCTAATACGATTCGTGGTGCTGCCGTAGCGATTGCCGTAGCCTTCCAGTGGATTTTCAACTGGATTGTTTCTACCTCTTTCGTTCCGATGGCTAACAGCCTGGGCTATTGGTTCACCTATGGTCTGTATGGTGTTATCTGTATCCTCGCTGCCATCTTTGTATGGAAGCTCGTTCCTGAGACCAAGGGTAAGACACTGGAGGATATGACCAAGCTTTGGAAGAAAAACTAAGTTCTTATTCTGTGAAATATCTAGACCGCCAGGCGTAGAAAGAAACGCCTGGCGGTCTTTCTTTATGCCCCCGGCTTCGCAACGCTTAATCCATACCATGATATGACGGCGCGCTGTCGCCCCGTCGGTTGTGTCGGGAAAGTTGAGCAGACCCAGCTCGGTCTTGCTGTACATACGTTGGGGATAATTCATAAGCTTTATATTTTTTATGTTGCAAAAGTAATATTTATTTCAGACTTATGCAATTTTTTGAAGAGAAAAAATGCATTTTAATGGCTGATTTGTTGAAAAAAAATCTTTTTCCTCCCGTATTACGTATAATGTAAAAAATGTAAACGTATATATATAATATACTTGGTATAATGTAGGGAAGAAAAATCAGTACCTAACTACCTGATATTCGGTATCTTACATTTTTAAGATTCGCTCTGGTAGTCATTCGGGCATATCAGAAGGCACATGATTGGCTCTGATGGTACCTATTATTGGCCCTGGTAGTCATCAAAAAAGGCTAATTCTCCCTGGTAGTCATTGAGCACTCAAATGAGGTAAACAAACGATGTTCTTCCGTTTACCAACTGATGTGGCTGCGTCGGGTTAAGGATATGGCTGAACTGGGTTACGCAGACGGCTGGATTCGCTTACTCAGACGGCTGGACTCGCTGATTGAGCCACTTGAGTAATCTGACAAAGCCACTTGAGTAAGCTGATTGAGCCACTTGAGTAAGTTAACTGAGCCACTTGAATATTCTGCAGCATACGCTTGCGTGCAAAAGTATACATAATTGAGCCAAATAGAGCACAACTGGTACTTATCGTACCAAAGTGGACAAGTGGGGCACCGCCGATGTTGTATCTTTGTATCAGCATTCGGGAAGAGACCGGTGCACAACATGATTATTCACAATTTTAAAATTTTATGTATTATGGCAATTAATTACAGTTTAGTAAAGCTTTCGTCAAAATTTGGTGACAAAGCAGGAGTTCCTCTTTTCTACGCCCGTGCTCAGATGAAAGACTCCATTTCGCTCAAGCAGTTTGCGAAGTTGATCTCTATGCAGACCACCGTATCCTATGCGGATGTAACAGCCGTTCTGGTCAGTATGCAGGAGAACATGGTCATCGAGTTGCAGCGTGGCAACCAGATTGATTTCGGCGAGTTGGGCAAGTTCCGCCTCCAGCTTACCAGTGAGGGTGCGGCAACCGCAGCCGAATTCAAGAGCGACATCAACATCAAGGGTGTGAACATCCAGTTTATCCCGGGCAGCGATCTTGCCAACATCTTCGTAGGTATGGAGTTTGAGCAGGTTGCATCACGTGCCGTACAGAAGGCTGCCCTCAAGGCTGAGAAGGAGGGTGCCAAGACTCTCGACATCGAGGAGGCTAAGAAAAAGCCTGCCAAGGACAATGCTCCTTCTGGCGGCGATACCACGGGTGGCAACACCTCTGGCGAACAGACTGGCGGAACAGGCAGTACCGGCAACGGTGACACTGGAGACGGATTAGAATAATTAACCTTTTAAAACAGAATAGATTATGACAGAAAAGAACAAGCAGAAATGGAATGAGATTCTCAAGTTTGCAGTAACCGTACTGACAGCTCTCCTCGGGGCGTTGGGCGTTTCGGCAGGTGGACTTTAGAGTGATGCCTATGAGAGACATCGATATGATAGTGGTGCATTGCAGCGGTAGCCGCTGCAATCACCGTTATACGATGAAGATGCTGCGCTACGACCATGTTCATAACAACGGCTGGACCGACATCGGCTACCATTTCTACATCACGTTGGATGGAGTGGTTCATGCGTGTCGCCCGGTAGAGCGTATGGGCTCTCATGCCCTCGGTTACAATGCGCACAGCATAGGCATCTGTTACGAGGGTGGTCTTTCGCCATCGGGCTGCATCAGCGACACCCGCACTCCTAAGCAGAAGGAGTCGATGAAGCATCTGATTCAGGAACTTCACCACCGTTTTCCGGGCATCCGTACCATCCTGGGCCATCGCGATTTGCCTGGCGTTCAGAAAGCCTGTCCGTGTTTTGATGCCACGAAGCTCCAGTACCTCCTGGATGCTTCCTGATTCTCTTCCGTTAAGAGGGTTTTTCAAGAGCAGAATCCCTCCGATTTTATTTAACAAGTTAGGGCGCATCCAATCCGGATGCGCCCTTTTTCTTTGTCGTCATATTTCTTTCATTCAACACTCAACATTCAACATTCAACATTCAACAATCAACATTCAACAATCTCTAACTTTTTCTGTAACTTTTCCTAGAAAACTCTTGCAGATATGAAAATAAAACCGTAACTTTGCGGTAGTGAATTTTAAAACAGATGGTTATGAAGTACTTAGATCCTAAGGCAGACCTTACGTTCAAGAAGATATTCGGCAATCATCCTAAAAGACTGATCAGTCTTCTGAACGCTCTCCTGCCACTCAGCGAAGAAGAGCAGATACACGAGATAAAGTATCTGCCTACAGAACTTGTGCCCCAGCTCGAAGGGGGCAAGAACACCATAGTGGATGTACTCTGCACCGATGTCAGAGGCAGGAAGTTCTGCGTGGAAATGCAGATGGAATGGTCCGACGCATTCCAGCAGCGAGTACTGTTCAATGCATCCAAGCTCTATGTGAGTCAGGCTAAAAAGGGAGGAAAATACAGCGAACTCCAACCCGTATATTCTCTCAACCTGATAAATGATATCTTTGCGCATGATACTCCGGATTTCATCCACAACTACCGCATCGTGCATGATAAGGACAGCAATAAGGTCATCGAAGGCTTGCATTTCACCTTCATTGAACTCCCTAAGTTCACTCCTCATTCCATTGCCGACAAGCGCATGATGGTATTGTGGCTCCGTTTCCTCACAGAAATCAATTCCAATACGAAGGATATTCCTGCCGACCTGCTCAATGATCCAGAGATTGGAAAAGCCGTAGAAGATCTTGAAGTTTCCGGCTTTACAGATGCCGAGCTCCGTGCCTATGATAAATTCTGGGATTCGGTAAGTGTTGAAAGAACCCTTCTGGATGACAGATATCAGAAAGGTATGGAAAAAGGCATGGAGAAAGGCAGAACTGAAGGCATCGAAGAAGGTATGTCCCAGCGAAGTCTTGAAATTGCCAGAAAGATGCTGGCACATGGTATGGATGAAACGTCTATCATGGATATGACGGGGCTGACGGCAGAGGAGATAAAGCTGCTGAAAGCGGAGATGTAGATTACGAATATCACCATATAATTAAGGGTCTATACGCCACCTGTTCATCGTGGCATATAGACCCTTGTATTTTGCCGTTAGGCGTTATAATGCCTGTTACTCACCCCAATAATAGTCTTCTACCTTTTCTGGTTTATCATCGCCATTGCCTCCTTGACCCATAGTAGATGCTGCGAGGAGGGTGCAAGAGGTGATATTTACCACCTGCATCTCTGGCTTTTTATATTCTTTCTTTTTCATATCCTTTTGATTTTAAAATTCTTTACTTAACCATGATTTTATAAGTCTTGCTGCCACGCTTCACGATGTTCAGACCCTTCTGCAGACCATTGGTACGACGACCATTCGCATCATAGTATTCTGCATTGGCATCGTTGCTGATAGCGTTGAGGTTGTCAATGGCAGTAGTGCCATCACCCTTTCCGATGCTCAGCATGGCTGCTCTTGCCAGAGATGCTGTGGCAGGATGGATGTATGCACGCATCGCTTTGATGCCCACGCCATTGCCATCATTCAAGTCAAAGACACGCCAGAACTTATCCTTACCAATGATGTAGTCGTTTTCTGCAAGACCCTGATTGCCATTGCCGCCAACCTTGGTGAATGAACCTACGAGGTTGACATCTGTGTTTGTTCCAGCTACTGTTGGGGCAGTTGCAATTTCTGCACTGCTTGCAGAAAGACTAAGTGATGTCTTACCCTCATTCATCTTGAAGAGCACTGGAGTGCCGGCAGGGATTATGCCCTCTTCGCAACTCTCAAGAGTGATGCATTTATTATCCGCATCAATACCTGTAAGACTATAGAACTTACATTCTTTTTCCTGACTCTGGTCAATGGCGAAAGGCAAGCAGAGCGTTCCCCATGTGGAACCTTTAGGGATATCTCGGCTATAAGAGATGGTCTTGGATATGAATGGCTCATAGTCCTTGAAGTCCTCGCCGTCGGCAAGTGTCAGATCTTCGGTAGCCACAAACTTGTTGTTTGCATCCTTTGTTACCTCGATATTTCCAGCCTTGTCTGCTACATACTTATGCAGAGTACAGCCCTCGTTGCGGCAGCCCATGTGATAGATGTGTTTGTCGGCGTCATGTTCAGGACTTGCCAAGGTGGCAGACATTTGGTGAACCAGCACATCCTCAGAAGTGCTGTTGCTATATGAGGCAGCCGTATTGTCGCAGTAACGGAATGATCCATTATATACTGTATTACCCTTTGTAGCTGTCAGTACAGGATAAGCATCTGTGCCTAGTTTCTGGTACCAAGCCAGTTCGCCTTCTGATGTACTTCCGTTGAGCAAATAAGCCACCTCGCCGCTCTTTATCTGCTGTTTGGTGAAAGCCTTGACCACGTCAGCTTCTTCCTTTCCGTCTTCGAAAGTCAGACTTCCTGTACCAACTATTTTGATGTTCTCAGATGAGTTGATCAGCAATGCCTCCTTGTTGTAAGCTACAATACCCTTTGCGGTTAGTGTACTGTTACGGTCTACATAACCTATAATGATTCCTGGGGCATAGGTATACGTCATATCTCCATAACTGAACACATTCTGGATACTGCTGTTACCTCTCATTTCTCCTGCTATGCCACCGTAATACCAACCTTTACTTGTAAGCTTGCCATAGTTGGCGCAATCTTCGATACTTGTTCCATTAGCATAACCTATGATTCCACCAGTTCTCTGACTATTGTTTTTAACGGTTTCAACGGTTCCATAATTGGTGCAGCGCTTGATGTTTTTATAATAGTAGTTACCTGCAATTCCGCCAACATAACTCTCACCCTTCACGCTGGAGCGATTCTCGCAGTTTTCGATATTTATATTACAGGCATTTCCGACGATACCGCCAGTATCGTTTTGTCCTATTACAGTACAATTCTTTGTGGTTTTAATGCCCTTTATATGTGATGGAGGATTCGTGCCTGCGTCTGAGCCGCCTGCCAAGATACCAGTGCATAATGCCTTCGTATATGTTGTGCTCACATTCTCCACCTTGGCATTGTCAAAGATAAGGTCTTGGATAGTCGCACCCATAATCATGCAGAAAAACCCCACGTTGTTATGTGCTGTCTTGATATAAAGGTTGGTGATGGTCTTGTTATTTCCGTCGAAAGTGCCTTTGTATGGTTTATTAGCAGTTCCAATAGGCACCCAGCTCAGTTCTTTTAAGTTTTGAGACACATCTTCTGCATGGCAGAAGTCCTTTAGGTCAATGACCTCAACATTATCTGCAATCTTAGCGCAGATTTTATTTTTTCCGCCATTCACCTGATTGCGGAACCATGCCAATTCCTCAGCTTTGGTGATAATGTAAGGAGTGTCTACATCGCCATTACCATTGGCAGGCGGCGTTGGTGTTTGTGCCCATGCCCCCCCCATAAGGCATGAGGATCGCCATCACGAGCAGCAGCATCGTGATGAGCCGATTCGATTTGCATAATTGCTTCTGTTTCATACACATTTTGTTATTAATGAATAATGTAAAATATTTTATTTTGTTTATCTGTTCTTAAATTCTTCAAGAGGATAGGGTATTTTCCTCTATGATGGGATAGGCTACACCATCAAGCCAGTTCATCCATCTGAGCCGGAACCCACTCCTGGAAATAGAAGAGGTTTAACAGCATGATGAATGTCGATGTCAGAAATAAAAAGATATGCGAAGATAATACCTAACATGAGTGCCGCCACCCCGATGATAATCAGGGCGAGTTCTATCCTTGGCATGGTTTCTAATATTTCTTTCATGGCGCAAATATAGTATTTTTTTCGGAAAAAGGGGTTCACTTTTTACACTTAGGTGTCTCCTTGGTGGGGGAAGGAGACATCTATTTAACTTATTTTTTCATTTCGCGATGCGTTTTCCTGGTATTTATCGAAAAATGGTTAATCCTGCTTTTTATCCTCTGCGGCTACATTTTCAGTCATTTTCTCCCGCCATTCGGCAGGAGTACAGCCTTCTTTTAATTTGAAAATGCGGTACAGATAGGGGCAGACAGAGAAGCTGCACTCGGCTGAAATGATGTCAGTCTCCGAGAAGTTTCGGGACCGCTCCGCCTTAGGGATATCCAACGAATGCGACAGGGTAACCATATTCAATATTGTATCCCACGTGCGGCGCGCCAGTCTTCTTCTGCTTCTCTCACTTCTCTTTCCGGAGTCTTTCAAAAAGCTTCGAATGTAAAGTCTTTTCCTTGTCAGTATATTCAAGTAACTTGCGAAACTTTAGTCACCATATAACCAAGGGTCTATACGCCACCTGTTCATCGTGGCATATAGACCCTTGTCCTATCACATAAGAAACGCAATCTCTTACTTTTTCATAAACTTTTCACTGAAATCTCTTGCGGGTTTGAAAATAAAGTCGTAACTTTGCAGTAGTGAATTTTAAAACAGATGGTTATGAAGTACTTAGATCCTAAGGCAGACCTTACGTTCAAGAAGATATTCGGCAATCATCCTAAAAGACTGATCAGTCTTCTGAACGCTCTCCTGCCACTCAGCGAAGAAGAGCAGATACACGAGATAAAGTATCTGCCTACAGAACTTGTGCCCCAGCTCGAAGGGGGCAAGAACACCATAGTGGATGTACTCTGCACCGATGTCAGAGGCAGGAAGTTCTGCGTGGAAATGCAGATGGAATGGTCCGACGCATTCCAGCAGCGAGTACTGTTCAATGCATCCAAGCTCTATGTGAGTCAGGCTAAAAAGGGAGGAAAATACAGCGAACTCCAACCCGTATATTCTCTCAACCTGATAAATGATATCTTTGCGCATGATACTCCGGATTTCATCCACAACTACCGCATCGTGCATGATAAGGACAGCAATAAGGTCATCGAAGGCTTGCATTTCACCTTCATTGAACTCCCTAAGTTCACTCCTCATTCCATTGCCGACAAGCGCATGATGGTATTGTGGCTCCGTTTCCTCACAGAAATCAATTCCAATACGAAGGATATTCCTGCCGACCTGCTCAATGATCCAGAGATTGGAAAAGCCGTAGAAGATCTTGAAGTTTCCGGCTTTACAGATGCCGAGCTCCGTGCCTATGATAAATTCTGGGATTCGGTAAGTGTTGAAAGAACCCTTCTGGATGACAGATATCAGAAAGGAATGGAAGAAGGTATGGAAAAAGGCATGGAGAAAGGCATGGAGAAAGGTAGAGCTGAAGGCAAGCATGAGGCCAACACAGAAACAGCACAACGTTTGCTGGCAATGGGACTTTCTGCCGAACAGGTTGCCAAAGCTACCCAGCTACCTTTGGAAATCATTAAGAATCTGA
>JAJVTK010000059.1:0-8975 GCA_021622245.1 Segatella copri | reverse complement strand
TTGACTTTTTCATGCGTGCAAATTTACACAATATTCATGATAATGCCAAAAAAAAACGGAGGAAAATCATAAAAAAATCATGAAGTTAAAGGAGTTAAGGAAGTTAAGGAGTTAAGACGTATGTTTTGCTGCTTAAAAACTATGTCAAAAAGACTATTGTCTTAACTCCTCAGCGACCGTAGGGAGCGATAACTCCTTTAACTTCTTTAACTTCTGAACTTGCGAAACCTGAACATTTTATATTGCCTGGAGCGTAATCGACTTTTCGATATTGCGCTTGCTGTCTTTTACCTTCAGGATGATTTCACCCTTCTGCTTGCTGCTCTGTACGATGACTACGAGTTTGCCGGAGAAGAGTTTCATCTGTGGCTGGGTGAACGGTTCGAGCGATGTGGCATCGCCGTTGCAGGCTGCCTTGAAAGTGCCGGCACCACTCACCTCGAAGGTCAGTTCATCATCGGCGAGCGGACACTCATTGCCGTCCTTATCCTGCAGACTCACGGTGATGAAGGCAAGGTCGTTGCCATCGGCATTCAGAAGCACATTGTGTTCATCGGTACAGCCTTCTACCATGCAGGCAATAGGTTCATGATCAGGTGTTTCTACACTGAACTTCATCTGTGCAGGCTCGCCGGCAGTACGCTTCACGTCCTCGCCCACCTTTTCGCCATACGGGTTGTAGGTAACCACGCGAATCTCACCTGGTTCATATTTCACATTGTTCCAGCGGAGGCGATAGCGATCGAGGCGGCTTGACTTGTCCTTGCGAACCCTGCCCTGGCTCTTGCCGTTGACGAAGAGTTCGCCTTCCACACCATCGGTATAGCAGTATACAGGAGTCACTTCGCCCTCTCTGCCCTTCCAGTTCCAGTGAGGAAGAAGATGGGTGGTATGCTGCTGCTCATTCCAGCGGGCACGATACATATAGTAACGGTCCTTAGGAAGTCCGGCAAGGTCGCAGATGCCGAAGTAACTGCTACGGCTTGGCCAGTAGGTATCGTATGGAGTAGGCTCGCCGAGATAGTCGTAACCGGTCCATACAAACTCGCCGATTACCCAACTGTAGTCATCCTGCATCTTCCAGTCATCATCTGGAAGATTGCTCCATGAACAGTATTCCGTATCATAGCTTGAGCACTGACCATCAGGATAGGTAGCCTTATCGCTTACAACAACCGGGAACTTGTATACGCCACGGGAACTGACCGTAGAGGCGGTCTCTGAACCGAGGAGGAAGCCCTGAGGCAACTGCTCAATATTCTTATAATATTTATGTACACGATAGTTGAAGCCCGGCACATCCATGGTCTGTGCAAAACCGCTTTTCAGAGCATCTTCTGCCCTATCCATGCCCTGGGTTACAGGACGGGAAGGATCGTACTGATGACAGAGGTCCTGCAGACGCTTGGCTATCTGTACACCCTCCTGGCTCCACTGCTCAGGAATCTCGTTACCGATGCTCCACATCACGATGCTAGGATGGTTGCGGTGATGCTTCACCAGATTGGTGATATCCTTATCGCTCCACTCCTTGAAGAACTTGGCATAGCCGTTCTTGCATTTAGGATAAATCCACATATCGAAACTCTCTGCCATCACCATCATTCCGAGGGAATCGCAGATTTCCATCTGCAGGGTAGAAGGCATGTTGTGGGCTGTACGGATGGCATCGCAACCCATCTGCTTCATCATCTTGATCTGACGGATGAGGGCTGCCTTGTTCTCTGCTGCACCCAATGGACCGAGGTCGTGGTGCAGACAGACACCTTTCAGTTTACGGGTAACGCCATTGAGCTGGAAACCATAATCCTTGGATACGGCAATGGTGCGGATACCGGTCTTCAGGGTCTGAACATCAGCTACCTTCTTTCCTTCATATCGGATAAGCTTTACCTGATAGAGATAAGGAGATTCCGGAGACCAGAGCTGAGGATTCGCTACCTTCAGAGTAGTCTTGATTTCAGGATTGGCACCTGTGACGGTCTGCTCGGCAACCTTCTTGCCAGCCTCATCCAACAGGGCGATGACGGTCTTGCCCGACTTACCAGTCTTTCCTTCCAGCAGCGCATTTACTTCTACTTCAGCTTCCTGCTTATCAGCCTTCAGGGTGCGGACGAAGGTATCCCAGGTAGAGAAGTTTTCGTTGCCATAGAGTTCTACGGAAACCGGACGGTAAAGACCGCCTCCCGGATACCAACGACTGCTCTCCTCTACATTATTAAGATGTACCTCGATGAGATTACTCTTACCAAACTGGATGAAAGGTGTGATGTCGATGCGGAAGGCATTGTAGCCGTAAGCCCACTTGCCTGCCTCCTTGCCATTGACGCAGACAACAGGCTGGCTCATGGCACCGTCGAAGACGAGTACGGCACGCTTATAGCCCTTAGGAGCCGTCCAGTTCATCTTATACATACCCTCACCTATCCAAGGCAGCGCACCAGAACGTCCCGACTTCTCGGTCTTTTCTTTTTCACCATTCTGCTCGATGGCCACCATCTGCAGGTCCCATTTCTTATCAAAAGGTCCCGAGATAGCCCAATCGTGCGGAACAGCTACCTGCTGCCACGCCTTGCCATCGCGGGAGAAGTCCCATGATGACAAAGTGATGACTTTTCTGCTCTGCGCCTGGCACAGCGTAGTGAGTGCCAGGGCTAGAGTCATGAAAGTAATGCTTCTCTTGATCATATTGCTATTTAATATTCTTATTTATATGCATCAAATACGGCAGTTGGTTTGCCGCTGTTGTCGAAGGCTCCCTTGGTATATGCAGACCAACCCAGAGTGGTATAGTTGGCTGGCTTCCAGTTGTTGTGAACTTCCGGTTCCCAATAGAAGATACCCTCGCAAGTAGAGATTGCCTTGCAGCCATCCACCATCTTCTTCATCATTGGCGCAGCCTGGTCAGAGCCCCACCACATACCGATTTCAGAGATGATGACATGGCAGTTGTACTGTTCTGATAAAGTCTTAATATTATTCAGACAATTGGCGGTTAAATCCTGCCAATTGTTATCTTCTGGATAAAGTGACATACCGATGACATCCCATTTTCCACCCTTCTTCTTCAATTCACCAAAGAGCCAGGTATAACGGCCGAGGTTATTACCCTCATCCACGTGCACGATTACTTTAGCTTGTGGATAAACCGCCTTAACAGCATCATAACCGGCGTTAATATAAGCAGCAAAGTTGGCTGCATTCTTAGATACCTGACCGGTTACAGCCTCATCGCTATTCCAGAGCATACCATCGCGGGTTTCATTACCCACCTGTACCCACTCTACGTTGGTTACACCTCTATCCTTCAAGGCTTTTAACACATCCTTTGTATGATCAGCCACAGCCTGTTTCATCTGTTCGACAGTATAGCCCTGCCATGCAGCAGGAACTTTCTGGTTGCCCGGGTCAGCCCAGGTATCAGAATAGTGGAAGTCAATCATCAGACGGAAGCCGAGCTGCTGAGCACGCCAAGCCTTGGCGATGACATCATTCTTGCCACACCAGCCACCTTCCGGATTTACCCAGACACGCAGACGGATGGAATTGGTTCCCTCTTCGCGAAGGAGCTTCATGCATTCTGTAGCCTTGCCATTCTGATTATAGAATTTCACACCATCCTTCTCCATCTCTGTGAGCCAACTTACATCGGCACCCTTGGCGAAGCCACTCATATCGTATGTCTTCTCCTTTTCGAGAATGGTATTATCATCATTGCTGCAACTCGTGCCCGTAATAGAGAACAGGAGCGCTGTAGCCAGCAATATGGCTTTTCCTAAAATATTCTTCATTATTTTACTCTTAGGTTGCGTTTTATGTTTAAAATTGTTTTCGGTTGCAAAAGTAGGGAAAAAAGAGAAAAACAGCAGACAGATTTCAGACAAAAATAAAGAAAAAACGGACAAAAGCAAATCTTTATCTAGCTTTTGTCCGTTTTGTCATTTAAAAAGCAGGAATCTTTATCAGATTCATACCTGATATCTCGCCGGTAACAACTTTCCTATTAGAAAATTACCTTATTCTTTAGAAAATTACCTTCTTCACGCTTACATGTCCATCATGGTTCACCTTCTTGACGATATTGATACCTTTCTGAGGTGCAGAAAGACGGGAACCTGCCAAATCATAATACTCTATGCGAGAGGAGCCAGTTTCTGATGCCTTTTCTGCAAGAGAGATGCCTGTAGTAGCACTTGTCAATACCTTTCCTTCTGCATCGTAGGTCTTAGCTGTGCTGTAGTTCTTGATGGCATGATCGAGTTCAGACATATCTACCGTAGGAAGTGCAGAGGTATAAGCCTTCCAGATTTCTACCTTACCTGCACCAGAATACTTCTCGCAGATAGCAGGTACATCCACCGTCTTGTCGAGATAATGCTGGGTGTAAGAAGATGTGGTTTGAGTAGGAACCCAATCTATCTTGGTAACAGGAAGTGACTTACTAATCTTAGCGCCATCAATATTTGTGTAACCTTCCATCAAGTTGTTACAGCCCTTGTAGATACAATCATAGCCTTCTGCCTTAGAGATATTCAAGCTACCACCTCTATCTGAGCGGATAGGCGACTTCGTATCTTCGAAATAGCAACCTTCTTCGTATGCCACAGCTCCTGTACGGATATCCCAGCCATCCTCGCAGCCACGCATATAGTTATTATAATAATGTACATGACCACCACGCTGGAGAGGAAGACGGGAGCCTTCGATATTATCAAAGAAATTGTGATGGAAAGAAATGGTACGACAGTTTTCATAAACATCATTATCACCCTTACCCCACAAACAGCTCTTGTCATGGTCGTGGAAATAGTTATAACTGAATGTCATCCACTGCACATTATTCTTGCAGTCGAGCAAACCATCATAGCGGTCTTTATTGGCAGCACCACCATTGAAAAACTCACAATGATCTATCCAGATATGTCCACCCCAATTGGTCTTGGCACTTACCTTATCTGCTTGGATTCCGATACAATCTGGGTCGCCCACTTCTACTTGTGCACCATCACGCCAAGCCACAATCTTATTCTCACCCGTTCTGAGCACAGGAACACCCTTCATAGTGAAACGGCAGTTACGGATAATGATGTTATCAACTGACTGCATCACGAAGGTGATATGAGAAAAGAGAGGAGCCTCGCCTGTTGTAGGATTCACGACACCTATCAATGTCTTGTTAGAAGCTATCATAATACGCTCGCCATAGACTGACTCCACACCAGACTTTCCACTCTGGTCGTCAAGCAAACGACCGGTACTCAAATCATCCACATAACACTTGATACCTGTAGTAATATCATGGTCAACGATAACGATATATGGATCTGTTGCCTGGAGATAGGCCTGCAACTGGGAGAAGTTATCAGCCTTCACCACCTTGCCACCGGCACCACCGGTAGTTCCTCCGGCACGATACCAGTTAGTACCTGGAACACCTTCGTAGGCAGCAAAGCCATCTATAGAGAAGTCACGACCATCCTGGGTCTGTGCATTTGCCATCATTGAGAAGCCACAGAAGAAAGCTGAAGCCAATATGGTTTTACGGCAAGCAGCCTTAAGCTGCGTAGAAAAAGTAGAGTTTGTTTGTTTCATTTTAGATAAGATTAGTTTTTGTTTCTTAAAAAAGGGCCGTCCTCTTCAAGAAAAGACAGCCCTTAAAATTATTATATACATCTTTCCCTCATTGGGTAAAACACATCAATTATTCTGTTACTGGTACAAGTTTGATGAGAGCGACGGTGGTAGATTCATTCTTTGTAATCTTATGAGCACCTGCCTCAAGTACAACTGTTGTTGGAGTACCAGACAGTTTTACACCATCTACCTTAACATTAGTTTTTGCACCAGAAACCCCATAATATACATACAGAGTCATCTTCTGAGTTGTGGTGAAAGAAACTTCTGTACCTTCTTCCATCTTAAGACTTGCAGAATAAGTAACACCTTCTATTGTGGTACTCTCCTTTCTTACACTTTTCTTTGTACCTGTTAAAGCGAAGGCGGTGTTAGAAAGAGTACCGTCAGTAGCAAAGCTGCAAGTTACTGTACCCTCAATAGGAGTTACAGTGCTGCCACCTTCTGTACCACCAGTTGAGCCGCCAGTGCTACCACCTTCACCAGAACCTGTACCAGAGCCACCTGTCTCACCACCTTCTGTTGAGCCACCAGTAGAACCAGACTCGCCGCTTGAAGCGCTCTCATCACCGAAGATATTTACAAGACCTGTCTTGTAAGAAGAAAGAATATTATCGAGACCTGCGCAACGACCATAGTCTGCGTCATCTGTAGCATTATTGAATGTATAGTGAATATCACCCTGATTCAAACGACCAGCGCCATAGAAGCCTGTTACCTTAGCAGGTACATCAACTGCTGCATCTGGAGTGTAAGCATACATCTTAGAAGCATCAGTATCGAAGTTGTTGTAAGAAGTGCCACCAGCCTTGGCTACAACAGAAGAAGGAACTGTCTCTGAAGGAGAAGCTACCTCGTAAGCATCGAAATCGGTGTTAGAGTTCTTCCAGGTGATATAGCTGAAGTATTTGCTCTTTTCTGCAAAGATATTACCATAAGCTTTCAATACACCACCATTCTCACCAGAGAATGTACCATCGCCCTTGGCATCCGTACCCTGCTTAGAAATCATCATAGGATACTTGGTGTTACGGAAGTAGTTTGACTCAACAAATACACTTGCGCCCATTGTCACACCTACACCATACTTAGCTACGCCATCATAGTAGTTGTTCCAGATATGAACAGAAGATGTACGTACACGTGGGTGACGAGAGTCTGAGTGGTCGAACCAGTTGTGGTGGTAGCAAATCAGGTTATCAACAGTTTCCTTCTTCATACCACAGAGGTTTGACTTACCTGTGTCGTGATAGTGGTTGTAAGAGAATGTGCAGAAAGAAGCACCATCCTTAGAGTCCAAAGAGCCATCACCCTTACCGTGGTCACCGCTACCCTTCTCACCATAGAAATAGTCGTTGTTGTGAACCCAGATGTGCTGAGTTCCCTTAATCTCCATGTTGTCGTTGCTTGAACCCTGGTTGAAGAAGGCCATATTACGAACCTCAACATTTGTACCATTGATGATTCCCAAGCCGAAGCCATTGAAACAAGCATCATCACCGATACCCTCGATGGTAACATTCATGACTGTAGTTTCGCTATTGCCTTTCAACAAAAGACCCTTCTGGTCAGTCTTAAGTTGGTCGCCAGCATCAGCAGTCTTAATTTCGCCAATAACGCGAACAGCAAGAGGAGTTTTATCCTGACCTTTCTGCTTTGCAAGAAGGATATCGCCAATACCTGTATATTCAACAGGTTTTTTACCATCGCTCAAAGAAGCCTTGATAGTCTTGAAAGTATTCTTTGTAACATAAAGAACCTTAGCACCTGCCTTCAAAGTACCATCATTGTTGTAAGCACCTACACCATCGCTGATACCCTTATGAGCAAAGCCCTGACGGTCGTAGTTGACAACCTTCAAGTTGTCGGCAATACCGTAAGCTGAAGTTTCTGCGCCACTAGCATCAACAGCAACAACCTTTAAAGAATAGTTACCAGCCTTCAAACCAACAACATCCACACGACCATAAGAACCGTAGTTACGAACAAGCTGCTGGTCTACCTTGGTATAGTCAGCATACTGACCACCCTTTACATAAACATTGTAGCTCTTAGCATCAGAAAGCAGAGTCCACTTAGCGTAAGCACTCTCCTGCCATCCCTTGCTCTCTGTAATAGTGATACCCTTCTCGGTTACCTCACCACTCTCGCCACGCTCAGCAGCCTTGGCAAAGCTCAATTCCTTTACTGTAGCATCGAACTCATCATTCTCTGCGCCCGACTTAACAGGAACAACGATGGTCTTATCTCCCTCGAAAGTTACCTTGCTCAAATCTTCTGTATTATAATAGTTTACAGAACCACTGTTTGTAGTTACAAACATCTGATTCTTATATGTATCACGGCTAACAGCATTGCTTACCTTATTAGATGCATCTGGGTCTACCGGTTCAGGAATTACAGCATTAGGATCCTTTACTGAAATACTGTAAATCAATATACCACCATCAGTAGTAGTCAAAGTTACATTACCAGTCTCTGTAACAGTACCTGTACAAGTAGTCAGACTCGTAGACTTTGTAGCGAAACCGGTAGTTCCACCAACATTGGCACTTGCATAAAGTCCACGGGATGTTTTGCTACTTGCCGTCTTGCAAACAACAGTTACAACCCAGTCTTTCTGAACATTAGGAATTGTTACAACAAGATTAGAACCATTCAACTCCAAATACTCACCATTATAGTTCAAGCGGATTTTACCGCTTTGGTTTGCAGGAGTACCACTGCTTGAAACTACAGCCGCACCACACTTAAAGAGCAAGCCCTTGGCAAAGTTCAATTCTGTACCATTAGCTGTTAAAGCTGCATTATCCAAAGCAGAAAGAAAATTGTAACGACCCTTTGTTGCATCATTATACCAATTGGTAGCATCAGCATTAATCAAAGCTACATCTGCATCACCGATGAATGGATCACGATCTGCAAAATTCCATGTCTGTGCCATGACTGCACTCAAACTCATCAAGAGGAGTGCCAAAGTAAATACCATTTTCTTCATTTTGCGTTCCTCCTGTTTTACTTGATGATTACTTTCTTACCATTAATAATATAAACACCCTTAGACAAGCCCTGGAGGGAAGAACCTACACACTGGCCCTGAAGGTTATAAACCTTACCCTGCAATGCCTTCTTGATGCCTTCTACCTGACTGATGCCGGTAGTGGTGTAAGAGAATGAAAGGGTTACGAGCGACATGTCTGCTTGATCAGATGAGTTATCTGCATAATGAAGAACGACATTGTCACCATCAAAGGTAATCTCTGTGACAGTCTTGTCTATGACTTGACCATCAATCTTAACCGTCTGTTTGCTGCCGGCAAATACTGCCGTAGACAACATTC
>JAJVTK010000017.1:0-75908 GCA_021622245.1 Segatella copri | reverse complement strand
TATTCCAAAATTACGTTAAATCACGCTTGTGAATTTTCACTTGCGAAACTTTAGTAATTAATAGTTGTTTCTCTTACATTCTTAGTAAATATCATTACCTTTGCACCATGAAAACATTATTAGACGTTCATACACATACAATAGCATCAGGTCATGCCTTCAGCAGTTTGCAGGAAATGACCTTGACAGCAAAGGAGAAAGGGTTGGATATCTTGGGAATCACAGAGCACGGTCCCAATATCCCGGGTACCTGTGATCCTATCTATTTCAGAAACCTTCATTGTGTTCCACGCCAGCTCTATGGAATCAAACTGATGCTTGGAGCAGAACTCAACATTCTCAATACGAAGGGAGATATCGATCTCGACGAGGATTACTGGCGTATGCTGGATATCCGAATAGCAGGCATCCATAGCCTTTGCTGGCAGGGAGGAAGTAAGGAGGAGAATACGCAGGGTGTCATCAATGCCATGCGCAATCCCTTCGTGCAGATTATCTCTCATCCCGGCGATGGTACGGCAGAACTGGATTTCGAGGAACTCATGAAAGTTTCCAGGGAGACGCATACCTTGCTTGAAATCAACAACCATTCCATGGCTCCCATCCGCCACAAGACTGTGGCTGCTCCCAATAATCTGGAACTGCTGGAACTTGCCAAGAAGTATGAAACTCCAGTCATCTTCGGAAGTGATGCCCACTTCTCTACGATGATTGCCGACTACAGCAACATTATGCCACTGGTAGAAAAAGCAGAGTTCCCGGATGAGCTGGTTCTCAACTATCAGCCAGAGAAATTCATGGCTTACCTCAAGCCAACCCCTGAGAAATAGGAAAATTTAGTTTCACATTTCAATTTACATGACTATGATTATAGAAGAAATCATCAAGTATAATGAAAACTTCGTAGCCAGTAAGGCTTACGAAAAGTATCTTACGAGTAAATATCCAGACAAGAAACTTGCCATTCTTTCCTGTATGGACACCCGCCTCACTGAGCTTCTGCCAGCAGCTTTGGGCCTGAAGAACGGAGATGCCAAGCTCATCAAGAACGCCGGTGGACTGGTTATCAGTCCTTTCGACTCTGCCATGCGTAGTCTCCTTGTAGCCATCTACGAATTGGGTGTAGAGGAAATCATGGTCATTGCCCACTCCAACTGCGGTGCATGCCACATGAACGGACAGCAGATGAAGAAATTGATGCTCAAACGTGGCATCCATCAGAATGTTATCGATACCATCGGGCTTTGCGGCATCGACCTCGACCATTGGCTGGAGGGATTCCACGACACAGAGGATTCTGTAAGGAATACCATCAATACGATCCGTACACACCCTCTCGTACCAAAAGACGTCAATCTTCATGGCTATATCATTGACTCACAGACGGGTAAACTGACAGAAGTGAAATAGAATAAAGGTATTATTTTAATTAAAATACATAACAGCAGTTTGTTGTACTTTCACCTTTCCTCTATGATGCTCATTCCAAGAAAGTAACTTTCGTTACAGCCCCCACATATCATTCAGCATACTGATAGCTGATTCCGAGCGGAATACATGGTCGCGGAAGGTGATGATGCCTTCGGGAGCAAGGTGGGCTTCGAAGGAATTCACCAGGAAATCTGCTTCGAGCAGAATGCGATGGTCGAGGCTGGTAACATCTTGATAAGTATGATGATGGGCAATGAGCCAGCAGATTCTTTCTATCTGTGCGTCTGTGAATCCATCTACTTCTGACAGTACTTTTCTTGCCTCGTCAGGACCCAGTTCTTCCTGGTGCTTGCCATCGCAGTTGCCGTATCTGGCTTCTGAAACGTGAATGCCTACATCGTGAAGAATGGCTGCTGCTTCGAGCACGAAGAGGTCTTCCTCGTTCATTCCCTCTGCTATCGCAATCATATGGGCAAAATCGTGTACCTTTACGAAATGCTGGATGCGAGGCGCATCGCCACCATCGTACTTAATCATCGCCCTCATCAGTTGGGCGAGTGTCAATTCCTTGTTTGTCATAATCTTATGTTTTTTTAAAATCAATATTTATATCTACTTAAGATGTTAATCGAAGAGTTTCTTCCAAATCCACAATACCGCTATGGCGCCAATGACGCAGAAGACGAAGTTGGTAAGATAACCCTTGCCAAACAGTTCTATGTTCAGCAGATTGCTGATGATGGCGCCGGCATAACTGCCCACAATACCTATGAATAGGTTCATACAACATCCTTTGCCTTCGCCGCTCATGATGCGGTTGGCAATATAGCCAATGAAAATTCCCGTAAGGATTGGCCATGCTGTGAAATCTGCAATGTGTTCTAACATACTCTTTTTCCCACTTCGTTCGTTTTGTTCTTTATTGATGAATATAATCCAGAATCTGCTCGGCATGAATCTTGGTCTTAATCTCTTTAGGAGTGAAGATCTTCTCAATGACGCCTTCTTCGTTGACAAGATAGGTGGTGCGGAGGATTCCGATGGTCTTTCTGCCGCAGGTTACCTTCTCGCCCCAGCAGCCGAGTTCCTGCAAAAGGGTGGTCTCGGTATCGGCAATAAGAGGGAACTGCAGACCCTTGGTTTCTGCAAACTTCTTCTGCAGCGCCTGCTTGTCCTTGCTCACGCCGATAATCTCGTAACCGGCTGCTGCCAGTTCCTCCTTATGAGCCTGCAGGGAGCAGGCTTCGGCAGTGCATCCGCTGGTGTTAGCCTTCGGATAACTGTAGAGCACTATCTTGCGACCACGGTAGTCGCTTGCCTTTATCTCACGTCCGTCCTGGTCAATGCCAAGAATCTCTGGTATTTTATCTCCTATATTCATAATTCTATATTTATTAATTATATGTCTTGTTATGATGCAAAGATAATAAAAATAATGCGAACCGATGTGATTCTTATGATTTTTAACACAAATAATCGTTGTTTATCTTTCTACCTGGAAGTTTAAACGAATCTTTCTTTTGGATAAAAAAAGAAAAATATAGGGAGGATATTTGGTAATATGCTGATATTTACATACTTTTGTGTGATGAACGTTCATGGTATGAAACAGGGAGCGTGATACTAAACAGGTAAAAAAGGAAGAAAATGAAGAAGATATTTTTGTTCATATTATTCTGTCTTTCCGTATGCAGCATGTCGGCTTACGACTTTCTGCGAGCTGTGAAAGATGAGATTCCGGGAGGTTACAACTTCTGGGTTTATACGCCGGTAGATTATTTTTATTCGCAAGAACAGACACCTGTCATCATCTTTCTGCATGGTGCCAGTCTTTGCGGCAAGAATCTGAATAAGGTGAGAAGATACGGACCGCTTGATGCCATCGTCAAGGGGCGCGATATCGATGCGCTGACCATCGTTCCGCAGAATCCGGGAGGAGCCTGGAACCCGAAGAAAATCATGGATATGCTAGACTGGGTGAAAAAGAATTACCCATGCGATTCTAATAGGGTTTATGTCTTGGGCATGAGTTTGGGCGGTTATGGCACCATGGATGTCTGCGCTACTTATCCCGACAGAATAGCTGCCGGCATGGCGCTGTGTGGCGGCTGTTCGTATAAGGATGTGAGTGGATTGGGCAATTTGCCTTTCTGGATTATCCATGGCACAGCAGATAGGGCAGTACCGGTCAAGCAATCGAAGGTTGTGGTAGATAAACTTGAAAAGGATGGCAAGGATACCCGATTGATATACGACTGGTGGAAGGGTGCCAATCACGGTACCCCTGCCCGCGTGTTTTATCTGAAGAAAACCTATCAGTGGCTCTTTTCGCACAGTCTTTTAGATAAAGACAGATCCGTGAACCGCAACATCAGTATTACGATGAGTGATCTGGGCAGAGCATATGGTGATGTGAACAGAAATGCCCCTCAGCCTGAACTCATCGATGGTCCGAGTGTGATCAAGCAAGAGGGAAATGAATATTAAGGAATCAGGTGAACAGTTCTGCTACCTTCTCTAGCCAATTCTTATCAATATCATCGAAGGTGCTGAGGTGTTCGCTGTCAATATCCAGTACGGCAAAAAAAATGAAAAACTGTCATTTTCATAGAAATATTTCTATCCTTTCAATCTTTTTTCGTACTTTTGCACCATCAATTAAAATAAAGAAAATCCAGTTTTTTAAATGAAGTAAGAAAATGGCTGATAAAGATATGAAATGGAAGACGCTCTCGCAGAGGTATCTGATAGAGAAGCCATGGCTCACGGCACGAGTGGATAAGGTGGAATTGCCTACGGGAGCCATTATCGATGAATATTACGTGCTGGAATATCCCGATTGGGTGAACACCATCGCCATCACGAAGGAGGGAATGTTCGTCTTCGTTCGCCAGTATCGCTATGCGATAGGTAAGACGGTGAATGAACTTTGCGCAGGAGTGATAGAGAAGGGCGAGGACCCGATGGCGGCTGCCAAGCGAGAGCTGATGGAAGAGACGGGATTCGGTGGCGGTAACTGGCAGAAGTGGATGACGATTTCGGCTAATCCGAGCACGCATACCAATCTTACCCATTGCTTTCTGGCTACGGATGTGGAGCGCATGGATGTGCAGCATCTTGACCAGGCTGAGGATATCGAGGTTCGCCTCTTCTCAAGAGAAGAAGTGATGGAAATGCTGGAGAAGGGAGAAATTTGGCAAAGCCTGATGGCGGCTCCGCTATGGAAGTATTTTGCGAAGGAAAAGTAAACAATAAACATTATAAAGATGGTAATAGATTTCGAAAAGATTGCTGAGGCTCATTTGGAGGGCTTCAAGGGTGGACAGGGTAAACTCGACACCCGTAACTATGTGGATGACAAGGTGAAGATTATGTATTCTACCTTGCGTCCGGGTGCATCAACTGGTCTTCATACTCATGAGGGCAACTGCGAGATTATCTATGTGGTAAGCGGCACTGCTACTTTCCATTATGATGATACCGTGGAGGAGGTTCGACAGGGACAGGTGCATTATTGCCCTATGAACCATGCTCATTATATGGAGAACCTCACCGACCATGATCTGGTGTATCTCGCCATTGTGCCTGAGCATCATTAATATCCTTGAAACATCAATTAGGGAAAACGCATCATATTCCTCAAGGAAAACGAAAAAAGAAAGTCCAACTCGGATGCCTCTCTCTCAGAAAGGCTCCAAGCTGGACTTTCGTCATTTTTCTCTCTCTCTCTCTCTTTCTTGTATTGCTATGCTAATCTGTGTTTATCTAAAAGTCAGCTGCGGATTAGAGTTTTTCGCAGAACTCGATTTTCTCCTTGTTTGGACCCTCAATGGTGAAGAACTTTACGCCGTTCTCCCAGAAAGGAAGACCATTTACCTGCTGATCCAGCATCTTGAAGGTGCCGGCTTCCTTCACTACCAGGAAGAGATCGTCTATGTTCTTTACATCGATGGCGATGTGGTCGATGGCTCCATATTCCATCTTTGCCTGATGGTTCTGATAGGTCTCGATGATGAGATTGTGGAGCTGGAGGAAGGCTACTTCCTCGGTGCCGTTTACTGTGCGGAGGGCTGTCTCAAAGCCCAGGGCATGATAAAACTCAATGGTCTTGTTGATGTCGTTGGTAGGAATGCCAATGTGCTGCACACCTGTTGTAAAATCTTTAATCTTCATAATGAATTTGTGTTTAGATGATTGTTATGATAAAACTTTCTGTGTTTTTTGAAGATTTAGAAGCGGATGATTTCTGCTCCAATCTGGAAATAACTCTGGTTGCTCTGCGGATTCCACATGCCCTTGGCGTAAACCGGAACGGTGTAGTTGCCGAGCTTGAGGTCGTGGGTGGCTTGCAGCGATACGTGAACTATGCCTGCCGTGGTTCCGAAGAAGTGAGCATCCTCGCCAGCTCTGTTCAGGGCGAAGGCTCCACCTACTCCTGCATCAACCTTCCAGCCATCCTTCTGGTAGATAGGGTATTCCGCATAGGTGAAGGTGGAATATTTCTGCTTCGTATTGTCGCTGTTGCGGTCGCGTCCGAAGACTACCGTTGACCAGCTCAGGAGCAGTGGAAACTTCTCGTCCCGAAACCGATAGCTTAATGTAGCATCGAGAAATCGGCCCGTGGTATGGGCAGAGTAGTTCCAGTATTCCTTATTATTATAGGTGGCGCCAGGGGAGAAGTTGTAGGTGTCCCACAGGGCGAATCCCCAACCGCCAGCCTTCAGATTCAGATAATGATTAAACTCCTTGTAGGAGCCTTCCGAGTTGCAGCCTCCCCAAAGTCCCACGGTAACGTGGTCGTTGGCCATCGTATAGCTCAGGTCGGTGAGGAGGACGATGCCGTCGGAAACTTCCATGCCACGCCACAGATGATTGTTCTGCACGTTGGCTTTCAGATGGAGCTGTGCCTGAGCGTTTCCCAGGCAAGCAGCCATCATCAAAACAATAACTACAATTCTTTTCATGGTTTTACTACAAAATAAACTAATAAACCTAATTAACTATGAACCTTATAAACGTTAACTAATTACTTAAACCATATATTACTGATAATTATAATTTGCATATAATTTGGGCAAATAAGGGCTTATCTTGTAAATTCCTTAGGCAAGACCGGCATGGCTCCGTTCTGTGTACAGACGAATGCCGAAACCTTTACTGCCAATTCATGAGCTTCCTTTACGCTCTTACCCTTCAAGATGCTTGCCACGAATGCGCCTGTGAATGAATCACCGGCACCCACCGTATCAGCCACTTCCACCTTCGGAGTCTCGATAAACGAAACTTCGCCAGGGGTGAACACATAACTGCCGTTTACGCCGCAGGTAAGAATGAGCATCTTCAGATTGTACTTGCCCAAGAGGAGCCAGCATTTGTTTTCCAGGTCGATGCCCGGATAACCGAAGATGCGGCTTACGGTGATCAATTCCTCGTCGTTGATCTTGAGGATGTTGCATCGTTTGATGCTCTCGGTGATAATCTCCTTGGTATAGAAGCCTTGACGGAGATTGATGTCGAAGATTTTGAGGATTCCTTCTCCCTCAGGCATGTGGTCGAGGAAGCGGTAGATGGTGTTACGGGAAACCTCGTTGCGTTGGGCCAGCGAGCCGAAGCAGGCTGCGGTGCAATTCTTTGCCAACTTCTCCAGGGCTGGCGTGTAGGGGATGTTGTCCCAGGCTGCTCCCTCCTTGATGTCGTAGCAAGGAATGCCGTTGGCATCGAGCGAAACCTGAACGGTGCCTGTAGGGTAGGCTACCTTGTCTATCTGATAGTTGAGATGGTGATCGTTGAGTTCCTTCTCCAGCTCCTTGCCCAGCTCATCATCGCCCATTGCACTAACTGCACAGCTCTCGAGTCCGAACTGCGAAACGTGGTAAGCAAAGTTGGCTGGAGCACCACCTAGCTTCTTTCCTTCTGGAAGCACATCGAAGAGTGCCTCGCCGATACCTATCACTGATTGTTTCTTTTCCATTGTCATTTTTACTTTAAGAATGTTAGAGATGTTACTTGATTTCTGTTGCAAAGGTAGCATTTTTCAGCTACCTTCACAAAGAAAAATCATCTAAACTTTCTGCAAACGTTCCCGCAATCGTTTCCAATTTCTGCAATCGTTTGCAGTATGTTTCTTCTCTTCTATCTCTTTACTTCTTCTCTCCTGGTTTCTGTTCGAAATCGATGAGAACCTTCATGCTGGTTTCGCGATGGGTGTCGATAAACTTGTAGGCATCATCGTATTCTTCGAAGGCGAAGCGGTTGCTTACGAGTGGCTTGAGGTTGACGATGCCCTTGTTGACGTAATCGATGGCTGTGAGATAATCTTCGTGGCGATACATCATTGAACCGATGAGTCTCAATTCATGTTCGCCGAGATAGAACATGCTGAGGGCTGGGTCCTTGGCAAAAACTGCCACAACAACGATGTCGCTACCTTTCTCGATGGTCTCCATCAGCGAACGGATGGAAACTTCTACACCTGCTACCTCGAAACCTACCTGATAGCCTTCCTCACCGAAAAGTTCCTGGGCAGCCTCCTTCAAGGTCTTCTTAGTGATGTTGAGGGTGTGCTTGATGCCGCATTCGCGAGCCTTAGCCAGGCGAAGGTCGCTTACATCGGTAATGAGTACATTCTTGGCGCCACGGGCAATGCAGAACTGGGCTATGAGGTTGCCGATGGTTCCTGCACCGCTCACTACTACATTCTTACCCTTCACGTCGGTGCGGTTGCTGGCATGGGCACCAACGGCTGAAGGCTCAATCATGGCACCATAGTCGAGGCTCATGCCTTCCGGCAACTTAGCCACGCGGTCGTCATCTACAACAAAGAAATCCTGTGCAGCACCATCTGCCTGGAAAGCCTGAACACGCAGGTGCTCACAAACATTATACTGTCCGCGCTTGCAAGGGTTGCACTTGCCGCAAACCAACTGTGGGCGAGCGGTGATATGGTCGCCAGGCTTGCAGACGGTAACTTCACTGCCTACAGCCATAACCACTCCTGAGTACTCATGTCCCTGAACCACTGGGTAGAAGGTGGCTGGGTGAAGACCGTGGTAAGAGTGAATCTCGCTACCGCAGATGCCGATGCGCTTGATGTTGACGAGAACCTGATGAGCAGTTAAGTCTGCTGCCTTTGGTTCTGCTACTTCCTTGAATTCGATATGCTTTGGTTCTACCAATATTGCCTGTCTCATAATTATAATGTTTTGAAATTGTTATTGTTATGTTGGTGGGATAAAAGATCCCGTTTTATCTTTGTATTCTTTGCTGACCCCACTTTTTAAGTGGGCTCTTTTTTATTTCTTCTTATTCTCCAGATCGGTCATAATCTGCTTGTATTGCTTCTTGTTGAGCTTGTAGAAGCAGAGACAACCTGCGGTGATGATCCACAAGACTCCCGGAATGGTGCTGAAGGCGTGGTGCATGATGCTCAATACTTCTGGATTCTGCACAGCGTTGCTTACATATCCTGCGCTGCCCAGGGCAATGGCGAGAAGCGATGTGCCGAGTGCCATTCCTATCTTGTTGCCCAGCGAAATGAAGGCGTATTGGAATCCGTCGTTTCTGATGCCCGTCTTCCACTCGCCATACTCCACACAGTCGGGGATGATGGCATAGATGGCTGTATTGAAGCCTGAGAAGAAGAACCACGACAAAGCTGAGAACAGATAGAACATGATGGCGCTGCCGTTAGGGCTGAAGAAGTACAGACCTATCATCGTAATACCGGTGAGGAAAGCGAAGATGGCTGCCGTGAAACCCTTGTTGCCCGTTTTTTTGAATACCAGAGGGAAGCAGGCTGCACCTATGATGCTTGGCACGATGATGGCCATGGAATAGTAGGAGAAGAGCGTTGCCGAACCTTCTACATAAGTGAAATAGTAGAGCATGTCGGCGTTGCGTCCGTAGTGGATGAAACCGAAGAGCAACTGTCCTAAGAGAGCGAGCAGATAGGGCTTGTTCTTCATCACGGAGCGAAGCTGCACCTTTAATGGGAGCTTCTGTCCCACAGGAACTTCTACCACTTCCTTGGTCTTATGGAAGCAGAACAGATGGCAGGCAGCGAAGATGATGCCGTAGAGTACAGCCACAGCCAGATAACCATATTTGGTATCGCCTGCGCCAAACCAGCTGATGAGCGGAACGGTTACGATGTTGATTACTCCGATGGCCATCATGGCACTCACCGAACGGCTGGTGTTGAGCTTGGCTCTCTCATCGATGTCTTGTGTCATGGCTCCGCAAAGTGTGCCGTAAGGCAGGTTCACGCAGGTATATCCCAGCACCAGGATGCAGTAGGTTACTGCCATATAGATAATCTTGGCGGTCTGGCTCCATTCCGGATGGGCCCAGAAGGTGAGTATCAGTACCAGTGCAGTGATAGGAGCTCCGAAGAGCAGCCATGGGCGGAATCGTCCCCATCGGGTGTGGGTCTTGTCGGTAAGTGTGCCGATGATGGGGTCGTTAATGGCGTCCCAGAATCGGGAAACAAGCATCAGGGTTGCTACGGCACTCATGCTGATTCCGAACACATCGGTGTAGAAAATCATGAGGAAGTTGCCCACGAACATCCAACTGAAGTTGCAGCCCACATCGCCCATGCCATAGGCGAGCTTACTGATGAAGGGAACCTTTCCCTGCGAATTGTTCTCTAGCGAAGTGTTCGCTTGAAATTTAGAATCTTGTTCCATATCCTTTTTCTTAGGTTTGATTGTGATACTTAATGTTGTTTATTCTTTGTTTTGTGTAGGAATAGAGCGATTTGAGAAATCGTTTTTCCTTTTCACGCTGCAAAGATAGAATGATTTTGCTGGAAAAACAAGAAAAAAAATGAGTCTTTTTTCGCAACCGTTCCCGCAACCGTTCCCATTTTCCGCAACCGTTCCCAAAAAGATTTCTCAGTTTTTTGTTGTTGCTTTCATAGAAAATAAGTATCTTTGCAGGCGCATTTAACTAGAAAGAAAAAGGGATATGGCAAAATATGTAACCATCATGGATATTGCAAGGGAGTTGGGGATTTCCAAGTCCACCGTTTCTCGTGCTCTTTCGGGAGATACGGGTAATGTGAAGGCGGAAACCTTGCTGAAGATATTGGCAACTGCCGAGCGGATGGGCTATCATCGCAACGAACTGGCTGTGAACTTTCGCCAGCAGAGTACTCATAACATCGGCATCATCATTCCCGAAATCGTAACAACGTTCTATATGACCTTTATCAATGATGCTCAAGCCATCCTGCGCAAGCAGGGGTATAAGGTGATGATAGCCATTTCTAACGAGAATCCTGATCAGGAGAGAGAGAACATTCTGATGATGGAGCAGCTGCGTGTGGATGGCATCTTGATGAGTGCATGCGATAAGGAGCATAATGTGGACCTATATAATAAGGTGATAGATAGGGGCATTCCCATCGTGTTTTTCGATAGAACGGTGGAGAAGGTAAAGGCTTCACAGGTGCACATGGACGATTACATCATGTCGTTTTTCATGGTGGAGGCTTTGTTGCGCAAGGGGTATAAGCATATTATTCATATCCCGGGACCTGCTTATATCCGAAACAGCTATGAACGATTGAGGGGCTATCGGGATGCGCTGGAAAAGTTTCATATAGAGTATCAGGCGCAAGATGTCTTGTCGCCAGCCTTGTCGGCTGAAGAGGGTAGTTGGGTGATGGAGCGTTTCCTGGAGAAGAATGTGCCCTTTGATGCGGTCTTTGGTTTTACGGAGACTGCTGTGTTGGGAGCCAAGAGTGCTATCCAGAAACGTGGCTTGCGCATTCCGGAGGATGTGGCGCTTTGCTGCATGTCGGGTACAGCCTTGGCTACCTTGGTTCATCCTCAGTTGACGGTAGTGGAGCAGCCTATTGAGAAAATGGCGCAGGAAAGTTGCCGACTGCTGCTCGAGCATATTGCCGATGGTTATAGAAGGATAGAGGATATTGCATTGAGAGGTGAAACCGTGATAAGGGAATCTACTTAATAAAGGTATCGGCTTCAGGAATCTGCATAAAAGAAGCTGTTTCAGAAAACTGTATACAAGAGCAGTTTCAGAAAACAGTATACAAGAAACGGGTGTATCATCTATTTTATTGAATGATACACCCGTTTTCTGTTTCCTTATCTTAAGCTTCCTCTTCTTCATTCTCCAGCAAGTCGGTGCCGAGGTGAGTGGTCTGTTCGCGCTTCAAACGGTCGCGCACTTCCTTAGGCTTGGTGGCGTAGGTAATCATTCGGATAGAATCGTTGTAGCTCACGTACTTCCAGAGCCAGTTGAGCATTACCATTACCTTGTTCTTTACGCCAAGAATAGAGCGGAGGTGAACTACCAGCCACAATACCCAGGCAAAGAAGCCCTGGCTGTGGAACTTGCCAAGTTCTACCACTGCCTTGTTTCTTCCGATGGTAGCCATTGAACCCAGGTTCTTGTAGCGGAAAGGCTTGAGCTGGGAATCTGCTGCCCCCTCTGCAATCTTCTGGATATTCTTTGCCAGAAGCGCAGCCTGCTGGATGGCTACCTGAGCCAACTGTGGATGACCGCCTGGATAAGCTGGATCGGCGGTCTGGAGGCACTGGTCGCCGATGGCAAAGAGACCGTCCATGCCAGGGATGCGGTTGAATTCATCTACTACGATTCTGAAACCACGGCCCAGATGGTCGCCATCGATACCTGTGATAGGCTGTGCCTTCACACCCGATACCCAGAGGAAGGTACGGGTAGGAATCTCCTCTCCATCCTTCATCAGAACCTTGTGGTCCTTGTAGTCGGTTACCATCTTGCCAAACTGCACATCCACACCCATGCTGGTAAGGAATTCGTATGCTTTCTTAGAAGAATCCTGTGACATTCCTGCGAGCAGTCTGTCGCCAGCTTCCAGGAGATAGATGTGCATCAGAGATGAGTCCATATCAGGATAATCGTAAGGAATCACGTAGCGTTTCATCTCAGAAAGGGCTCCGGCTATCTCCACACCTGTGGCACCACCGCCCACAATGACCACGTTCAGGAGTTCCTGTCGCTCCTCTTCAGTGGCACAGGTCAATGCACGTTCCAGGTTACTCAGCACGGCGTTGCGCAATCCCATTGCCTCAGAAACGGTCTTCATCGGAATCGCCCATTTCTCGATGTTGGCATTGCCATAGAAATTGGTGGTGGTTCCTGCTGCGAACACCAAGTAATCGTACTCAATCTTACCGATGGAAGTCTGCAGAATCTTCTTGTCTGGGAATACGGCTCTCGCTTCTGCCATGCGGAAGTAGAAGTTCTTGCGCTTGCGGAAAATCTGGCGGAACGGGAAGGAGATGGAACTTGGGTCGATACCTGCCGAGGCAATCTGATAGATAAGCGGAGGGAACTGATGGAAGTTGTTCTTGTCGATCAACACCACCTGCAGGTTTGCCTTGCAGAGGTCTTCTGCCAAACGAAGACCACCGAGTCCACCACCTACGATAACAACTCTCTTCAACTGATTTCTCTTGATATTAATGCTCATAACTACTGCTGTTTTTACATATTAATTACATATATTTGCTGAAAATTCTATTTTTATAAGGCCTGTAGCCTAGTTCTCGCTGCAAATTCGACCGCAAAGGTACAACTTTTTAATGAGGTGGCAAAGGAAGATGAGTAGAAAAATGGGGTAGTAACTGGTTGCAATCGTTCTCATTTTATATTCTTGCAAATGATGTTGCTAAATGTAATATGCAGATAGCATTTTGGTAGTTGTCCTTGTCTTTTTCCAAGAAAAGTTTTTGATTTTGAAGGAAATGTTGTATTTTTGCATCGACAACTTCAATATTCGAACATTTATCTTATAAAAACATCATTATGAAACATGTTACAATTAAGGATATAGCCCGTTCTCTCTGCATCTCGGTCTCCACTGTTTCCAGAGCGTTGACGGATGACAAAAACATTCGCAAGGAGACGCGCGAGATGGTGGTGGAAGAGGCAAAGCGACTCGGCTACAAGCGCAATCCGGTGGCGATGAACCTGAAGATGGGGCGTACGAACACCATTGGTGTCATCGTGCCGGAGATGCACACCCCTTATGCTTCACAGGTGATTAACGGAATACAGGAAGTGCTCTACAAGAAGAACCAGAAGGTGATGATTGCCGAGAGCGATGAGAAACCGGAGCGTGAACTGGAGAACCTGAAGATGATGGAGCAGTTTATGGTAGATGGGCTGATTGTGAGCCTCTGCAGTTACCGCAAGAACATCGAAATGTATCAGCAGTTGGCGGCAGACGGTATGGCGATTGTCTTCTACGACCGCATTCCGTATGGATTGAAGATGCCACAGGTTGTGGTGGATGATAATGTTGATTCTTATTTCATGGTGGAACATCTAATTCGCCTGGGCAGGAAGCGCATCGTCTATCTGCAGGGACCCGACGACATTTACAATGCCTATCAGCGAGGCTTGGGTTATCGTGAGGCGATGGAGAAATTCCATCTTTTTGATCCTTCGCTGATCGTGAAAACGGGAATGACCTTTAAGGATGGAGCTGATGCCATCGACCGCCTTATATATAATAAGGTGGAATTTGATGCCGTCTTCGCCTTTACTGATACTTTGGCGATAGGTGCGCAGAATCGGCTCCGCGCTTTGGGTAAGCGGGTACCGGAAGAGATCTTCGTGGCTGGTTTTTCGGGCACGGAACTATCTACCATCGTTTCTCCTCAGATTACTACCATGGAGCCTCCGCTGGAGGAGATGGGCAGAAAGGCGGCAGAACTGGTGATGGAGAAAATCAACAATCCGGAGATGGAGGACAGGCAGGTGGTGCTGAAGACCTCGATGCAATGTAGGGAATCTACGGGAGAATAGTATTTAAAACGTTTGCAGAAATTGGGAACGTTTGCGGGAACGTTTGCAAGGTTTTTTCGAAAAAAATATCTTTTTATCTCGAAAAAACGAACTATCTTTGCCATCGAAAACGGGAGATAAGATAGCTGAGGAAACTCCTCGGCTACTTGCTTCCCCAAAAATGAATAAACAATTAATATTTACAGCTAACAATAAAAGAATTATGGCAAATTTAGTAAATGCAAACGCAGCAAATGCAACTCAGGTAGTGAAAGGTTATGCTTATAACCGCAGTTTGGTAAAGGCAGGTATCCTGCATTTCGGAGTAGGTAACTTCCATCGTGCTCACCTGGAGTTTATGACCAATATGCTCCTCGAGAACAATACCCAGCAGAACTGGGGTATCTGTGGAGCAATGATTCTCCCGGGTGATGAGCGCCTCTACCACGCCCTGAAGAAACAGGACGGCGAATACACCCTTACCGTATGTGGACGCGACGACAGCATCCAGGTTTATCAGTTGGGTGCGCTCGTTGAACTCTATTGGGGTATCGAGGAGCAGGAGCAGATTCTGAACAAGATTGCGTCTAAGGATATTAAGATCATCACCCTCACTATCACCGAGGGCGGATACAACATCTCTCGTCAGAGTGGCGAATTTATGCTCGACAATGCGCAGGTGGCTCACGATATCCAGAATCCAGCCAAGCCGGTTACAGCCTTTGGATATGTTGCCGAGGGATTGCGTCGCCGCAAGGCTGCAGGCAATGGCCCTCTCACCATCCTTTCCTGCGATAATCTGCAGCACAATGGCAATACAGCCCGCAAGGCATTCATGACTTTCGTCGGGGCTCAGGACAAGGAACTTGCAGCCTGGATGGAGGAGAACGTTACCTTCCCTAATTCAATGGTTGACCGTATTACTCCTGCTACCCGTCCTGCCGACATCGAGCGATTGAATGCTCAGAATGGAACCTGCGATGAGGCTCCTGTTTATTGCGAGGACTTCATCCAGTGGGTAGTGGAGGATAACTTTGTAGCCGGTCGCCCTGCTTGGGAAACCGTGGGTGCTCAGATGACCGACGATGTGACTGCCTTCGAGAACATGAAGCTTTCTCTCTTGAATGCTTCTCATACATTGCTCTCTTATCCATCTTTCCTCGGCGGTTACCGCAAGGTAGATGCAGCTATGCACGATGAGAGAATCCGTAAGTTTGTACGTGCCTTTATGGATGAAGACATTACTCCTTACGTGCCAGCTCCAAAGGATACTGATCTGGAGGCATACAAGCAGTGCCTGGTAGAGCGCTTCGGTAACCGCATGGTCAGCGACCAGGTGGCTCGTCTCTGCTTCGATGGTGCCAGCAAGTTCCCTGTTTACGTGATGCCGAACCTGGAGAAGATGATTGCAGATGATGCTTCTGGCAAGCGTCAGGATGTGGAGTTCAAGCGTGTGGCTTATCTCTTTGCTGCTTACCGTCATTATCTGAAGTATCAGGTAGATGACAATGGTGATGCATTCGAGGTGGCAGATCCATGGCTCACCGTTGATGACCATAAGGCCATCGATAGCGATGATGCGCTCGATTTTCTCGGCATTTCAGCCTTTACAAGCACTAATCTCAAGGCAGCTTCTCATTTCGTAGAGCTTTACCTGAAGATGGTGGAAGACATCAAGGCAAAGGGTGCCATGAAGGTTTTGGAAGATGAAATCTTGTAATATAGAGAGAAACTCTTGAAAATAAGAGTCAGGTGTTTTTATGGATTGTTTAATTCGTCGAAACACCTGACGATAGCGTAACTTTCTCTAATTTAAACCTAGATAAACATGAAACAATCGATAACGCTTAGGAGTGCAGGACCATTTCTACTCCTGACATTCATCTATTTTATAGTGGGCTTCCTTACTACCGTCAACGGTCAGTGTCAGGGTCCCTTGAAGATAGCCTTCCTCTCGGAGGTTACCACTACCAAGAACTCCCTGGCAACGCTCATCTCCTTCGCTTTCTTCCTGGGCTATCTGCTCAATAGTGCGAAGACGGGACGCTTGCTCAACAAAGTGGGCTATAAAAAGACGCTCATCCGTTCGATGCTGGTAATGGTGCTGGGACTTGCCTTCTATCTTGCTTCGGCGCTGATTGCTGAATATTGGGGTGGGGCAGGCGTGCATCTCTCGCAGGATTTCGTACCATTCGGATATTTCGTTTTCCTTTTCGGTTCTTATCTGATGGGTACGTCAGCGGCAATGCTTCAGGTGGTGATCAATCCTTACATTGCTGCCTATCCTTTGCCGGGAACCCAACCGGTGCAGCGCATGAACTTCACCTGTGCGGTGAATTCTTTCGGAACTACCATCGCTCCATTCTTCGTAACGGGCGTGATGTTTGCAGGTGTGTCCCTGGATTGTGTTTCTGCCGACCAGCTCACCATTCCATTCCTGGTAATGATGCTCATCATTGCCTTTACAACATGGAGCACTTCCAAGGCGAATCTTCCAGACATTGAGGGTACGAGAGAGGAGACTCAAAATGTGGAATCTGAAGGAAAGACAACTCCTTTTGATGATTCCAGAAATGCGAAGAAACGCAGCATCTGGTCGTTCCGTCATTTGAAATATGGTGTGATTACCATCTTCTTCTATGTGGGAACCGAGGTGGGAATCGGCAACAATATGAATCTCCATGCAATGGATCTGATGGGACATGGTTACGATTTTTCTCCAGCCCTTCTTGCCACACTCTATTGGGGTGGATTCATGATTGGCAGAATGGTTTCTGCCGGTTTGAAGAACGTGGCACCTCGCCCTATGCTCATCACCGTTACGGTGGCGGCAATCGTATTGATGTCTGTTTCCATGTTTACCGAGAATCTCTGGCTGATGGCTGCTGTGGGATTATTTCATAGTGTGATGTGGAGTTGCATCTTTACTTTGGCGGTGGATGGCTTGAAGGAATATACTTCCAAGGCTTCGGGCGTGTTTATGATGGGAGTTTTCGGTGGTGCAGTATTCCCTGTGCTTCAGGGTTTGCTTGCCGATTATATCGGTTCGTGGCAGTTCACCTGGCTCGTTCCTCTCTTCTGCGAGTTCGTTATCCTTTGGTACGGACTTGTGGGGTATAAGAAGCAGGAAGCATAAAAGACAATAGTAAGACATAAATTAAGAAGGATATCAAAAACTCGGGATGTTTCAGGTTAGAAGCATCCCGAGTTTTTTATTTTTAAGAGTTATTCCGCAATCAGATGAATCATTCCGCAATCTGATGAATCACATAGGTAACCACGCCCCAAATCATGAATCGGTTGGTTTCATCTACCCTGATAGGGGAGAAGTTCTTGTTCCATGGGATGAGCCAGCCGAAGGTGCCGCTCTCATCCATCTTGAACTGCTTGATGGTGAATTCGCCATCTACGAAGGCGATGACGAAATTGCCGTTTGAGGGTTCTATCTGCCGGTCAACTACAGCGAGATCACCGTCCAGAATGCCTGCATCCTGCATGCTGTCGCCAGATATGCGCACGTAGAAGGTGGCCTCACGATGGCGAACCAGAATATCGTTGAGGTCTATCTCTCCCTCCATATAGTCTTGTGCCGGCGAAGGGAAGCCTGCCTTTACGCTTTGCTCTGCCAGCGGAATAGGCATCTTTGTTCCGAATTCCGCAGGGTGAAATGTCAGTTTTATCTTGTTGTCGTTATTCTTATTCATCTTGTTTTTCTTATTTATGGAGCTCATTTTTAGAATGGGCTTATTCTGCTTTAGAATGGGCTTATTCTGCTTCTCATTGAGTTTTTACTTTCAGAATATCATGGATGTTCGTGGTAAACTGCTTCGACATGTACTTGCGTTTCAGGTCGAATCGGCAGTCTGTGCCTTGTATGGCCTGGCGTATGGTGCCATAACCATTCTTCCGGTTGATGGCGTCGATAGCCTCCATCAGCTTTTTTTGCTTGCTTCTGTCGATGGGGTCGAAGAGGTCTTGCTGGCGAGGATGGTCGGGTGAGATTTGCCACAGGATAACGCCAGCTTTCTTGAAGTGAAACGACATGTCGGGGCAATCGGGCCTGCTGTCTGCCATCGGTTTCGGGTATTTAGCCCGGAGAATGCTGAGGGCAGCACCTACTATTTCTTCCTGCGCATTGGTGGCGATGGGCAGGGTGAGGGAATCGTGGATGGTGTATTCAGGCACATGCTCGTTAAAACGGGAAGTCCATGCGAACACCGTGATGCCCTGACATACGCTACCTTGTCTCCTTAATTTTTCTGTACAACGTACAGCGAAATTAGCCACGGCTTCTTCTATCACATTTTTGTCGGTAATGCCCTTGTTGGCAAAACTCCTGCTGGTGCAGATGCTCTTCTTCTGCGGCAATTCCTCGATGCTGATGCAGCTTTCGCCATTCAGTTCTTTCCATGTTCTTAGGGTGGTGATATTGAAATGGCTGCGGACCCAACTTTCTTTCTTGTCGGCAAACTGAGCGGCGGTCCTGATGCCCATGTAATCGAGCTTTCTGGCTATCTGCCTGCCTATTCCCCATACATCTTCTACGGGGAAGAGAGACAGCGCCTTGTGTCTCCGTTCATCCGTGTCGATGAGGCAGCAGCCTTGGAAACCCTTGTATTTCTTGGCGAATTTAGAGCCGATTTTCGCCAATGTCTTCGTTTCTGCAATGCCTACGGATATCGGGATTCCAACAGCCCGAAGTACATCTGCCGATATTTTGGAGCCATAGCGATGGAGCAGGCTATCGGGCTTTTCTGATGGCTCGTCTATTGTCATTTTATTGAACAAAGTAGGATGGTCTTCCGCATGCTCCCGAAAGAAAACTTTCGCCATTGATTCGTCTGCCTCGAAGAAACTCTCATCGATAGAGTATTGGTCGATGCGTGGGGAATAATGGGATAGCATCGACATCACGCGGTTGGAGAGCGAACCGTAGAGCGTATAGTTGCTCGAAAAGATAGCCACTCCTTCAGCCTCCAGTTTTTCCTTCACCTGATAGAACGGGTCGCCCATCTTATAGCCCAATGCCTTGGCTTCTTCAGAGCGTGCGATGACGCACCCGTCGTTGTTGCTCAATACAACCACGGGCTTTCCTGTCAGGTCGGGGCGAAACACTCGCTCGCACGAACAGTAGAAGTTGTTGCAGTCTGCCAGTCCTATCATATCTTATCATTAACACCTCTTGTTATCACCAGAAATCCTGTTTTGATGTGCAAAAATACAAAAAATAATCCGAAAACGATAGTTTTTCATTCAAGTTTTTTTGTCGTTTCGTGATTTATTCTTACCTTTGTGGTCATAAGCTAGTATTGAAACATCATAAAACTGAACGATATGAATGATAAGAATAACATGTTGGCATTGAGCCAGGAGCGTTTTTCGGCTCGCAAGTTTACTCCGGAGGCGGTGAGCCAGGAGGATCTGGACTATATCATGGAGTGTGTGCGCCTGGCACCATCGGCAGTGAACAGGCAGCCTTGGCGCTGGCTCATCGTGCGCTCGGAAGAGGCGAAGAAGAAACTGCAGGATTGCTACGACCGCGAATGGTTCAAGACGGCTCCTATATATATGATAGGTATGAAAAACGTGAATGAGAACTGGGTGCGCAGATATGATGAGAAACCGCATGGCGATATTGATGTGGCGATAGCGGCAGAGCATCTCTGTCTGGCTGCCACCGAAAAGGGACTAGGCACCTGCTGGGTCTGCAATTACGATACGGCGAAGATGCAGCAGTTCTTTCCGCGTGAGGGCTATGAGGCGGTGGTAATTATCCCTGTAGGTCATATTGCTGAAGACTGTCCATGCGCTGAGAAGAAGCGTAAGGAGATGAGCGAAATCACGGAAGAAATCTAGATCTGAATATAAGAAGAAATCTAGTTCTGGTATAAAATCTGGTACAAAAAAGAAGCTGTATGGAAATGAACGAAGAATCCATCCTGGCATGGAATATCATAGAAAAGACAAATGCCAACCTCTTCCTTACCGGAAAGGCGGGCACAGGTAAGACAACCTTCCTCAAGCGATTGAAAGAACTGTCACCCAAACGAATGATTGTGCTTGCTCCTACGGGCATTGCAGCCATCAACGCCGGAGGAATGACCATCCATTCGTTCTTCCAGCTTCCCTTCTCGCCATACGTGCCGGGCACGACCTTTGGCAGCGGCGAACAGAAACGCTATCAGTTCAGCAAGCTCAAGCGCAATATCATCCGCAGTATCGACCTGCTCGTTATCGACGAAATCAGTATGGTGCGCAGCGATCTGCTCGATGCTGTAGATTCTGTGCTTCGCCAGTATCGCAAGCGCCACGATTTGCCTTTCGGTGGTGTGCAGCTCCTGATGATAGGCGATTTGCAGCAGCTGGCACCCGTGGTTACGCCACAGGAAGAGCATCTTTTAGGGCAGCATTATGATACTCCTTTCTTCTTCAGCAGCAACGCTCTGAAGCAGGTGGGTTATCTCACCATCGAACTTAAAAAGGTGTACAGGCAGCAGGATGAACAGTTTATCTCGCTGCTCAACCAGATTAGGGAGAACAAGGCTTCTGAAGCTACGCTGCAGACTCTGAACCAGCGCTATGTTCCAAATTTTGTACCACCTAAGGAGGGCAATTATATCAGGCTTACCACCCATAATGCACCTGCCCAGTATATCAACGAACAGCAGCTTGCTGCCTTGCCTGCGCAGTCATTTTCTTTTACAGCAGATATAGAGGGCGATTTCCCTGAAACATCTTATCCTGCCGATTTCAAACTCACATTGAAGCCGGGAGCACAGGTGATGTTCATCAAGAACGACCCGCAGCACCGCTTTTATAATGGTATGATAGGCGAGGTGATAGGGGTTAGGACCGATGAAGACGGCAGCAAGATTACCGTTCGCAGTAAGGATTCGGGCGAGGAGTTTGACCTGGAGAAAATGGAGTGGACCAATGCGAAATATACGCTGAACGAGAAAACCAAGGAGATAGAGGAAACGGTGGAAGGAAAATTCATGCAGTATCCTCTGCGTCTGGCGTGGGCGATAACTATCCACAAGAGTCAGGGACTTACTTTCGAACATGCCATCATCGATGCTTCTCATTCTTTTACCCATGGTCAGACCTATGTGGCGCTGAGCCGCTGCAAGACTTTGGAGGGCATGGTGCTCAGTCAACCGCTTTCTCGCGGAGCCATTATCAGCAGCCAGACGGTGGATGCATTCACCAGCCAGCTTGCTGCGCCTAGTCAGGAGCAAATCAGCAGTCTGGAGCTGCAATACATCATTTATTGCATCAGCGAACTCTTCGATTTTTATTCCATCAGAGCCAGCTATGAGCATCTGATGCGCTGCCTGGTTGAGTTCTTTAATGGTAAATATCCGCGCGTGGTAAGCGAGTATCAGAAGCTGCAGGTGGTGCTGAAGAGTCTGATAGCCGTGTCGGATAAATTCCGTGTGCAGTATACGGGTATGCTTGCCCGAAATCCTGATGTAAGACAGGCTGAGCTGCAAGACCGTATTCATAAGGGAGCTATGTATTTTCTTGACAAAATAGGCATTCTGAGTGATTTAATCAGAAAGTCGAATCTTGATACAGACAACAAGGTGGCTAGGAAACAGTTTGAAGACCGCTTCTCTGTTTTCTCAGAGGATGTAAAATTAAAAGAACGGCTTTTGAAGTATGAATGTAGTGCCGAATTCACGGTAACAGATTATCTGAAAAAGAAGGCGCAGTTCTTGCTGTTGGATGCAGATGCCTCATCAGATAGCGGTTCGGGCAGAAAGTCAAGGAGACAGAAGAAACCGAATGAACCGAAGGTGCCGAAAGTCGCTTCGAAGGAGGTAAGTTATGATTTCTATATGCAGGGAATGACGGTAGATCAGATTGCTGCTAAGCGGGGTTATACCAAAGGTACCATTATTGGTCATCTTACTCCTTATGTGAAAGAAGGAAAGATTGGACTGCGGGCGCTGATTTCTAGTGCCCATGAAAAGAAAATCTGTGATTTCATGAAGGCTCATCCTGAATTGGAGCATTTTAGCGAAATAAAGGAAGCTTTGGGAGCTGGTATTGAATATTACGAAATCAAACTGGTTCATGATTTGATGGAGGGGGAATAAAGCATTCTTCCACCATATTATAATAATAGCCGTAACTATATTTGCAGTAGTTACGGCTATTTTTTTTAAAAATATCTAGAGTTGGCTCACAGCCTCTTCCAGCTGCTGCAAAGCCTGTTTGATAATACTTCTTGGTGCAGCTACATTCAATCGCATGAATCCTTCTCCGCCAGGACCGAACATCTCTCCATCATTCAATGCCAGATGCGCCTTGTCGATGAATAGGTCGAGAAGTGCATCGTGAGAAAGATGCAGATCACGGCAGTTGAGCCATACGAGGAAGGAAGCCTGTGGACGCAACGGACGAATGCCCGGAATATGTTCACGGCAGTAATCCTCTACGAATCGGATGTTTTCCTCTATATAGGCAAGCATCTTCTTTCTCCATTCCTCACCCTTGCGGAAAGCGGCGATGGTGGCGATTGGAGCGAAGAGGGTTGGCTCATCCAGTTCGTTGGCACTCAGCCAAGGATAGAATTTCCTGCGAATTTCTTCGTTTGGAATAATGGCGTAGCTGCTCACAATTCCAGCTATATTGAAGGTCTTGGAAGGAGCCTGGAAGGTGATGCTGATATTGCGTGCCTTGTCTGAAACCGAAGCAAACGGGATGTGCTTGTGTCCGAAGAGCGCCATATCCGCGTGAATCTCATCGCTGATAACGAGCAGATGGTGCTCATAGCAGAAGTCGGCAAGCTGCTGCAGGGTTTCCTTGCTCCAGGTAATACCGCCCGGATTATGAGGATTGCAGAGAATGAGAATCTTGCATTTCTCATCGCAAACCTTCTCGAGGTTTTCGAAGTCCATCTCGTAATATCCATCTTCCCTCATCTTCAGCGGATTGAAGATCACCTCTCTGCCATTACCCTCTGGGGTGAGGCGGAATGGGTGATAAACGGGTGGCTGGATGATGACTTTTTCGTCAGGCTGGGTGAAGACATTCACCACGAGTCCGATGCCTTTAACAATACCAGGAATGAATCTTATCCACTCTCGCTTCACATCCCACTGGTGGTGGTCGCGAACCCAGTCGATGATGCTAGGCAGGTAATCTTCCGGCTCCATCGTGTAGCCGAAAAGAGAGTGTTCCAGACGTGCCTTAAGGGCATCTGTAATGAAAGATGGGGTCTCGAAATCCATATCAGCTACCCAGAGTGGCAGCAGATCATCTCGTCCCCAACGAGGCAACAAGGCGCCATGTTTCAGGTCGTCGCTGCCCGAACGGTCTATGACTTTATCGAAATTGTACATTTTACTTTGAGTCTATTAACTATAAACTATCAATTATAAACTATCAACGGCCTGCTTGATGTCTTCGAAGAGATCATCCACATCTTCCAAGCCGATGCTCAATCGGATTGTGGTGTCTTTCACGTCCATCGACTTGCGCATGCTCTCAGAGAATGCTCCGAAGATGGTGCTTGCCGGATGAATGGCGAGCGAACGGTTGTCGAAGAGGTTGGTGGCGCGATGGATGAGCTTCAGATTGTTCAGAAAACTGAAGCAGGCTTCCTTGCTCTCCAGGTCGATGCAGATCATGGCTCCCGCAGTTTTTCCAAACTGGCGCTGCGCCAATTCGTGGTAAGGATTATCCTCCAAACCCACATAGTTTACATATTTTATCTGTGGCAGAGAGCGGAGTTTCTTGGCAAGCTCCAGGGCGTTGCTGCTCTGCACACGATAGCGAGCATCGAGCGTTTCGAGTCCGATGGTCTGCATATAAGCCACCTGTGGAGTCATATAGGCACCGAAATTGAAGAGCATTTCTCCATAGAGACGCTTGGCGAAATCGCCGTTGTAAGGAGTGCCGTAGTCGATGACCAGACCGCCGAGCGAAGTAGCACCACCGCTTACATATTTAGAGCTGGAAACCACCTCAATATCCACTCCCAGACTCTTTGCCGAGAATTGTGTGAAAGGAATCACGGTAGAATCTACCACCAAAGGTACATTTTTTTCATGTGCCACTTCAGAGATTGCCTTCAGGTCGGCAACCTCCAACTGTGGGTTGGTCAGGATTTCGAGAAATACGCAGCAGGTGTCATCATCAATGGCCTCTCTTACCGCTTCGATATTGGTCAAATCGCGCAAGCGCACCTTTACGCCAAAACGGCGCAGAGTGGCAACGAGCAGCGCATAGGTGTTGCCGAAGAGATGCTTTGAGGTAACGATGTTCTTGCCTTGTGCAGCCAACGCCATGAGTGTGTTGCTGATGGCCGCCATTCCTGAATTGAATGCGGTGGCGTGAGCCGCATCGGTAAGGGCTGCCACACGGCGCTCCAGGTTGGTTACCGTAGGGTTCTCTACGCGCGAATAATCAGGAGCCTTGATCTTGTCGGTGAATGCTTCTGCCATGACGGCAGCATTGTCGAATTCGTAGGCAAGGGTGTTATATACTGGCACGCTCAGCGAATCGTATGCATCGCGGCGCTCATATTCCAAATGAATAGCTTGAGTCTGTTTCTTCATTATTCTGTTATTTTATGTGATATTTTTGCGTGCAAAAGTACAAAAAAGAAATCAAATAGACAATAAATCGCATAAAAAAAAACGAGTTGCGAATGCTTTTTATGCATTGCAACTCGTTGGAGAGGGGTTTAACCCAACAATAACCTACAGGTTCGTCCGATTAACGTAGAGATAACAATTGTATGGCAAAAATGCAACAAAAAGAGCAATTTGTAACAGAAACATTCGTTTATCTCGATTTTTATTTGTAATTTCGCACCAAAATCAAAATAAGGACATTTATGAATAAACTGATTCTGAAAACAACAAAAAGCGGACTGCTGGCAGCTGCCCTGATGGCTTCAATCTCTGCCAGTGCCGAAACCATAGAGGTGAAAACGCTGAAATATGCAGGCCCCTATGCCGTAGCACAGCCTTGGATGGCTGACAGTGTGAACATCAAGGGCGAAGCGTTCGACCTTAAGCAGCTGCTCGATTCGCCGCTGTCTTTCACCTTATTAAATAAGGGTAAGGAGGTGAGTGCAGCCCAACTCCTTGCCGACAAGCAGGATGCGCTCCATCTGGCTTCTTTCTGCGTTTCTAACACCCAGCGCACCAAAGCAACCATCGCGGTAGAAGGATTGGAGCAATACCGCCTGTTTGTTGACGGCGAACAGGTAGAGGTGAACGGCGATAAGGCTGAAACCATCCTGACTCCTTCGCAGCATACGGTTGTCATCAAATATCTTACCCGGAAGAATGCATCTTCTGATAAGAAATCTATCAAGTTGACCGTTACCGCAGCCGATGGTGCTCCGCTTTCTGTAGGCGATGCGGCAGCCAAGCGCGCCTATAATATCTATGATGTGATTTGTGCGCCCAACTATCCGAGTGTTTCTATCTCGCCAAACGGAAAGTTTATCGTAGTTCGGAAAACCTGGGTAGATAGAAAAGGTAATAACCATAGCATTAGTGAGTTGCGCAACTCTCAGACTAACAGACTGATGGCTACATTTGAGGAGAGCGTGAAATGGATGCCTTCAAGCAATAAACTGTATTTCACGCAGAAGGCGAGCGACAGCAGTATTGCCGGAGAAGAAAAGCAGGATGGCACATTGCAACTCATCACCATCAATCCGTTGACGATGGAGCGCGAAGTGCTGGCAAGCAATCTTCCTGAAGGCTGGTTCCAGTTTACACCCGATGAAAAAACGCTCATCTATACGCTCACTACTGAAGGCAGAAAAAAGGATCCGCAAGTTTATGATGTAAAAGAACCGGAAGACAGACAGCCTGGCTGGCGCGAGCGCAGCAATCTCGCCAAATACGACCTTGCATCGGGCATTCTTCAGCCGCTCACCTTCGGTTACCACAACATCTATCTGATGGATATTTCTGCCGATTCGCGTTATCTGCTGATAGGAAAGGGAGAGGAGCGACTCACCAAGCGTCCTACAACCCTGACATCATTCTACCGCCTGGATTTGGGCAGTATGAATGCATCTTCAGCCACAACGCCAAAGGTAGAAACCCTGATAGAAAAGGGCGAATTTCTGAACAGCGCCCAGTTCTCGCCAGATGGCAAGAGCATTCTCGTCAGTGCTTCGCCAGAAGCTTTCAACGGCATTGGAAAGAATGTGGAAGAAGGACAGACGCCTAGCATGATCGACACCCAGCTCTATCTGATGACCTTGGCAGATAAGAAGGTTCGTCCGCTGACCAGGGATTTCAATCCGAATGTGCTGAGCACGGAATGGAGCAAGGCTGATGGAAATATCTATTTTACAGCCGAAGATAAAGACTGCGTACATCTCTTCCAGCTCAATCCGAAATCGGGCAAGTTTACGCTTCTCAAGACTCCTGAAGAGTACATCAAGAGTTTCTCCATTGCCTCTTCTGCAGCAGAAATGGCTTTCTCCGGTCAGAGTGCATCCAATGCCGACAGACTCTATAAGATGAATACGAAGGCGCTGAAATCGCAATTGGTTGACGATTTGAGTGCGCGCGAACTGAAGGATGTTGAACTGGGCGAATGCAAGGCTTGGAATTTTGTTAATTCAAGGGGCGATACGCTTTGCTGCCGCTACTATCTGCCACCTCATTTTGATGCAGCCAAGAAGTATCCGATGGTAGTAAACTATTATGGTGGTTGCAGTCCTACGAGCCGCATGTTCCAGAGCCGTTATCCTCATCATGTTTATGCGGCGATGGGCTATGTAGTGCTGGTTGTGAATCCTAGTGGAGCCACCGGATTCGGTCAGAAATTCTCAGCCCGCCATGTAGATACGGCAGGCGAGGGAGTGGCAGAAGACATCATCTCCAGCACCCAGGCTTTCTGCGATGAGCATGCTTTCGTAAACCGCAAGAAGATTGGCTGCATCGGCGCCAGCTACGGCGGATTCATGACTCAGTATCTTCAGACCAAGACCGACCTCTTTGCAGCCGCCATCTCGCATGCAGGCATCAGCGACCACACCAGCTATTGGGGTGAGGGCTATTGGGGCTACAGCTACAGCGAAGTTTCTATGGCGAACGAATATCCTTGGACCAACAAGCATCTCTTTGTAGATCAGAGTCCGCTCTATAATGCCGACAAGATTCATACTCCGCTGCTGTTTGTTCACGGCACGGCAGATAATAATGTGCCTGTGGGCGAGAGCATCCAGCTCTATACGGCTCTGAAACTTCTTGGCCGTCCTACGGCGATGGTATTGGTAGATGGTCAGGATCATCACATCATCGACTACGAGAAGCGACTGAAATGGCAGAACACCATCTTTGCCTGGTTTGCCAAGTGGTTGCAGGATGATGCTTCCTGGTGGACGGAAATGTATGGTGATGAAAAGATGTAGTTGAAGCATGTGAGGAAGTTAAGGGAAGTGATAACTTCTTTAACTTCAATCAATTCCCTCACTTGCGAAACTTGAATAAAAAAGAGATTATATTCCCTAAAGACAAGGAGAATATAATCTCTTTTTGTGTTTTATTTCTTGCAGTTTAGCGTAATAAGCAGGGAAATCATGGCGAAAGCGATTCCTACGATGCAGACGCCTAACCAGTCGGCTTGCGTCCAGACGTAACCGGCGCAGAAAGTGCCGAGCGAGCCACCGATGAAATAGCTGGTCATGAAGATGGTGTTGGCGCGGTTGGAAGCCTGCGGAACCTCCTGCAGACAACCACTCTGATTGCTGAGCTGCTGACATTGCAGACCGATGTCAACCAGGATGATGGCTGCGATGAGTCCGGCATAAGTATCGCCGAAAAGCAAGGCTATTCCCCAGGCGATGATTTGCATTCCTGCTCCGAACAGACTGAAATTTCGAATGCCAAACCTAGGAACCAGTTTTCCTACACCACTGGCAGCAACGGCTCCCATGATTCCGCAAAGTCCGAGCATTCCTACCATATCACTTCCTGCGCTGAAAGGTGGCTGCGCCAGATGGAATGCCAGACAAGACCATATTGCCATCATACTGCCGAACCCGAAGGCTGCACGGATGGAGTAGATGCGGACAGAAGAATGGAAAAAGAAAATTTCTGCTATCGTGGTCATCAGTCCTCTGTAGGTTCCTACATAGTTGCGCTTCATTTCAGGCATCATCAGCAGCATGATTCCCATGCAAACCACCATCACGAAGGCAGCTATGATAAACATCTCCCGCCATCCCAGCCATTCGCCGATGTAGCCGCTGATGACTCGTGAGGCAAGAATGCCCGTCAGCAGTCCGGAGAGTACAATGCCCATATTCCGGCTCTTGTTCTTGGGCTCCGAGAACTGTCCGGCTATCGGAATGAAGAACTGCGGAATCACCGAACAGGCTCCAATCAGCAGGGAAGCTCCCCAGAGCATCCATACGTTTTGCGCTGCAGCCATCACGATAGCCATCACTGCCGCAATGGTCATATTGACAAGGATGAGTTTCTTGCGCGAAAGCATGTCGCCCAAGGGGATGAGGAAGAACAGCCCCAGCGCATAACCTATCTGGGTAATGACGGTGATGAGGTTAGCCTTCTGCTCGGTAATATCCATGTCGTGGCGGATGAGTTCGAGAAGCGGCTGATTGTAGTAGCAGTTGGCTACGGTGAGTCCTGCGACGATTGCCATCATCAGGAGAATGCTGCGGGGAATGCCCCGATTTTCTTTTAGCTGTATCATTTTCTGTCTGTTGTTTCTTTGTTTTGAGTGCAAAGTTACGAAAAAGTTCTCGTCAATCAAAGCTTTTGGGCTCGATTTCTTGGAAAAATCTTCTCTCTCCTGCAGAAAATCTTCTCTCTCTGGCAGAAAAAGTTTCTGTTCTTTCCCTCGCGCGCGTACCTTATTATATGTATATAGTGCTGCTCTGAAGAGGTGTTGGCGCGCACCCTTGTTACGCTAAAAAACACCGAAAAGTGTTAAAATTAGGCTGTTTCCGAGCACACCAAAAACTTTAACCTTTGTTAGCACTTTGTAAGTGGCTGATTTATAGCGATTTGTAATTTTGTTACAAAAACGCCTAAAAAAAAATCGCAAAAAAAAGAACAACGTATCAAAAAAATGCTTACCTTTGCATCGTTCAAAAGAACAAATGATTGTTTTACAGATTTTAAAAAAGCAAAGAAAATGAAGAAATTAGTTTTTATGTTCGTAGCTATCGCAGCTATCTCTTTCGCATCATGTGGTAACAAAACAGCTCAGAACACAGCTTCTGCTGATTCTGACACAGCTCAGGTAGATACAACTGCTGCTGACACTGCTGCTGCTGATACAGCTGCTGCTGATTCTGCTAAGTAATTTGAAATTACTTGCGAACGAAAAAATGAGAGAAACAACCGCTGGACTTCGGTCTAGCGGCTTTTTCGTTTTATAGAGACTATGTTTCATTTTTTTTAGGTTACCTTTTAGAATTTTAGAAAAGATAATTTATGATAGATTCAAGTGCCTTCCAAGGTAAAAAGGCAGCTTACTATACGCTAGGCTGCAAACTCAACTTCTCTGAAACTTCCACTTTTGGCAAAATGCTCGAAGATATGGGCGTCATTACTGCTAAAAAGGGGGAGAAAGCTGATATTTGTCTGATTAACACCTGCTCGGTAACAGAAGTTGCCGATCATAAATGCCGTCAGGCTATCCACCGGATGGTGAGAAACAATCCGGGCGCATTCGTTATCGTGACGGGCTGTTATGCGCAGCTCGAATCTGAGAATGTCAGCAAAATAGAGGGTGTAGACCTCGTGTTGGGTGCTAACGAGAAGGCGCACTTGATTCAATATCTCAGCGATGCATGGGCGCAGAAATTTGCTCAGGAAAACGGATTGGCTGCTCAGACTCCTCAGAACGGCGATGCGGAAAGTTCTCAGAACAGCGATGCGGTAACCTCTCAGAACGGTGATGCAGCGGCACTTCATCAGCATTATAGCGTGAAGACGAAGGAAATCAAGACCTTCCAGCCATCATGCTCGCGTGGCAACCGTACCCGTTATTTCCTGAAGGTGCAGGACGGCTGCAATTATTATTGCACCTATTGTACCATTCCATTTGCCCGAGGCAATTCGCGCAACCCGAGCATCCAGTCGCTTGTGGCTCAATGTGAGCAGGCGGCTGCTGAAGGCGGTAAGGAAATCGTCATTACCGGTGTGAATATCGGTGATTTCGGACAGACTACCCATGAGCGTTTCCTCGACCTCGTCAAGGCGATGGATCAGGTAGAAGGAATCAAGCGCTACCGCATCTCGAGTCTGGAGCCTGATCTCTGTGATGATGATCTCATAGAATATTGTGCCCAGAGCCGTGCTTTTATGCCTCATTTCCACATTCCTCTGCAGAGCGGAAGCGATGAGGTGCTCAAGCTGATGCATCGCCGTTACGACAAGGCGCTCTTCGCCCATAAGGTGAATCTTATCAAGGAGAAAATGCCTGATGCGTTTATCGGTGTTGATGTGATGGTAGGCTGTCGCGGCGAAACTCCGGAGTGTTTTGAAGAATGCTATGAGTTTCTGAAGAGTCTGCCTGTTACCCAGCTCCATGTCTTCCCTTATTCTGAGCGTCCGGGCACGGCTGCCTTGAAGATTCCGTATGTGGTTGACGAGAAGGAGAAGAAGAAGCGTTCTAAGCGACTGTTGGAGTTGAGCGATCAGAAGACGCAGGAATTCTATGCTCAATACATCGGTACAGAGGCTGAGGTTCTCTTCGAAAAGGCGCCAAGAGGCAAGGCAATGCATGGTTTCACCAAGAACTATGTCCGCGTAGAACTTTCGCCAGCCCTCGCTAAGGAAGAATACGACAACCAGCTCATCAAGGTTCGTCTGGGTGATTTCAATCACGATAAGACGGCGCTGAAGGGAGAGCTTCTTTAGTTGATAGTTAATAGTTTAAGTTTCGCAAGTTTAGGAGTTAAAGGAGTTAAAGGAGTTATCGCTCCCTACGGTCGCTGAGGAGTTAAGACAATAGTCTTTTGGCGTATTTTTTAAGCAGCAAGACATACGTCTTAACTCCTTAACTTCCTTAACTCCTTTAACTTCCTGATATGTGAAAGTTCAAAGTTCAAAGTTCAAAGTTTCAATGTATTACAACGATTTTGGAACATGGATCAGGAAGCAGTTTCCTGATTTCCGTGTTCAGAAGATTTCGATAGACGCGGGATTCTCCTGTCCTAACAGAGATGGGAGGATTTCGAGTGGCGGATGTACGTATTGCGACAACCGCACCTTCAATCCCAGCTATTGCGACCGGAAAAAGTCGATTACCGAACAGCTGGAGGAGGGAAAGGCTTTCTTCAGCAGGAAGTATCCTGATATGAAATATCTGGCTTATTTCCAGGCTTACACCAATACTTACGCCAAGGTGGAGCAACTGAGGCAGATGTATGAAGAGGCTTTGCAGGTGGAAGATGTGGTGGGAATCGTTATCGGAACCCGTCCGGATTGTGTGAGCGATGAATTGCTTGATTATCTGGAAGAACTGAACCGCCGAACCTTCGTGCTGGTGGAATACGGCATTGAGAGTGCCAATGATGAAACCTTGAAGCGCATCAACCGCGGACATGATTTTGCCTGTTGCCGTAGTGCTGTGGAGCGTACTCATGCCAGGGGAATCCTTACGGGCGGCCACATCATCATCGGTTTGCCGGGAGAAGATGCGGAAGAAAGTCTGCGCCAGGCTCCTCTCATCTCTTCCTTGCCGCTTGATATTCTCAAGATTCATCAGATGCAGATTATCAGGGGCACCCGACTGGCACAGGAATATGCTGAGCATCCCTTCCATGTTTACACGGTAGAGGAATATATTGATGTCATCGTGAAATACATCCGTCTGCTCAGAAAGGATTTGGTGCTGGAGCGCTTCGTCAGTCAGTCGCCCAAAGAACTGCTGGTTGCTCCCAAATGGGGACTCAAGAACTATGAGTTTACCAATCTCCTGAATAACAGATTAAAGAGTTTACAATAAATATGGCAAAAGTAGCAATCGTTATATTAAACTGGAATGGTCAGAAGATGCTGGCAAAGTATCTTCCGAATGTCATCGAATATTCCCGTCAGGATGCTGAAATATGGGTGGCAGACAATTCTTCTTCTGATGGTTCGATGCACCTTCTGGAGACTCAGTTTCCTCAGGTGAAGACCATCGTGCTGGAGCAGAATTTCGGCTTTGCTGAAGGCTATAACCGTGCTTTGAAGCAGATTGATGCAGAATATTACGTGCTCCTGAATAGCGATGTGGAGGTTTCGCATCATTGGCTTACACCGCTCATCGAGTTTATGGATTCGCATCAGCAGGTGGCTGCCTGCCAGCCTAAGCTGCTTGCGGAATACGATAAGGACAGCTTTGAGTATGCTGGCGCTTGCGGCGGATTCCTCGACAAATACGGCTATCCGTTCTGTCGTGGCCGCATCTTTGATACGGTAGAGCGCGATAACGGGCAGTATGATTACCAGCAGGAAATCTTGTGGGCTACGGGTGCCTGTATGATGATCCGCTCAAAGGATTATTGGACTGCCGGCGGTTTAGACGGCCGTTTCTTTGCCCATAATGAAGAGATAGATCTTTGCTGGCGCTTGCGTCTGATGGGCAGAAAAATCTACTGCATTCCTGAGAGTGAGGTTTATCATGTGGGTGGTGGAACCCTGCCGAAAAGCAATCCGATGAAGACTTATTTGAATTTCAGAAATAATTTAACCATGCTTTATAAGAATCTGACTGATACGGAGTTGACTCATGTAATGCGTATGCGCAGATTTCTGGATTACCTTGCTGCTTTCGAGACATTGGTTCTGAATCGCAACTGGGGTGACTTCAAGGCTATCTTCAAGGCGCGCAGGGCTTTCAAGGCATGGAAACATGAGTTTGACGAAGATCGCAGAAAGATACAGGCGGGTAGGGTGAAGGAGGAGATTCCGCAGGTTTACAATCTCTCTATCATCTGGCAATATTACGCCAAGGGCAAGAAACTCTTCTCGCAGTTGTAGACAATAATAGAACAAAACTTAAAAATAAAAATCTATGAAGAAAAAACAAATGATGATGGCGCTGGTTTCGCTGATCGTTCTGTCAGCCCAGGCGCAGGCTAATTTCCAGGTGTCGGTTTCCAATCCTTCCAAGGTGGCAAGAACCGATGCTCCGGTGGTGGTAGATCTCAGCAAGTTGGGAGCTATCGGCGACATTCAGCGCGCTGTAGTAACCGTTGACGGTAAGGAGATTCCTTCACAGCTCGATGACACCAACCGCGATTGTACCAACGATGAACTCTGTTTCCTTGCCGATTTGGGCAAGAAAGAAACCAAGACCTATCAGGTGCAACTCTATCGTGAGGGCGAGCAGGCACAGTATCCGGCTCGTACCTTTGCCGAACTCTGTCTGCCAAGCAGAAACAGGAAGCTGGCTAAGAACAGGCAGGATATTTATCTGCGCAGCATCTCGTTTGATAAGAAAACCAAGGACCCTTATCACTACGTCCATTCTCATGGCATCTGCTTCGAAAGTGAATTGATTGCCATGCGTGTTTATTTTGACCATCGTCAGACCATCGACCTTTATGGCAAAATCAACAAGGGACTGGTGGTTCAGGATACGCAGTTCTATCCTTCAGAAGAGCAGATTCAGGCTGGTTCGGGCGATGATTGCCTCTGGGTAGGCAATACCTACGGGCTGGGTGCGCTCCGTGGCTGGGACGGTAAAGACCAGGTGCTGTTCAACAACGTGAAATACCAGGAGCAGCGCGTCATTTCAGAAGGTCCGCTCCGTGCCATCGTCGAAGTCGTGGATAAGGGTTGGGTTCCGGCTCCGGGCTTGCAGCCTGTCAATGCCACCATCCGCTACACCATCTATGCCGGTCATCGCGATTTCGATGTAGATGTATTCTTCAACAAGGATGTTTCTGATTATCAGTTTGCTACAGGACTCATCAACGTAAAGGGTTCCAGCGAATTTGCTGATGGCAAGGGATTGCGAGGCTGTTACGGCAGCGACTGGCCAACAGGCAAGGACGATGGAAAGCACAAGCTGGAGACCGTAGGCTTGGGCATTTATGTGCCACAGTCAGCCCTGGTAAGTCAGCAGCCAGCCAATAAGGATTGCTATACTCAGGTGGTGAAACCTACAGGCAGCCAACTCAGTTATAAGCTTGCTTATACCAGTGCCAACGAAACCTATGGTTTCAAGGGCGAGAAGGAGTGGTATGAGTGGTTGAAAGCCTGGAAGAAGCAGATAGAAGAGCCGGTCAAGGTTTCAGTTTCTGTCATCATCCGATAAGCAGTTTCCTTTATCATCCGATAAGCAGAAAAATTGCGCAAATAGCCAGTAGTGAGCAAAAATGACTTACGTTTTGCTCATTGCTGGCTATTCTGCAAACAAATTTAAGAGAAAAACCCATTTTTTTTGCGAATGCGTATGATTTTTTAGCAAAAAAGCTTGGTAATTTAAATAATTTTTAGTATTTTTGCAGTCGTAACTCGAAGATTTGTGAATTATCGTGAAAAAGTTATTTAATTATATAGTCATATTAGCAATAGTGCTTCTCAGTTCGGCCTGTGAGTTTAAGTTCAAGCCGAACGAGGAAGGAGAGGCTGTGCCCCTGTCGGTACAGCGCTACGACCGATTGGAAAGCAGATATCTTACTACCGGTGATTTCTCTGCCCTTCAGCAGATGAATACCGATTACCCGATAGAAACCCGTACGCTGATAGAGAAAATGCTCCAGCTTGGCACCATTACCGACGCCAATATCAGCAACCGTTTCCTCATGTTCTATCAGGATTCTACCCTGCAGTCACTTATTGCCGATGCTGAGGCAGAATTTGCCAATATGGAAGACATCAACGAGCAGCTGAAATCTGCCTTCTCACGTCTGAACAGTTGGATTCCGGAGCTCCAGCAGCCTTGTTTCTATGCCCAGATTGGCGCTCTCGACCAGAGCATTGTAGTAGGACAGCACTCAGTAGGAATTTCGCTCGATAAATACATGGGCGAAAACTATCCGCTTTACAAAAAATTCTATACACCGCAGCAGCGCAGCACCATGTCGCGCCAGTATATTGTGCCGGATTGCCTTACCTTCTATCTGCTGAGCATCTATCCGATGGATCAGTTCGACACCCGTCCGCAGCTCGACCGCGATCTGCACATGGGCAAGATTATGTGGGCTGTCAACAAGGCGATGGGCAAGGAGATTTTCAAGACCAAGTATGTGAAGACAATCTGCGCTTATGTAAAGCGCAACCCTAAAGTAACGGTAGAACAACTGCTCAAGGACGAAGATTATTCGCCTATTGAGGCATTACATAAAGATTAACACATGAAAAGATTTCCAGTTTTTATTGCAACTGTCATGATGGTTTCAGCAATGCAAGCTGCAGATAAACTCGACCTGAAGGCCATTACCTCCGGCGAGTTTGCTGCCTCTTATGTTACCGGTATTAACCCTATTGATGGCACCGATTTGTACGCTTCTATCAGCAATGATGGCAAGCAGGTTATCAGTTATTCGTTCAAGACGGGCAAGCAGATGAGCATCCTCTTCGATGTGAACGCAGCCAAGGCTCCCTTCGAACAGATTGAGGGTTATGTAATCAGTCCTGATGGCAAGAAATTGCTTATCATGACCCATCGCGAGGCTATCTACCGCCGCTCGTTCAAGGCAGAGTATTTCGTATATGATATTGCCAAGAAGAGTTTGAAGAAACTTTCCCAGGGCGTTAACCAGCAGGTGGCTACCTGGTCGCCTGATTCACGCCACATCGCCTTCGTAAAGGATAACAATCTCTTTGTTACCGATGGAGAAAAGGAAACCCAGATTACCCGCGACGGTAAGTTCAACGAGGTAATCAATGGTATTCCTGATTGGGTTTACGAAGAGGAGTTCAGCTTCAACCGCGCCTTTGCATGGAATGCGGATGGAACTGCCATCGGATGGATACGCTTCGACGAATCGCACGTTAAGACTTATTCTCTGCAGATGTTCGAAGGTTCTCATCCTACCCATAGCGAGTATCACGACTATCCGGGAGAGTATTCCTATAAATATCCTAAGGCAGGACAGGACAACTCTAAGGTGAGCCTCTGGAGCTATGATATGAAGAACGGAAAGACCGTGGCGCTCGATGTGCCTGTAGATTCCGACGGCTATTATCCACGCATCAAGACATCGCCAGACGCCAACAGTCTGATTGTCTATACGATGAACCGCCATCAGGACGACATGCGCCTCTATGCAGTCAATCCTTTCACCGGCAAGAGCAGGATGCTCATCAAGGAGAGTGTGCCTAAGTTTGTAAAGGAAGAGGTGATTGAAAACAGCATCGTGGGCAAGAAGAACATCCTGCTGCCTAGCGACCGCGACGGCTTCATGCATCTCTATCTCTATGATATGAACGGCAAGCTCCTGCGCCAGGTAGAGAAGGGCAACTATGATGTTACCTCTATCTACGGAATGGATGAGAAGACGGGCGATGTTTATTTCCAGGCTGCCAAGCTCAATGCGCACGACCGCCAGGTTTACGTGGCTCATAAGAACGGAAAGGTGGAGCGCCTTACCGATGCGGCTGGTTCCAACTCGGCTTACTTCTCGGGCGATTACCGCTATTTCGTCAATACCTGGAGTAGCTACAGCCATCCTTATGTCTTCACCGTACGCAGCAACAAGGGCAAGCTCATCAAGACATTGGAAGACAACAAGCAGCTGCTCGAAAAGACCCGGAAGTATAATTGGGGCAAGCGCGAGACTTTCTCTTTCACCACTTCCGAAGGTGTGAAACTGGACGGCTGGATGGTGAAGCCTGTAGATTTCGACGCCAGCAAGAAGTATCCTGTCATCCTCTTCCAGTATTCCGGTCCGGGCAACCAGCAGGTGCTCGATTCATGGAGTACGGGCAGTATGGGCAATGGCGGTGCTTTCGATTATTATCTTGCACAGGAAGGATTCATCATTGCCTGCGTAGATGGTCGTGGAACAGGCGGTAGAGGCGCAGAGTTTGAGAAGTCTACTTATCTCCGTCTGGGCGATTTAGAGTCGAAAGATCAGGTTGAGACAGCTCTCTACATGGGTTCTCTGCCTTATGTAGACAAGGATAATATCGGCATTTGGGGTTGGAGCTATGGTGGTTTCAATACGCTGATGAGTATGAGCGAGGGCCGTCCTGTGTTCAAGGCAGGTGTGGCTGTGGCTCCTCCTACCTGCTACCGCTTCTATGATTCGGTTTATACTGAGCGCTACATGCGCACGCCTAAGGAGAACGAAGAGGGTTACAAGGTGAACCCTATCGAGCGTGTAAAGCAGCAGCATGGTGCGTTGCTTATCTGTCACGGATTGGCAGATGACAATGTGCATCCGCAGAATACCTTCGAATATGCTGAGGCATTGGTTCAGGCAGACAAGGACTTCAAGACCCTGTGGTACACGAACCGTAATCACGGCATTTCGGGTGGCAATACCCGTAACCATCTGCTTCGCCAGATAGCAAACTGGTTCAAGCAGAATCTGAAGTAGAAAATGATATGATATAAAAAAAGTGAAGCCATTCTCGGCAGAAAACGGGAATGGCTTCTTAATTTAATGTTCTCCTCATTACTTTGCGAAGTAAGGAACGTTTGAATTCTTATTCAGTTTTAGCGCCTTTTCTGCGCTTTTCTTTCTTGGCTTTCTTAGCCTTCTTCACTTTTACCTCTTCAACCTCTTCATCGTTAGGCTGAACAGATGAAAAATGAAAATCTGTAGAGTTGATGGTCTTCACCTGATATGGGCTAGGCGCATCGTTCATCTGCTGTCCGTTCTTTGCCTTCTTAGCCTTTGGCTTCTGAATGTATCTTGCATAGAGCTTGTTCCATTTCTTTTCAGCCTTCTTCTGGTTGAAGTCAAACATCACGATACACGTGCGGTTGCCGGCACCTTTCTGCTCCAGATAGTCGCGCAACTGGTATGAATAGTTCTCGCGGCTTACCAGAAACTTGTTCTTGCGGGTGAAATAGGCAGAATCAACCTTCTGAACGTCTGTGAAATAGACTGTAGAGTCATTAAACGACGAGGCAAATCCAAAGATGTATGCAGTCTTAACTTCGTTCTTGGCTGATGCAGAGAGCGAGCTGAAACATGCTAATGCAATAGATGCTAATGCAATTTTTGTAATTTTCATTTCTTTTTCTGTCTTATTTTGTTTTGTGCTGTCTGCCCCATCAGTCATGCAGGATCTTTCCTTATCCCAGATAGGACTTCAGCAGTTTATCTGTCGTTTTGTTCCGGAGTCGCCTGATCGTTTTTTCCTTGATCTGGCGTACTCTTTCCCTGGTGAGATGATACTTGGTTCCGATTTCTTCGAGCGTCAGTTCAGGTGTTCCTATGCCATAGAAGGCAGCAATGATTTTCTGGTCTTTGTCCGGCAGCGTCTTGAGCAGTCTTTCTATTTCTGCTCTCAGCGACTCTGCCAGCAGTTCATTGTCGGTCGGATCATCCGAATTGGCCATCAGGTCGAGCATGCTGCCATCTTCATCATCAGAAAAAGGCGCATCCACGCTCAGGTGGCGACTTGTCGATGTAGCCTTCATGGCGTCCTCTATCTTGTCTTCCGGCAAGTCTATGCGGTCAGCTATTTCGTCTACACTCGGTTTGCGTTCAAATTCCTGTTCGAACTTACTCATCTCTCTGTTAATCTTGTTAACGCTTCCCACCTGGTTGAGCGGAAGGCGCACAAGTCTGCTCTGCTCGGCTATGGCCTGCAGAATGCTCTGGCGAATCCACCATACGGCGTAAGAGATGAACTTAAAGCCTCGGGTTTCATCAAACTTCTGTGCGGCTTTGATAAGCCCCACGTTTCCTTCGTTGATAAGATCAGGCAAACTGATCCCCTGGTTCTGGTACTGTTTGGCAACAGACACTACGAAACGGAGATTGGCTTTTGTTAATCTCTCCAATGCCCTACGGTCACCTTTTCTTATACGCTGAGCGAGCTCCACTTCTTCATCTGTAGAGAGCAGCTCCTCATGAGCAATATCTTGAAGATATTTTTCTAACGATGCGCTTGCGCGATTCGTAATTGACTGAGTAATTTTTAATTGTCTCATGCTGGCATCAAATTTTAAGTAGTTGCAAAAATACACTTTTTTGTTTAAATACCAAAAAAAATAGTAGATATTTTTCAGAAATACCTACTATTTTATTGTTTTTTGTCTGTTTCTTGAGTTTTTTGGCAGCAAAAATGCCTTTTCACTACTCAATCATGAGACGTTTCTCTTCAAACGCTTACCCTTAGTCTTTCTGCAGCGGAACAGCGAAGTAAGCCTTCTTGCCTGTTGGCCATATACCCTGGATGTAGAGCACTGGGTCCTTGCTGGTAGAAGCACTCTTTACAGCCTTCTGCAGGTCATCAATCGTATTGATGTTGTTGTCGTTGATGCGCTGGATGATGAAACCGCGTGAAATGCCACCATCCTTCAGGGCGCCGCTGTTCACCTTCATTACCTCTACACCATACTTGATGTTGAGCTGGTTCTTCTGGCTCTCTGTAATAGGGCGGAAGCTGCCGCCGAGCACGTCGAGGTCGGCACTCTTGATAACCGAAGTATTACCCTGGGCATTCTTCAGCGTGATGGTCTTGGTGCTTGCCTTCTTGTTGCGCAGATAGGTGATGCTCATCTTGTCGCCAGGGCGCTTGCCGTTCAGGATTTCCTGCAGCTCAGCCATCTTGGTCACCTTCTTGCCGTCAACCTTGGTAATCACGTCACCTTCCTTCAGTCCTGCCTCAGCACCGTTGCCGTCTTCATCAACCTTGGCAATGTAAACACCCTCGTTGGTTCCCAGGTTCACTTCCTTGCCGTTCTCCTTCTGGGCGTTGATATAGTTCAGCACATCGCTTCCCTGTATGCTCAGCATCACGCGCTGTACGCTGCCGTATTTCTTCAGGTCATCTACCACCTTGTTCATGATAGAGGTAGGAATGGCGAAACCGTAGCCGGAGTAAGAACCGGTCTGAGAATAGAGCATGGCGTTGATGCCTACCAGTTCGCCCTGGGTGTTGACGAGTGCACCGCCCGAGTTACCTGCGTTGATGGCTGCATCGGTCTGGATGAAACTCTCTACACCGTTGGCACCGAGCGAACGTGCCTTGGCTGAGATAATGCCGGCTGTAACCGTATTGTTCAGTCCGAATGGGTTGCCCACTGCGATGACCCATTCACCCACCTTCACCTTGTCGCTGTCGGCGATAGGCAGGGTAGGCAGGTTCTTGCCGTCTACCTTGATGAGGGCGAGGTCGGTAGTCTTGTCGGTTCCGATGATGCGAGCCGAGAATTCTCGGTTGTCGTTCAGCGTTACGGTCAGCTCGTCAGCACCTTCTACCACGTGGTTGTTGGTAACGATGTAACCGTCCTGACTGATGATGACGCCCGAACCTGTAGCCTCTCTCTTCGGAGTCTGCACTTTCTGCTTGCGTGTGCCTCCGTTGCCCTGTCCCGGGTTGCCGAAGAAGCCGAACGGGTCGAAGAATCCTCCGAATGGGTCGTCCTGCACATCTACCGTCTTCACCTTCGAGTTCTGTACGTATTTAATATGTACTACAGCAGGCAGCGCCTTCTCGGCAGCATAGGTTAAGTCTACAGGCTGACCTGCTGGCGCAGCGGTAACTGCAGGTGAAGCATTTACTTTCATGAAAGCACCGGCTGAAAATGCGAGCGAACCAACGCAGAGCACAGCCACAACATAATTACTTAATTTTTTCATGTTTCTTATTTTTTATTGTTTACTTTTCTTTTCCTTGGAACTGCAGCAGCTAATATCATGCCAAAAGTCAGCTTGTCATGCATCGCTCTGTTTTCCGGTTGCAAATATAGGGTCATTTTTTGAGATACGCTTCATTCTCTGCATAAATTTATTCCGTTTTAACATTTCAAATTAACACTTTAACGGCTATTAAACAAGAAATGCCCTAAATTCACAAATATTTGAATGTAAGCATGAAAATCCTAGTTTTGTATACGAAACTATCTTTTATTGATTATTGAATATCTGTTAAATGGTAGCGGCTCGAAAACTCGGTTTAACCGGGGAAAAGAGTGAAAAATAGCCTTGCGAATAACTAATGATGCATAAAAAAGTGAGGAATCGTGCGATAGTATCAAAAGTTTTTTGTACTTTTGCATGTCGAAAGCAGTGCTCCGGTCTGTCGCTGGCATCTTTCAGGTGCGAGAGGAAAGTCCGGGCAGCATAGAGCATCCCACTTCCGAAACTAGAAGCTATTGGTGACAGTAGGTGTCGGTAGAAGAAAATAACCGCTTTCACTTATCCCGTTTGTCCAGTCTGGGGTGGTGAGAGTAAGGGTGAGAAGGTGGTGTAAGAGACCACCAGCTGGCGGGTGATCGTCAGGCTGTGCCATCTGGGAGCTGTAAGCTCATGTATACCGCAGATTGAGGGCGGCTCGTCCGATTGCCTTAGGGCTGCTGTGGAGGGTAGAGTGCTTGAGCCCAAGGGTGACTTTGGGACTAGATAAATGACAGACGTTCTTATATCTGGTATGAACACAGCATAACAGCATATCTGATATAGGAACACAGAACTCGGCTTACAGGGGCACTGCTTTCTTTTTTCAGCATCGCAGCCTTTATATATAAAAGGTATAAGATGCATTCATTTTTAAAACGATTTTAAAAACTAGCAAGATTATGAAACTCAGAGAACCGGAAAAGCAGATATTAGATGATTTCGAACATAAGGTAACGGGCAAGATAGCGAAATATGGCAGTGAGCCCGATTTCCCGAAGTTGGAGAACTATGGCATTACCCGCATGGAGCTGGACGATTATCTTTTCGATAAGCAGGCTATACTCGACATGGGCGGTTCCAAGCGCAGCCAGCTCACCATCGGCGGTTTCATCACCGTCCTCCCCGTATTGGTACTGTCCTGTTTCCCGGATAAGTCACCCGTCTACGACAACGGCAAGATGCTCGCCACGGTCATAGCCGTCATCATCGGTCTGCTGCTGGCGTGTTTTGTCAAGGCACTTCTCCAGATGATCATCGCCTATCGCGTGAACCATCATAAGGAGCCTAAGATGGAGACCTTCATCAAGGCAGTCCTCTTCTACGAGAAGCGGTCGTAACTGTAAACTATAAATTATAAACTATAAACTATAAGTAGTATGACATTACCAGACTTTATGGACTATAAGGACAAGTTCACCCAGCGTGCATTTGTCGAGAAGATTTCGCATGTTGCCAAACGTGCCGGTGCCAAGATGGTTTATACAGCGCTCATTCTCTATTATACGTTAGAGAGTGACAAGGTTTCGCTGAAGGACAAGGCTCTGATCGTAGGAGCATTGGGCTACCTCATCAGTCCGCTCGATGTCATTCCAGATGCCATTCCTATTGCCGGTTTGGGCGATGACCTTGCCGTATTGCTGTTTGTGCTCAAGAAAGTTTGGGGCGAGGTTTCAGAAGATGTGAAGGCAAAGGCTCAGGACAAGTTGAAGAAGTGGTTTGATGAAGACGAGATTCCTTCAGCCGATGACCTCTTCAAGGATTCAGCCACCGATACACCGGTTTGAAAATGATAATGACCCTTAATGACTTTGACCCTTCATGACCGGATTTTAGGTAGAAAACAAAAACGACCGCTCTCCTCATATTGAGGTGAGCGGTCGATTTTGTTTTTATCCCATGCAGCTCGTTACTCCGAGCGTGGTAGCGATAGCGGTCAGTATGCTGATGGCTATCTGAAGAATTGTTTTCCAAGTGTTCGTTTTCATTTTTTTTGAATGTTGAATGTTGAGTGTTGAATGTTTACTTTTTGGGGCGGATAGGCTGGGCTAGGGGCTAGCACCCTAGCCAGTCTATCCTTGGGCTATTCAAGGCCGTCGCCAGTATCGTCCTTGCCGGTAGTGCCGCCGCCTGATTCAGAGCCTTGGCCATCGCTGCCGGTCTGACCGGTGTTTGAACCGCCTGGGGTAGAACCGCCAGGTGTATTATCCGGAGTGGTTGGCGCGTTGAGGTCAACGTTGGTCTTACCCTCCTTAATCGCCTTGATAACGGCTGCCTGAGCGCTGCGGCTGGCTACGAGGTTGAACTCGGCGTCATCGCGAAGGTTCTTAAACTCCTGACCTGGCTCCCACTGAACCTTCACACCGGTGATGTTCTGCGAGGTGAACTTGTCGGCATCCTCGGCACCCTTTGAGGTGAGAAGGAGAGAGAAATCACCAAGATCGCCCAGACGAATCTTCTTGCCCTCGAGCAACATCTCACGCATGCAGTCTACGGCGATGTAGAGGATGGCGCTGATGTCAGCTCTCGAATAGACACTACCATGAGAGGTGATGTGCTTGGCAAACTTCTCGATGGTCATGATGTCGGTGTACTGCGAGATGGCGAAAGCATTCTGCTTCTCGGTCTTTACGAGTTCCAGGTCCTTTGGGTCAGGAGTCTTGCCCTCCTTCTTTGCCTGGTTGATGCGTGACTTAGCCTGGTTGATTTCCAGAAGATTTGCGTTCACGCTACGCATTACGATGCTGTAATTAATCATAGTCGTTTGTAGTATGTTTAGAGTCCTTTGTTTTGCAACTCCCCAGAACGCCCCGTTCCTGCCGTTTTCGGGGTCTTCATTGATGACCGGCGCCTGCCATCATTTATGACCCGTGTTGGTCTTAAGAGAAGACCCGAGCAAGGCACAAAAGGCGTTCTTTCGATTGCCGGTGCAAAGATACAACATTTTCGGGCAGAATGCAAGCTTTTACCCTGACTTTCTATGCGAGAAAAGCTATAAGTATCTGTAATACAATAAGTTCTGTTGATTTTCTATCTGAACTTTATTGCAAAACAATCCACAATGGGAAAAGTACGGATGAAAAACAAGCGTGTCATTAAGGGTCAGTGTCATTAAGGGTCATTTAGAAAAATGAAAGTGTCATTTTGAGCTATAGTATATATAAATATTTATTTATATATATACTATAGGGGATTTTTCTCCCCGAAAATGAAAATGACCCTTAATGACCTTGACCCTTAATGACACGCTAGATGACCTTGTGATTTTTACCTGATATAGGTTGTGTGTGTCTGAATGTGTTGGTTGTTAGTGCGTTATGCGTATTTCGTTATATTCATACTCTAATATTTTGTGTATGATAATTATCTACATATTAAGTCACTTTAGTTAGCTGATATGTTGTGCGATTCTACATTTTTATCCCTTTTTCATGTTGTATTTTGTCAAAAATACGTCATGTTGGGGCGGATTTAATGTCCGAGGAGGGGCATTTTTTGCCCATACTAGAGGGGATAAAACATCTTCCTAACCTCCATATTTTGCATTTTTCCGTTAAATAACGTGATAAAATTCTTGGGTTTGCCAACTTTTTATTATCTTTGCTAGCAATTAACAAATTATTGACGTAGCAATAGTCCGAAAAGCTAGAAACTACATAATAACAATACTAAGATGAAAAGATATAACTTGTTGATGCACAAAGCTTTAGGGGGGTAATTTTGCTCAGGCAAAGTTAGTCCAATATCATCATGTTCTTATCCGCAGGCGAATATTATCTTATTTTTATATGATAATAGTCGCTTTTTTTATGATTTCTTTCACCGCCTGTTCTAGCGACGAAGAAACAGAAAAATCAGAGGTTTTTGATTACAAAACCACATTTTTAGCCCATAATTGGCAGATTTCAGCCCTTTATCAGCGTGTTGGAAGCCTCTTTATCGACGTAAAAGAGGCTCCTTTGTTCTGCCGTTTTACCTCAGACGCTATTTATTTCTCCGAAACGAAGGAAGTGAACCAATTCGATTCAAACGGTAAAATTACCCAAACAACCACAGAAAACGTTGCTTGCGGTAACTACACCTATTTAATAAAGGAGAACAAAATACAGATAAATAATCAGATATTCAACATTACGGACAACAACGGAACCCTCGTTCTGCAGAATGAGGACTGGAAACTTGTGCTCGTAGAAAATAAATAAATACATTATGGCTAAGAAACAAGATACAATCAGCATTGGTTTTGAAGAGAAAATATGGAAGGCTGCCGATATTCTGAGAGGCAACCTCAGCGCTTCGCAATATGAGGGCGTAGTGCTCGGACTCATCTTTCTGAAATACATCAGCGACCGCTTCGAACAGAAGTTTCAGGAGCTGCAGGGTGACGAATACGCCGACCCGGAAGATAAGGACGAATACACTGCCGACAACATCTTCTTCGTGCCTGCTGAAGCCCGATGGAGCAAGATCAGTGCTGCTGCCCACACCCCCGAAATAGGTGTGGTGATAGATGAAGCGCTTACCGCCATTGAGCGTGAGAACGAAAGACTGAAGGGTATTCTGCCTAAGAATTTCGCCCGTCCGGAGCTGGACAAGCGCCGTCTGGGCGATGTGGTAGATCTCTTTACGAATATAGAAATGCACGATGCTGGCGAGGAGAAAGACCTGCTGGGCAGAACCTACGAATACTGTCTGCAGCAGTTTGCTTCCCTGGAGGGCAAGAATGGTGGCGAGTTCTATACGCCTTCCTGCATTGTCCGCACGCTGGTAGAGATTCTGGAGCCTTACGAGGGCAGAGTTTATGACCCTTGCTGCGGAAGCGGTGGTATGTTTGTACAGAGCGCCAAGTTTATCGAACGTCACAAGGGAAACCTGCGCAAAATCAGTATCTACGGTCAGGAGGCAAACCCTGATACGTGGAAGATGGCGCACATGAACCTTGCCATCCGTGGCTTGGATGCGAACTTAGGAAAAGTCTTTGCCGACACATTCTATGATGACCAGCACCCTACGCTGAAGGCAGATTTCATTCTAGCCAATCCTCCTTTCAATCTCAGCGACTGGGGACAGAGTGCGCTTCAGGAAGATGTGCGCTGGCAGTATGGTTTGCCACCAGCTGGCAACGCCAACTTTGCGTGGATGCAGCACATGATTCATCATCTGGCTCCTAACGGAAAGATTGGTTTGGTGTTGGCGAATGGTGCGCTTTCGAGTCAGAGTGGCGGCGAGGGACAGATTCGCCAAGCCATCATCGAAGCCGACCTGGTAGAGGGCATCGTGGCTTTACCTTCGCAGCTGTTCTACAGTACAGGTATTCCTGTAAGTCTTTGGTTTATCAGCCGCAACAAGGCGCAGAAGGGCAAGACTGTGTTTATCGATGCTCGCAATCTAGGCTCGATGGTTACACGTAAGCTTCGTGAGCTGATGCCTGATACGGACATCAAGAAGATTACCGACACCTTCCATGCGTTCCAGCAGGGAACCCTGGAGGATGAAAAGGGCTTCTGTGCCGTGTGCACCACCGAGCAGATTGCTTCTCAGGACTTTATCCTGACACCGGGAAGATACGTAGGAATCGCTGAAGACGAAGGCGACGGAGTGCCTTTCGAGGAGAAAATGACGAATCTTACCGGAGAGCTGAAGCAGCTGTTTGAGGAAAGCAAGAAGCAGGAAGAGGAAATCAGATTGCAGTTGAAGAAAATTGGATGGGAGGTGTAAAGTATGGTTTTATCAGATTTAGTTGACGTAATAGGTGGAGGTACCCCGAAGACTACCGAGGAGAGTTATTGGAATGGCTCTATTCCTTGGTTGTCTGTAAAGGATTTCTGTGGCGATAAGAAATATGTATATAATACAGAAAAGAGTATTACAGAGGAAGGACTAAATAATAGTTCAACGAAATTGCTTCACAAGGATAATATAATAATATCTGCGAGGGGTACTGTTGGAGAATTAGCAATGATTCCATATGACATGGCTTTTAATCAGTCTTGTTTCGGATTAATAGCCAAAGGAAATAATGATCCACATTTTGTATATTATTTATTAAAAGATAAGGTCAGAAGTTTAAAGTCACAAACTCAAGGCTCTGTATTTGATACTATTACAAAAGCAACATTTGATAGAATAGAATGTGCAGATTACTCTGAGGAAGACCAGCGCCGCATTGCTTCCATCCTTTCTTCTCTCGACCTCAAGATAGAGTTGAACAACAAGATCAATGCTGATTTGGAGGAGATGGCGCAGGCTATTTTCAAGAATTGGTTCGTTGACTTTGAGCCTTTCAAGGATGGTAAGTTCGTGGATAGTGAATTGGGAATGATTCCGGAAGGATGGAAAGTAGGAACTCTAGGAGATATTACGAAGAATAAATCTGCAAAAGTAAAGGAAAGAAACGATGTAAAGGTTCTCTCGCCAGTAACAACTGGTGAACTTGTATTGTCGGAAGAATACTTTACCAAGCAGGTTTTTAGTTCAAGCATAGCTAAATATAAGATAGTAAACAAAGGAGATTTCGCATACAATCCTGCACGAGTTAATATCGGTTCGCTAGGAAGAAACGAATTTGATTTTGACGGATGTGTAAGTCCTGTTTATGTGGTTTTTTCTGTACTAGATGGCTATGAGAATTACTTCGATTTGTTTAGAAAGACAGATTTCTTTAAAGATTCTGTCGCTTCTTTAGCTATTGGAGGTGTAAGGCAATCGCTCAGTTATGATGACTTGAGTTCGATTGAAGTTATCATTCCTAGCGAAAATGCCGTTGAGGAGTTTAATAATCTCTACAATCAGATGAAGAAAACTATCAAAGCGAATAAGCTAGAGAACTCCCGCCTCTCCCTTCTCCGTGACACCCTTCTCCCTCGCTTAATGTCAGGCGAACTGGAAGTCCCGGAATAAGAAGAGCTACGAAAGAAAATAACGAGAAAGAAAATATAAAATATTAACATTATGGCAGACGACAAGAAATTCACCGAAGACGCATACGAGCAAACGCTCATTGCCCTGTTCAAGGACGAACTCGGCTATGCGTACGAATGTGGCTACGAGGTGGAGCGCGACTATAAGGAGCCTTTCTATCGTGCCGATTTGGTCGCCTCGATGCGACGGCTTAATCCTGAACTGCCAGCCGGTGCAATGGATGAAGGAATCAAACAAATCACCAACATCAGCATCGGAACTTTAGAACAGAACAACGAGCAGTTTACACTCTGGATGCAAAACGGTCTGGAGGTGGGATTCCTGCAGAATGGCGAAGAACGAACAGCCCTGATGAGGCTCATCGACTTCGACCACCCCGAGAGGAATCTCTTCAAGGTGGTGAACCAGTGGAGAGTAGAGGAGTACAAGAACAAGCGCTGCGATATGGTGGTGATGGTCAACGGATTGCCCCTCGTGGTGGTGGAGCTGAAAAGTGCCATTTCCGAAGACGCAACCGTAGAAGATGCTTTCAAGCAGATCAAGAACTATCAGCAGAGCATCCCGAGCCTCTTCAGCTACAACGCCTTCAACGTAATCAGCGATATGAGCGAGACTCGTGCCGGAACCATCACCGCCAAGCTGGAACGCTACATGGAATGGAAGACCATAGACGGCTCATACGAGTCAACCCTCTTCGCCGACTATCGCACCTTCTTCCTCGGAATGTTTCAGCAGCAGCGACTGCTCGACATCCTGCAGAACTTCATCTGCTTCGACAAGAACCAGGGAAAATACGCCAAGATTCTTACCGCCTACCACCAGTACTACGCCGTGGGCAAAGCCCTGCAGCGCACCCGTACCGCAGTGGAAGGCAACGGAAAAATCGGCGTGTTCTGGCACACGCAGGGTTCGGGCAAGAGCCTCTCCATGGTGTTCTACGCCCACCAGCTGGTGCAGCGACTGCCCGAAGTAACCATCGTGGTGGTAACCGACCGCAAGGACCTCGACAACCAGCTCTTCGGTCAGTTCTGCCGCTGCCAGGACTTTCTTCGTCAGGAGCCACAGAACGCCCAGAGCCGTGAAGACCTGGGCAATCTGCTGCGCAACCGCAAGAGTGGGGGAATCATCTTCACCACCATTCAGAAGTTTGAAGAAGGCGACTCGGCACTCTCCACCCGCCGCAACATCATCGTGATGACCGATGAGGCGCACCGCTCGCAATACGGCGAGGAGCACTGGGACAACAAGAGTCTGACGATGAAGAAGGGATTCAGCCAGAAGATGAGAGAAGCCCTGCCAGGCGCCTCATTTATCGGCTTCACCGGAACGCCTATCAGCGACCGCGACAGAGACACGGAGGAAGTGTTCGGCAACTACATCGACGTTTACGACATGAGTCAGGCGGTAGATGATGGAGCCACCCGTCCGGTCTATTACGAGAGCCGTGTGGTGAATCTGAACCTCGACGAAGACACGATGAAGCTGCTGAACGATGAGTTCGACAACCTAGCCGATGAGGGAGCTACCGAGGAGCAGATCAGGCAGGTGAAGCAGGAGCACAGCCGGCTGGAAGTACTCCTGGGCGAAGACGCCACCATCGACACGCTGGTAAGGGACATCATCCAGCACTACGAGCAGAACCGTGCGCAGGAACTCACCGGCAAGGCAATGATCGTGGCGCTGACCCGAAGCATCGCCATCAAAATCTACCGCAAGATGCTGGAACTTCGCCCCCAGTGGACGGAGAAGGTAAAGGTGGTGATGAGCGGTTCGAACCAGGACCCCGAAGACTGGCAGCCGATTATAGGCAACGAAGCCTACAAGAAGGAACTGGCAAGGAAATTCAAGGACAACGACGATGAGATGAAAATCGCCATCGTAAGAGATATGTGGCTCACGGGCTTCGATGTTCCGTCGCTCGCCACCATGTACGTATATAAGCCGATGAGCGGTCATAACCTGATGCAGGCAATAGCCCGTGTGAACCGAGTGTTCCCGGGCAAGGAAGGCGGACTGATAGTGGATTACGTAGGCATTGCGCAGGCGTTGAAGAGTGCCATGCAGCAGTACACCAACCGTGACCGCCGCCGCTTTGGAGACCCCGACATCGCCAAGACCGCCCTGGTGAAATGGAAGGAAGAGATGGAAATCTGCCGTGACCAGCTTCATGGTTTCGACTATTCCGGCTTCTTCGAGCAGGACAACACGAAGCGTGCCTTCGCCATTACGAGCGGAGCCAACTTCCTGAGTTCTCCAGCCATGGTTCAGCGCAAGAAGAACTTCATGGAGCACAGCAATCTGCTTCACAACGCCACCACGCTCTGCCGTTCGCTTCTGAATGAGCAACAGAAGGCGGAGGTGTGCTACATGGATGCGCTGCGCGTGATGATGCTCAAACTCTCGCAGAAGGGCAAAATCAGCCGCCATGAAATCAACGAGCGCATCGGCGACCTGCTCCGTCAGAGTGTGAAGACCGACGGAGTAATCAATCTCTTCGGTGACCGCCAGATAGAGTTCTCGCTCTTCGACGACGCCTTCATCCAGGAGGTGAAGAACATGAAGGAGCGGAATCTTGCCGTAGAACTGCTCACCAAGCTGATGAAAGAGAAAATCAAGCAGCAGCAGAAGACCAACGTGGTTCAGAGCGACCTCTTCTCCGACATGCTCAGCCAGAGTCTCTCCAACTATCTGAAAGGCTTGCTCACCAACGAGGAAGTGATAGAGGAACTGTTGAAGATGGCTCAGCAGATGAAGCAGGCAGAGGCAGAGGGCAACGACCTGGGACTTTCGCCCGAGGAGAAGGCATTCTATGATGCACTCTCCACGCCCGAAGGTGTGCGGCAGGCTTACTCCGACGAGGAGTTTGTGGCACTGACCAGGGAACTGACGGAAGTCTTGCACCGCAACCGCACCATCGACTGGAACCGCAAGGAATCGGCGAGGGCGAAGATGCGAGTGATGGTGAAGCGACTGCTCAAAAAGTATAAGTATCCACCTGAGGGTGCAGAAAAGGCGCTGGAAACCGTGATGCGCCAATGCGACCACTGGGCGGATGATGAAGAAAACGTAGTATAAACCCTTTAAAATTTGAAGTAAGAAACAGAAAGTAAACAAGAGAAAATAACATATAGATATTGACGCTGATTATCTGCACTTCTACAGTATTTAGAACCTGCAAAATTCAAAAACGACAAGAAGAAGGTGACAGCAAGGCGTCCACTCCTCTACGGCGTGGGCAGTACTTGTTTGTACCTTGTCGTAGGTTCTTGCAGGTACCTTAATACTGGTACTTACAGGGAACCCCATGCCGCTTATTTAAACAACATAACAAATCAAACCTAGAAAAAGAATATGCAGACAGAGGAAATACCAAATACTGACAATAACTACAATTCTCTTCTGAAGATTTCATCAGAAGAAGATCTTTTTGTGGAAGATGAAGTAACAGGAGTCAAGAAATACACTCCAGTAACAACTACTGATGTGGGTCAGTTTAAAAGAGAGGCAGAACATTTGTATAAGGAGATTCAGCATGCTAAAGATGAATTTAAATGGAATGCAGGAAAGCATAAAGGTCTTACCTGTTATTTTCATATTTACCAGAACCTTGCCGAACAGTTGACAGATTTTCTTAATTATATTCATACGCTCCATAAGAAAGTCTACATTTCCATCTACAAGAGCTACGATGATGAATTCATGGGGATTTATACTGATGTTTTAGAGAAGGTGCTCCAGGATATTCAGACCATCGCCCGGAAGCATTCAGACTATTTGCTCGATAAGGAAGAGGAGTATGGTCAGATTCCCTATGCCAAGGCTATTTTCGAGCAATGCGAGAAGCTTAAAGTTCCTGCCGGAGACGACTTCCCCCGTTTTGATTCCCATTTCAAGAACTTTGTCTCTACCGGTTTGCGGATGGCTTTGGCTGAAACCATCTCCACAGTAAGTACTATTTGTGCCGATTTCCTAGCCTTATACAGAACCCGCCTTTTCCGCACCGACCATGAGGCTGTGATTATTTACCATTATATCAAGCGAATTTTCGACGAGCGCACGCTACCTGACCATCTGAAACATGAGGTAAAGGTAAAGAAGCATCGCATGGAAAGCAGGAGAATAGCCATTACCAACGACAGCTTACAGAAAGTGATGGATGGGGTTGAGGATAAATACAACAATTATACGCTTTGTTCTGACTGGTTTGAGCGAGAGGAGGATGAGGAAGAAGAACTTGTCCGTACGCTAGTCAGGGAGCAGGCTTTGCCCGAGGATTTTGAAACGCTGTTCAAGTATCAGGGTGAGCATAAAATGTGGGAGGCAGAGATTGCCAGGGCTGATGATTTTGAGCGTAACAGCGACTCTTTCTTTGTGAACTGGGTAGATTCCATAAAGTTGGAGGAGAAGTTGAAGTTCTGGATAAAAGGCAACATTACGTCTCAGCAAAGCTGGTACATAGTCTGGTGCCTGATGAAATATACGTTCCACATGGTGCGTGATAATCAGGACAAGGCAGCCTTTGCCGCCCGCATGAACCTGATGTTTCCGGATGCAGAAAAGAAATGTGTGGTGGAGTCGTTCCGCAAGCAGGAAACGCAGAAGAACCATAACCACCATTTTTCGGAGTGGCTTGAAGGCTCCGATCCCGATTATCATACCGCTCAGGATCTGTATTATAAGCTGGCGAAAAGGGATGGTTATATGAGAAGTATTTGAGAGAGAAGATTGGAGGGAAATGCTTAGAGAGGTGGAAGAGCCCGCCTCTCTAAGTGTTTAGTGTTCGTAATTATGAAAATTGCATAATACTATCTAGAATTCTCGGAAGTTGGATTCGCGCATCCTCTATGGATTGTTTACATCTCTTTGTTGGGTTACGATATGGGTACGAAGTCATAACCTCATCATAAACATCGACCATGTCTTTATCTACTGTAATATACCTCCCAAACTTGTATCGACTATTTTCATTTTTTAAGCCAGCTAGGAATATTACAAGAGCTATTAGCTTATCTGTAAGTTGCGAATATCCTAGCTTGTGTCTAAATTCACCTATACTTATATTTGCGGCATCATAATCACAATTAATGATATAGGTTCCCTTTTTAAAAGCTCGCTTCATTAGAATGTCATAGTTAGCAAGCATTTCTTCACTATACCTATAATCTGAATGAAATTCTCGGGTTATGTCTTCGAACCCTGCATTTAGCAATATTCGAAAGAATCTTACTCTTGTTTTTATAAATTCATTTGTTGTATCCATAATAATTAATATTAATTTATTTGCTATTTTTTCATGAAAAGCCACACCATTAATGCTAACCATCCATTCTGTAACGCAACTCTGTATGCAGCAGGGCTACCTTTTTTAAATGCACTACGAGACTCATACTTATGTGATTCTATGAATACATTTTCACGTGACCATTTATAATTATAGCTCTTTGGGCGCTTTAGCCATGTCATTTCTTCTATCCACCCATTATCTATAGAAGCTCTATAAGCACCAGGATTCCCCCATCTGAACTCGCTGCGTGAAGAGTATTTATGAGATTCATCCAATGTATTCTGTTTATTTTGCCAATAGCCCTTAGGCTTTACATTAGAAATGAACCAATTCATCTCTTCTATCCATTTGTATTTTACAGCTTTTGAATATGCAGTTGGCGCCATCTTTTTAAATTCCATTTTAGTTGAATATTTGGCACCTTCTTCGAATACACGTTCTTTTGTCCAATAGCCTTGTTCTCTCACTTTAGTTTTTATCCAAGGCATTTTTTCCCATAGATTGTGTTTGAATGCATAATCATACGCAGCATGACAACCTTTGCAGAAATCAGATCTCGTTGAATACTTTTTAGATTCTTCTATGACATGTTCTTCATTTTGCCAATAACCTTGAATGGCTTGTTCATGAGCTAGCCATGTCATTTCAGATTCCCATTTATGTTTCCTTGCAGAATAATGAGCAGCAGATGACTTCCAAAAGAATTCATTCCAAGTTTTATATTTCTTCGATTCTTCAAAGACATGTTCTTTTACATTCCACCAACGAGGCGGTTTTCTTTTGCTGTAGAACCATGGAAATGTTTCTTTATTCATCATCTTGTATTTAAGAGCTGCGTCATAAGCACCTGCAGCTTTTGTAAAAAACTCTGTAGGCGTTTTATATTTTTCTGCTTCTTTTATTACTTTGTTTCTTGTCCACTTATATACGAGACTACCCAAAGAGCCAATGTTCTCACCTGTAGCATTGATATTATTAAGCAATGTATAGTGGAGTATATCTCTGTAATAAAGGGATTGTATTCGCTCTTCACGTTGTCTTTCTATGATAGTAAGTCCTTCTCTCAATATTTTATATTTAGGGACATCTTTACCTTCGTTTGCGAAATATTTAAACACAGAATCATTACTATTAGTTCTGTGTTCGTAATCCCTGCGGTCAATATTGTTGGTGGCTCCTACATAAGCATATTTCTTGTCCTCATCAATATAAACATAAATCTTATGTATAGGTCCTTGTATGACACGTTCATACCCCTTTGGCTGGAACCACGTCATTTCTATAAGCCACCCGTTTTTCCATGCGGTAGCATAAGCAGAAGGAGCTTTACGGCGAAAATCACTTTTATACTTATATTTTTTGGCTTCTTTGAAGACAGTCTCCTTATTTTTCCAATGCCCCTTTTTTATACGATTTGCTTTCTTTAGCCAAGTCATTTGATCTAGCCAATTGTTATCGCTTGCTGTCTTGTAAGCAAGGTAATTTGCATCACAAAACTCTTTTACTGATTGATAATTATGGGATTCCTCAAAGACATTTTCTTTGATTTTCCAATATCCATCAGGTTTGCGTTCTGCTTTCGCAAGCCAAGTCATTTCATCCAGCCATCCGTTTTCCTTAGCTAAATTATAAGCAGTATAACATGCTTCTCTGAATTCTTTTAAAGTTTTATACTTATGAGATTCATTAAAGATATTCTCTCTTGATTGCCAAAAACCACGTACAACCCTTGTTCTTTTAAGCCAAGTCATTTCGTCAAGCCACCCTTTTTTTCTTGCAACTGCATATGCTGACGCATTTTTGCGGTTGAAATCACTAAAGAACGAATATTTTTTTGATTCTTCAAAAACTGCATCTTTCGTCCATTTGTTTGGTTTTGTTGCAGGGTGAACCAACCAAGTCATTTCGTCTAACCAACCATTTATATATGCAATATGGAATGCGCCAGAACTCCCCTTTTTGAATTCTGATCTAGAAGAATACTTTTTGCTTTCTTCAAATACATTTTCCCTTGTCCACTTTCTTGCCATATCTCTATATTTTTTATTTTATCAAAGATAATTATTTGCTTGCAAAGATATATAAAAATCCACAACAATGCAAATGATAGCGTCGTTATCAATGCATTTTAACTTTATTTATATGCTTATGCTATTTTGGGTGGCTTTTTATGGGTAGTTACATTATAACTAGTCTGTGTTTAATAATGTTAAGTTGAAACGTTATGGAACCTTTTTTCTATCAAACTAGCTTGATTATCAAAAAAATGAATTACCTTTGCAGTGAGCTTTGTAGGGTGGTTTATTAACTGCTTCTGGAGCTACAATCGGTTAAATTTAAAAATTTCTACAACATAAGGTTGTAATTGTAAATAAACGTATTTTAATATGGATGACGATAGAAAATTTGAAATTTCTTCAGCAGTCGGTACTATAGTATTTTTTATTTCCTGCATTGGGATAGGTAGTTACGAAGAAGCTGTGCATGAAGGCTATGAAAGCATTCATGAAAAGTTGCCTATGGAAACCGTCTTTACAAGTAGTTTGGTTACGGGGATAGTATTGGCTATAATAACATGGTTGATTGTTACTTTTGTGGATTGTCTCAAGAGGGCAAAAGAAAAAGATGAGTTAACAACATGGGGGCTTTTTAAGAAGGAAGTATTCTCTAAAAATACTTTGTTGGCATTAACTATTCTGATTGTCGTTTCAGTTCTAATTGCTTTTCTTGGAATATTGTTTATAGGCTTGGCTATTTTCTTTTTACCTCTATTGAAGGGAAAATTTAAATGATGGCAGGATTATTATTCTGCCATCAATACGACTCCAACCTTCACTCTTTTACCACAATGTGGGCAGAAAGTTTCTGTTTGAATGATAGGGTTCTCCAACTCAACCTCTTGTATTGGTTCAGCTTTATTATCATTTGCCGGTAATTCTTCTGCAGTGTCTTCAGTTTCAGAATAGAAAAGATCAGTAATGTCGCAGCCGATGCCTTCGGCAATTTGTATTAACTTAGCGACAGTAGGGTTTCCGCCTTTGATGATGGCACTGATGTTCGGGGCAATAATGCCCGATTTCTGAGCCAATTCTACTTGTGTCATGTGATGTTCAAGCAAAGCTCTTTTAATATCTAGCTTTTTCATAATTCATACCTTGTTATATTATTATTCTCGTTTCCCAACTCCAAGTGTGATGATTGGGAGAGTTTCCCTATACGTCGTGCTTGTTAGTTGTATGATAGCATCAACATGAAGTGAAAGCTATAATGAATGCAAAAATAAGCATTTCGGACTCAGTTAATCAATTCAAGTATGAATAGAGATTTATCATTTAAGTTTCTCAATCTTACTTTTTGGCAAATCTGTTAGTTGCATAACTGTTTCTATATCCATGCCAGCATCCAACATCTTTTTTGCTATTTGGAGAGCTTTCGAGTTTTTACCTTCCTCACGCCCTTTTTCCAAAGCCGTATCTATAGAGTTCTTGACATCACGATACGCCTTCAAACTATCCTCATATTCTTTCAACTCTGTTGGGGTGAACTTTGCAATCTCGGCCTCCTCAAAGAGTTTAGTAAACACTTTCTCTTTCAAGGCAGCAGGACGCTCATCCAATCGGGAAAGGTTTTTCAACACATATAACCACTTATCATAAAGCGTGTCAAGCTCCTCCTCTGTCTTGTTGAACTTCGCTATCTCAACATACTTGAAAGAAAGTTTGTCATTAAAAACCTTATGAGTCTTCTTGTCAAGCAAGCCCACATCATGGTTGATATCATTCTTGTCAAATGCCTCTTCCTCCAAGTCGAAATTCAGCAGAGCAACAGTGTAAACATGTTCAAGCTTGAAGTTCCATTCAGCCCCCTTTGGAGCCTGTTCACGGATAGGAAAAGTAGAATAGAACAAAGAACGATCCTTGAAGTACTTCTGATAAGCATTCTGCATCTCAACGATGAACTTTTCACCACGCTCATTTTCGCAATATACATCAAAGATGGCCTTGCGCTCGGCAAAAACATCACCAACGTGCTCACTATTTAAGTACTTCACATCCTTGATGACCTGAAAACCATCAAACAGTGAATTCAAAAAATTGATGAGCAAATCCTTGTTAGGCTTTGTTCCAAAGATACGCTTAAAACCAAAATCGGTAAGCAAGCTAATATATCGTTCTTCTATCCGTTTCATATCCATCTCCTTTTAAACGTTTTAACTGAATTGTAGTGCAAAAATAAGCATTTTTTTTCGAATTATAAATATTTGGAGTGTTAAAATGTTGGTTGTGGGGGTGATTTTTCCCAAGATTCCCACGATTTTTCCCAACGATGGGAAAAATGAGTTTTTTTTATTAGGAAAAGGGGGATGATTTTCCCTTTTTCTTTACATTTTAACTCTCTTTTCCTTCTTCTTCTTACTTTTTCCCAAGCAATGCCCGATTTTTCCCAAATACGTGGGTTTTTCGGGGAAGTTGTGGGAAAGGGATTGTTTTGCCTTTGTTTTCGCAGTACTTTTGCAGCGTCGAAGAAACAAGACAACGCTGAATTGTTTAGTGTTCTTGAATCCCCTTCGTACATTTATATTATATGTATACTCAGATTATGAGAGTGGTGCAGCAGGGCGAGACCTTCGCTGTGCAGAGTCAGAAAAGTGAGAACGGACAGATGATGAAATGCAACATCGTTCTCCAGGAGATGGGCGGCAAGTATGAGAACCAGTACGCTGCGGCAATGCTCGGCAATATGGCGCAATGTAAGTATGCTCCGGGCGAGCTGGTGGCGGTAACGCTCCGCTTTACTACCCATGAGCACAATGGTCAGGTTTATCAGGATATTCTGGTTACGGACATTGAGAAACTTGGCAAGTAATTAATCTTGAATTGAAATAGGTGGCGTGAGAATTGTCCCGGGATAATTTGCGCAAACTGAAACTTACGACACTTCTTTCGTTCATCTTCAATTTTAATTTAAGATTTTATGAGTGCAAAGAAAAATAATAAGGTTCAGAACAATGTTCAGAACCAGCAGGTGAATAATAATGACTGCCAGCATGTGCAGTTGGGTGGAATGGCTTACTATGATGCTAAGCAGTATTTCCTCTTCAGTCCTCAGGAATCGGGGGTGAATAAGGTTCCTCGCTTCCGTTCGATGGGCGTGGCTCAGCAAATGCCTGACGGAACGTTTGATTTCGTAGTGCAGCACCGCCTCAGAACTCAGTCGGAACTGATTAAGAAACTGGCGCATGGTCGTGTGAGCAAGACTAAGGATGGAGCTGTTCAGCTTACGCTGAAGGTGTTCTGCCATGAGGGAATCAACATCGCCCAAACGCTGGCTGTTGAGGCAGCTGAAGGGGCTGAGGCGGTAGTGGATTACCAACTGAAACATTAGGATTTTGTATTCAACTTAAAACGATAAGTAGAAACAGATAGATGAGTTGTTATTTAATTAAGGTGGAGAACGGGCACAAGGTTGCCCGCTCCATCACCTCGGAAGAGGAGTATAAGCAGCTGCGTGGAAGCAATGAGCAGAAGGCGAATCTTCGTCTGGCTCGTGCAGGAAACGATGCTGCGAAACGGAGACTGGTGCAGTTTAATTATTCCGGTCATTATCCGCAAGGCGTGGTGAAGGGAATGAAGCTGCCAAGCTGTGCATTCGGGTTTGATATGGATGAGCCGGAGGCTTTCGCCAAGGCAGCCAAGTTGCTGCTGAAGGAACCGGACAAGTACGGACTGCTGATGCTGGAGCGAAGCGCAAGACAGGGTGGACATGCGGTGTTTGAGCGCAAAAAGGGCAAGACGATTCTGGAGAACCAGGTACGAATTGCTACGATGCTGAAATGCGAGATGGATACTTCGGCTCACGACATCAACCGGGTTTATTTCACTACTACATCGGATGGGGAAGATCTGCTCTTTCTTTCGCCACGACTCTTCAAGGATACTTATGATGAGGCTGCCGTGGCTGCTGAAGGGAAAGTCCTGGAAGAGCGTGAAAGATACGGACAGGAGGAACTGCCGGAAGGGGCGCACAAGGCAAACAAGCATTATGAGCCTTGGAAGGAAGAATTCAAGAAGGATTCTCAAGGGGTTTTTAAGGGTCAGGAATTTAAGAATTCGAGAATTTCTACTTCTGCTACTTCAGCCTCTACTGCGTCAACTGCTGCTGCGTCAACTTCTTCTACTGCGTCAACTACTGCTGCTGCTCAGGACAATTATCTTGGGATTCCTTATGGGGAAATCATTAAGAAGTGGTGGCAGATGTATAATGATGGGCAGGAGCCGATGCGCTCCAACCGCAATACGCTGACCTTTGAGCTGGCTGTGAACCTGCGCCACATCTGTGGTTTTGACCGCAATCTGCTGGCTCAGATTATTCCCTGCTACGATGGGTTTCCAGAACAGGAAAAGATGGCTTGCATCAACTCGGCATTGAACGAGAAAATCACGCAAATGCCTAAGCGACTGAAGGATGTGCTTTCGGCTATCCGTCAGGAAAGGATGAAACAGGGAAATGCGGGCAATGGCTCGGCGGCTGATAATGAAGCGCTGGTCAATGCACTGGACGAGGCTAACGCCAAGGATGATCTGTTCTATTACAATGCGCTGCCTAAGTTGCCGCAGGGCATTCGGGATTCCATCAGCGCAGTGGGTCCGGCACTGGCTCTGCCTGTAATCACAGCCATCTGTCCAGCCATCGGAATGCTCGCAACGGGCGTGAAGGTTTCCGTTCACGGCAAGATGAACTCGCTCAATCTCATCTCCTACATCGCCGGTGATTTCGCATCTGGCAAGGGAAGCATTGACCCGGTGATTGACGCATGGACTTCGGAAGTGAAGGAAATGGACAAAATGTATCAGCAGAAGGAGGATGAATGGAGAGCCAAGAAACGTGCAGCCAAGAACAAGAAGGAGCAGCCGGAAGAACCGAAACTGCCTGTAAGATGTCTGACGCTGAACAATACGGTGGCGAATCTTGCTGAACGACTGGCTAACACCGAAGGCAAGCACGCCTTCTCGTTTACTCCGGAAGCTGACACCGTAGCGCAGAAGTGGAAATCGGCGATGAGCGACTTTTCAGTCATGTTGAGACAGGCTTACGACGGAACAAGCTATGAGCGTGAGGCAAGAAGTGCGGATGCGGTGAATGTTCACATTGACAGACTGTTATGGAACGTAGTGATGTGTGGAACGCCCGATGCGCTTTATCGAGTGGTAAGCAACTACACGGATGGTTTCCAGAGCCGTATCATCGTGGCAAAAACGCCCGATAATACCTTTACTCCGCTTTCTGACAACATGCATGTGATGAACGAACGCCAGCGCGACCGCATCATTCAGATTGCTCATCTTCTGCCTTTGCTGACCGGTGAGGTGGTTCTGCCCAAGCTGGAGGAAAAGGGTAGGGAATGGCTGGAACAGATAAGACTGGAAACGATGAAAAATGACGATAAGGTGAAAGCCCGCCAGCGTTTCCGTATCTGTCCGACCACCATGAGAATGATGACCTGCATCATGCTCTGCAAGGTTCTGGAAACGCTGATTCAGAAGCATGGTTTCAATGGAGCCGAGAAACAGCTGAAGGAGTCGCCTGATTTGTGGAAGGGAATGCTCGTAAAGACGCAGACACCAACCATGCTCGAAACCTTCAATATCCTGGCAGATTATCAGTTGGATAATGCGCTCTACTTCTTCCGTAGTCGCATAGAGGATGCGTTCTCATCCAAGAATTATTGCAGTCAGTCTGCTTACGACAGAAGTCGCAGAGGTAAGAATGATTCCATCTTTGAGCGGCTGGACGTAACTTTCACCTTTGAGCAGGCAGAGCAGCAGAGCATTGCAGTTAAGGGAGCAACAGCCACCCATGAGACGGTAAAACAGATGCTAAAGAACTGGAAACGTCAGGGGTTAATCTGTGTATTACCTGACATGCGCTATCAGAAAGTTTCTCCTACAGTCTAAAGAGGGTGTCATTAAGGGTCAAGGTCATTAAGGGTCATTAAGTTTTTCGGTTCTTAAATCAGCCTTAATGGCCGGCCTTGATCCAATTATTCATTATCAATTATTAATTGTAAATTATCATGAACATCAATATATTCCGCCGTCGCTTCACTCCTTGGAGTGTAGATGGCACAATGGTTATAGGTGGCAAGATTTTCTGCGACACCTTAGAACGTCCTAACCGTCATTTGCCAGCAGGACGTTATAAGATTTCTCTCATTCCTACCAAACAAAAGAAGGTGTCGGAGACAAAGAAGAAAAATAAGTATGAAAGAGGAAAATATGAAATTGTTATCAAGCCTGTTATTCTGTTAAGATCCAATTACGTGCCTCGTACTGTTAGGCGCAGAGCTCGCTTCGTGCCTGGCAACGGTCCGCTACGTCTGAGAAACAAGAGTATCATTCTGGGCAGGTCTCATTATACCGGAATCGTTACGCAATCAGAAGAATGCTATAATGAATTTTGCCAGTTGTTGGATGAGGAATTCAAGAGGATGAAGAAAAAGCATCTACCGTGCAGAATCAATCTGTTTATCAGGGATTGGGGTGTTGACGAAATCCCCCTCAATTATCTGCTTATTTTTCAATAATTAATCTTCAATATCATGCGTAAGATAAAGGAAATCATCATTCATTGCAGTGCGACCAAGGAAGGTCGCAACTTCACCGTAGCGGATATTGACCGCTGGCACCGCGAGCGCGGAATGCGCTGCATAGGTTATCATTTCGTGATTTATCGTGACGGCAGCATTCATGTAGGTCGTGCGATAGAGGAGGTCGGCGCCCATTGCAAGGGACATAATTCCATCAGCATAGGCGTCTGCTACATCGGCGGCTTATCGAAGAAAGGCAAGCCGAAGGATACAAGAACCCGAGCCCAGAAAGCAGCAATGCGCTCGCTCATCGAGCAGCTGAAGGAGGAATATCCATTAGCCACGATTCATGGTCATAATGAATTTGCCAACAAAGCCTGTCCCTGCTTTAATGTAAAGAAGGAGTGGGGGAAGGAGTAAACACAAAAATAGCGGATCTTCACAGACCCGCTATTTTCTACTGTGTTAATTTTGTTTAAATGTTTTATTGGAAAATTTATTGTCTTATACAATGCCCTGAGCCATCATAGCCTTAGCTACCTTCAGGAAGCCGGCTACGTTTGCACCCTTTACGTAATTTACGTAACCGTCTGGCTCAGTACCATACTTCACGCAGTTAGCGTGAATATCGTTCATGATGTCGTGGAGCTTAGCATCAACCTCCTCACGAGACCACTTCAGACGCTCTGAATTCTGGCTCATCTCAAGACCTGATACTGCAACACCACCTGCGTTGGCTGCCTTACCTGGAGAGTAGAGAATCTTAGCATCCTGGAATACCTTGATAGCCTCTGGAGTAGAAGGCATGTTAGCACCCTCGCTTACTGCGATTACGCCGTTGGCGATGAGAGCCTTGGCTGCCTCCTCGTTGATTTCGTTCTGAGTAGCTGATGGGAGAGCGATGTCTGCCTTCTCAAACCAAGGCTTAGCACCTGCAACATATTTTACACCATACTTCTCTGCATACTCCTTGATACGGCCACGCTCTACGTTCTTGAGCTCCATGATGTAATCGAGCTTCTCGCGGTCGATTCCGTCTGGGTCGTAGATGTAACCGTCTGAATCTGAACATGTAACTGGCTTAGCACCCAACTGGAGCAACTTCTCCATAGTGTACTGGGCTACATTACCTGAACCTGAAACCAAAACGGTCTTGCCCTTGATGTCAATACCCTTGGTAGCGAGCATGTTGCAGAGGAAGTATACGTTACCGTAACCTGTAGCCTCAGGACGGATCAATGAACCACCGAACTCCTGACCCTTACCGGTCAAAACGCCCTGGAACTGGTGTGTCAACTTCTTGTACATTCCGAAGAGGTAACCTACCTCACGGCCACCTACACCGATGTCACCAGCTGGAACATCCTCGTCTGGACCCATGTGACGGTAAAGCTCTGTCATGAAAGCCTGGCAGAAACGCATTACCTCGTTGTTGCTCTTGCCACGTGGAGAGAAGTCGGAACCACCCTTAGCACCACCCATTGGGAGAGTAGTAAGAGAGTTCTTGAATGTCTGCTCGAAAGCCAAGAACTTCAAAATACCCAAGTTTACTGACTTGTGGTAACGAAGACCTCCCTTGTAAGGGCCAATCGCGTTGTTGTGCTGTACGCGGTAACCCATGTTAGTCTGTACGTTGCCCTTATCATCTACCCAAGATACGCGGAACTGGATGATGCGGTCTGGAATGCAGAGACGCTCGATGAGGTTTGCCTTCTCAAACTCTGGGTGCTTGTTGTACTCTTCCTCGATAGTACCGAGAACCTGACTAACTGCCTGAATGTACTCAGGCTCATTTGGGAATCTTCTTTGGAGATTCGCGATTACTTCAGATGCTTTCATAATCTTTAATCTTTTATTGTGTTTAAATTCTTATTTTTAATTTCTGCTTGCAAAGATACATGTTTTTCTTGAAAACACCAACAAAAAGAAAGAAAAAATGCAGAAAAAGTAGAAAAAAGTTATTTTTTAACATTTTTAGCCACGTTTTGTAGCGCATTTGTGTACGCACACCTTATTATATAAGAGACGTTTTTCGGGGTTTAAGCCTTTATCTCTGTTTTAGGGAATCTTGCATTCTGACGACTTCTGTTTATCTATCCTGCGCCATAGGGCATAAATGAGCAGGATGACAGCGTAGAGACCGATTACCTGAGGCAGGCTGATTCTTACGTTTTCGATGCTTGCTCCAGGCAGCATGCTGATCAGTTTTATGGCTGTATTCAAAAACTGGGTGATGCTGGTCAGGGCGCCTGATGTAAGGCTGATGAGTGGGGCGACAACCGGTGCTATGGGCGTCCATAACGTTAGTGGGGAGAACAGGATTAAGGCTGCTCCAAGATATAGGATGAGGGTTGCTGCGGGAATGGCGATGTAATTGGTGAGAAGGGAATAGCACGATATTCTGCCGAAGGTGTAGACGATGACCGGAAGGGTTCCTATCTGGGCTGCCAGTGAAACGCAAAGGAGTCCCCATGCCCAACGGATGAAACGGCTGCGGATGGGGAGGAGGGAGTAAAGGGGTGTGAAGAACAGCAGAATGGAGGCTACAGCCAGGAACGAAAGCTGGAAACTCAACTCGAAAAGGTAGAGCGGACTGATGAAGAGCATAAATACATAAGCCGAGGCTAATGTGTTGAGCGGCAGACCGGTACGATGGAAGGCTAAACTTAAGCTGTAGGCTGAAAGCATGATGGCTGCACGGACTGCACTTGCCGGCAATCCTATGAGAAAAACGTAGGTCCAGATGGAGATGAGGGACAGGATGATGGTGTAAACTGAGTACTTTCTGCCGCCTAGCAGAAAGATGAAAAGCTGGAAGATAATGCCTATATGAAGTCCGCTTACTGCCAGGATATGACTGGCTCCGGAAATGGAGTAACTGTTTCGGGTGTTCGAGTCGAGTGCGCTCTTGTCGCCCAGCGCCATGGCTGCGATGACTGCATAGTCTTGCTGTTTTACGTGAAGGGAAACCAGTTTGCTTTCAATATTGCTTTTATAGCGTTCGGTATTGATTTTTGCCCGTGTGAGGTAAGACAGTTCCTGCCAGTTTTTCAGTTGTATAGAGGTTTGGGAATCAGCTATTTGCTTACAGGTAAGAAAAGCCCCAAGGCTCAGGATACATAAATGAATCATCACGCATTGGGAGAAGATGAGAAACTGGTGGTTCCTGCTGAAGTAAGTTTTTTGGCTTAAGAACTCAGTAAGGAAAAAGATGATGCTGCCAAGGGCGCATGAAATGATGGAGATGATGAGCCAGAAGCGCATGTTGAAATCATCATAGCCCCATTTGGCTATGATGATTCCGATCGTCAGTGTGAGGCTGATGGTCATGAGCGGGGTGAGGGGTAGCTCTTTCATCATTCCTCTTTCCTTTTTAAAAGATAATTTATTTCCTATTTCTTGAATCCGAAGATGCGCTTGATGAATTTCTTTACGGCGTTTTCTTTCTTCTGTGGATTTACGATAGGGGTGTGCTTGCGTGCAGCCGGCTTGTCGCCCTTTTTCTGGGCTACGCCTCTGCCACGGCCGTTGCTGCCCGGGCGAACATTATTCTCGGTGCCTGGGCGCTGCTGGTTGCTGTTATTGCTGTTATTGCGGCGCTTCTGGCTGTTGCTGTTCTTTGGCTGCTCGCCTGGCTGGGCTGGCTTTCTGTTCTGCTGCTTTGCGTTCTGCTGCCTGTTGCCCTGCTGTGGCTGCTGCTTTGCGTTCTGCTGCCTGTTGCCTTGCTGTGGCTGCTGCTTTGCATTCTGCTGCCTGTTGCCCTGCTGAGGCTGCTGTTCGTTGCTGCGTGGCGCTTTTTCCTGACGCTCGTTTGGCTTGTTTGGCTTGCGCTTGTGAGAAGTCTGGTCGCGGTCTTTCTGTCGGCGGTTCTTGGCGCTGTTTTTTCCGGCCTCGCCGTTTCCGCCGTTACCGCGTCTGTTGTTTCTTCCGTTTGCGCCTTTCTTCTTCGGCTTGTTGAGCTTGATGTATTCAGGACCTTCGCCGCATCCCTCAGGGAGAGGCATCTTGTCTACCACCTTCTCCAGGAACTTCTCAATCTGCTGGAACCAGTACTGGTCTTCTTCGCTCACGAAGGTGATGGCTCTACCATCGCGGTTGGCACGGGCTGTACGACCGATGCGGTGAACGTAATCTTCTGTATCGTGAGGAACATCGTAATTGATGACCATCTCAATATCATCGATGTCGATTCCGCGCGCCACAATGTCGGTAGCTACGAGAACATCATACTGTCCGCTCTTGAACTTGAACATCACATCATCGCGCTCAGCCTGTTCCAGGTCGCTGTGCATGGCTCCGCAGTTTACTCCAATCTGCTGGAGGGAAGCTGCGAGTTGCTTCACCTTGAATTTGCTGCCGCTGAAGACGATGACACGCTTCAGGTCGCCTGCCTTGAAGATGTCCTTGATGATGGTCATCTTCTGGGTTTCGTAGCATACGTATGCTTCCTGCTTGATTTTCTCGGCTGGCTTGCTGACGGCAAGTTTGATTTCTACCGGATTCTTGAGCAGGGTCTTAGCCAGTTCTTCTATCTTCTCAGGCATGGTTGCCGAGAACATGATGGTCTGGCAGGTCTTTGGCAGTTTTGCCGCGATGGTCTTGATGTCGTCAGAGAAACCCATGTCGAGCATGCGGTCGGCCTCGTCGAGAATGAAGAAGCTTACCTTGCTGAGGTCTACATTGCCCAGAGAGATATGGGAGATGAGGCGGCCCGGGGTGGCGATGACTACATCGGCGCCCATGCGGAGGCTGCGCAACTCCTGGTCGTAACGGTTGCCGTCGTTGCCGCCGTATACGGCTACGCTGCTCACGCCCTGCAGGTAATAGCCGAAGCCTTGCATCGCCTGGTCTATCTGCTGGGCGAGCTCGCGGGTTGGTGACATGATGACGCAGTTGATGGCGTCTTTCGGATAACCGCCGTCATCGAGCTTGCTCAATACTGGCAGCAGATAGGCTGCGGTTTTGCCGGTTCCGGTCTGGGCTACGCCCAAGACATCGTGACCTTCTAATATCTCTGGAATGCACTTTTCCTGTACTGGAGTGCATGTGTCGAAGCGCATGTCATATAATGCGTCGAGCACGTTGTCGTTTAAATCTAATTCGTCGAAATACATTTTTTTTTAATGTTGAATGTTGAATGTTGACTTTTTACCTCGGTGCCTTGCGGTAGCAGAAGTAGGCTACGATGGCGAAGAGGAAGTTTGGAAGCCACGCTGCCAGAACAGGCGGGAAGTTGGCCTGGATGGCGAAGGTGGCAGAAACCGTCTGGAGCATGATGTAGCCGAAACTCAGCGCAAGTCCTACGCCCAATGCTGCTCCCATGCCGCCCTTGCGCTTGCGGGCTGAGAGGGAGACACCGATGATGGTGAGGATGAACGAAGCGAAGGAGGAGGCGATGCGCTTGTGGTATTCTACCTCGTACTGCACTACGTTGCCCGAACCGCGGTTGATCTGCTTGGAGATGTAATCACGGAGCTCAGGACTGGTGAAGGTTTCCTGCTGACCCTTGGAATAGACCAGGTCGGTAGGTTCCATCATGATGATGGTGTCCTTCTGGGCTCCGCTCGTAATATGCTCCTTCATGCCCTGGAGCTTGCGGATTTTCCAGTTGCTCAGTTGCCAATGATACTTGCTGTCGGAAATGGTGTCGTACTGGATGTCCATCGCCGTAAGGTGGCTTACGAGTTTCTTGTCCTGGAACTTGTCGAGACAGAATCCGTAGCCGCGCTTCATGCTGTTGTCGTAATGCTGCATATAGGCAATCACTCCCTTGTCTACCTGCAGCTGCACATTCTCGGCACTGGTATTCTTCTTCTTGTTCTTGTACATCGTCTCGAAGTTCTGCCTGATGACGGTTCCGTGGGGAATGACGTAGGCTGAGAGCCCGAAGGAGAGGGCTGAGAGCAGCACGCAGGTAATCATGTATGGGCGAAGGAGACGCTTGAAGGATACTCCCGACGCCAGGATGGCGATGATTTCAGAATTGCTTGCCAGCTTGGTGGTGAAGAGAATGACCGCCACGAACACGAACAGCGCACTGAAGAGGTTGGCAAAATAGGGCACGAAGTTGGCGTAGTAATCGAAGATGATTGCGCGCGCCGGTGCATGGTGCTCTGTGAATTTCGACAGGTTCTCGTTGAAGTCGAAGACGATGGCGATGGAGATAATCAGGGCGATGGAGAAGAAATAGTAGCCCAGAAACTTCTTGATAATGTACCAGTCGAGCTTCTTGATGTACCTGAACGGGTTGAGAAACCTGAATATGCGCAGGAACCGGAGCTTGTGAGCCAGCCAGCGCACAGCCCTGATGAGCCACCCGAACTTGCGGGAAGCCCATCGGCCGGTGCGGTAGAGCCGGCGGTGTTTTCTTATTTTCTTAAAATCTTTCATGATGCTTGCTTACTTAAATTCTTCGGCCAAGCTGGTCGATGATGGAATTCTTCCATGCCACGAAATCGCCCTGCTCGATATGATGGCGGGCGTCGGTTACGAGGCGCAGATAGAAAGAGAGGTTGTGGATGCTGGCTATCTGCATCGCCAGCAGCTCCTGTGCCTTGAAGAGGTGGTGGAGGTAGGCCTTCGTGGTTACGAGGTCGATGTCGCAGCCGTCTGGATCTACCGGACTGAAATCTTTCTCCCACTTCTTGTTGCGCATGTTCATCGTGCCCTGATAGGTGAAGAGCATAGCGTTGCGGCCGTTGCGGGTCGGCATTACGCAGTCGAACATGTCTACGCCGCGCTCGATGGCTTCGAGGATGTTCTGCGGGGTTCCTACGCCCATCAGATATCTCGGCTTGTCTTTCGGCAGGATTTCGTTTACTACTTCTATCATCTCATACATCACCTCGGTAGGTTCTCCTACGGCAAGTCCGCCGATGGCATTTCCGTCAGCTCCCTTGTCGGCAATGTATTTGGCTGCTTCGCGGCGCAGGTCCGGGAAGGTGCAGCCCTGAACGATAGGGAAGAGACTCTGCTGGTAGCCGTAGAGAGGCTCGGTTTCGTTGAACCGCTTGATGCAGCGGTCTAGCCAGCGCTGGGTGAGCATCAGGCTGTTCTTGGCGTACTGGTAATCGCTCTTTCCCGGTGGACATTCATCGAAGGCCATCATGATGTCGGCTCCGATGATGCGCTCGGTGTCCATCACGTTCTCCGGTGTGAAGAAGTGCTTGCTGCCGTCGATGTGGGAGCGGAACTCGCAGCCTTCTTCCTTGAGCTTGCGGATGCCGGTGAGCGAGAAGACCTGGAAGCCGCCGCTGTCGGTGAGGATAGGACGGTCCCAGCCGTTGAACTTGTGCAAGCCGCCTGCTGCCCTGATGACGTCAAGACCTGGGCGCAGGTAGAGGTGATAGGTGTTTCCGAGGATAATCTGTGCCATGACCTGCTTCTTGAGTTCCTCGAAGTGGACGCCCTTCACGCTTCCTACGGTTCCTACGGGCATGAAGATTGGGGTCTTGATCTGTCCGTGGTCGGTGGTGATGATGCCTGTACGCGCATCGCTTGCTTTATCTGTTACTTGTAATTCAAATTTCATTTCTATTCTTTTTTATCATTTTCCTCAATGCTGAAGTCTGTCGGGTTTTTCACCTTCTCGTCGGTCAGCGCAAACTGCCAGACATCAGCTACGTTCTCTACATAGTGGAACTCTACGCCCTTGAGATATTTCTCCGGTATTTCCTCTACGTTCTTCTGGTTTTCCCTGCACATCACGATGTGTTTGATTCCAGCCCGCTTGGCTGCCAGAATCTTCTCCTTGATTCCGCCTACCGGGAGCACTTTGCCGCGGAGGGTTATCTCGCCGGTCATGGCTGTGTTGGCACGCACCTTGCGCTGGGTGATGGCTGAGGCGATGCTGGTGGCAATGGTGATTCCGGCAGAAGGACCGTCTTTCGGGGTGGCTCCCTCAGGCACGTGGATGTGGATGTTCCACTGCTCGAAGATGCGGTAGTCTACCTGGAGCAGGTCGATGTGCGACTTGACGTATTCCAGTGCGATAATGGCTGATTCCTTCATTACGTCGCCCAGATTTCCGGTGAGGGTGAGCTTGCCAGCCTTGCCCTTGCTGAGCGAGGTTTCGATGTAGAGAATTTCGCCGCCTACTGAGGTCCAGGCGAGTCCGGTTACCACTCCTGCGTAATCGTTGCCCTGGTAGATGTCGCGGTTGAACGGCGGATTGCCCAGCAGGTCTTTTACTTCGGCAGGGGTGATGGTGTAGTTCTTCAGCTCCTGGTTGCAGGCCAGTTTGTAAGCCATCTTGCGCAGACTCTTGTCTATCTGCTTCTTCAGCTGTCTTACGCCGCTCTCCCGGGTGTAGTGCTCGATGATGAACTCGAGGGCATTCTTGTTGAAGCTTACCTTTGGCGAAACCTTGTCGAGACCGGTGCTTTCCAGCTCTTCCGGTACGAGATGGCGCTTGGCAATCTCTGTCTTCTCTTCGGTGATGTAGCCGCCTACTTCTATCAGTTCCATACGGTCGAGGAGCGGACGCGGAATGACGCTCAGGTCATTGGCTGTGGCGATGAAGAGCACCTTGGAGAGGTTGTAATCCATATCGAGATAATTGTCGTGGAAGGCATTGTTCTGTTCCGGGTCCAGCACTTCGAGCAGGGCTGAAGCTGGATCGCCGTTGAAGTTGCTCTGCGCCACCTTGTCAATCTCGTCGAGGATGAAGACCGGATTGCTGCTGCCTGCCTTCAGCATGTTCTTGATGATGCGGCCCGGCATGGCTCCCACATAGGTGCGGCGGTGACCGCGGATTTCGGCTTCATCGTGCAGACCGCCCAGCGACATGCGTACATACTTGCGCTTCATGGCTGCTGCGATGCTCTTGCCCAGACTGGTCTTGCCCACGCCCGGAGGACCGTAGAGGCAGAGGATAGGACTCTTTCCGCCGCCATTCAGCGCTCTTACGGCGAGGAATTCCAGGATGCGCTCCTTCACATTCTCCATGCCGTAGTGGTCGTGGTTCAGAATGCGCTTGGCACGGGTCAGACTGAGGTCGTCCTGGGTGTAGGAATTCCAAGGCAAATCTACCATGGTCTGCAGGAATCCGATCTGTATCGAATAGTCAGGACTCTGCTGGTTCAGGGTGTCGAGCTTGGCAATTTCTTTCTTGAAAATCTTGGCTGTCTCTTCGCTCCAGTTCTTCAGTTTCGCCTTCTCCAGAATCTCCTTCTTCTCCGGACTGGCGTTGCCTTCTCCCAGTTCTTCCCTGATGTTCTTGATCTGCTGCTTGAGGAAGTATTCCTTCTGCTGCTCATCGAGGTCGTAGTGGGTTTTGTTCTCAATCTCAGTCTGGATGCGTAGCAGATGGCGCACCTTGTTCAGGGATCTGATGGCAATCATGATGCGCTCGCTGAGATTTTCCTCTTTCAGCATCTTGATTTTATCCTCGATGGAGAAAGGGAGGAGGGAGCACATGAAGTTGCACTGCATGTGAATGCTCGAGAGTTCGTTGATTGCCTGGATGGCATCATCATTATAGTTGGCATTTGATTTGATATAGTCTGTCGCTTCGTAATGGAAGTTCTCGTAGAGCATTCTGAAGAGTTCATCGTTGTTCTCGTCAGGCCATTTCTCCGGAAGACTTTTTACGTCAATTACTGTGTAAGGCTCTTTTTGAACGAGATGTTTCATCTGACATCTGCCCAGACCCTGGATGATGATGCTCATCTGGTCTGTGCCAGGCATCTTGATAACCTTGATCAGTTTGGCGAAGACGCCTACAGGGTAGAGGTCTTCTTCGTAGGGCAATTCTGTGTCTTTATTCTTCTGGCAGAATACACAGAATGTGGTGTCTGGCTTCTTTTCCAGCATCCGGACGAGATTCAGACTTTCCTTTCTGCCCACAACGATAGGGGTCATGTTGGTAGGGAAAACTACAATATCTCGCATGCAGAGGGTAGGGTACAAGCCTTCTTCCTGGTCTTCGATCAGGGTTTTCGGGTCGCCCTCGTAATCTGCAATCATTTGTATTCGGGTACTTGTTCTTCTATTATCCATTTTGTTATAATTTCTATTTTTTCCGTGCAAAGGTACTCATTTTTTGCGAAATATCGTGGAAGATAATAGATTATTTCATCATAAAAGTGCTTTTTCTATATATTAGTACCCGTTTTTATAGATGTAAGTAGCTGCTTTTGCAGGTGGAAGTGGCAATTTCTGCAGTTTGCGATAAAATAAATCGGCGGCGCATTCGTTTTCTTCTGTAAAGAGACAGAAGAATTTATGGGTAATTTTCGATTTAAACAGTTTGAGATAGAGCAAGACCGTTGTGCCATGAAAGTGGGAACTGACGGCGTTTTGCTGGGTGCATGGGCGCAAGGTGGCAGGCGGATTCTGGACATTGGTTCCGGAACAGGACTGATTTCGCTCATGATGGCGCAGCGTTTTCCTGAAGCTGAGGTCGTAGGGATTGATATGGATGCTGATGCCTGCGGACAGGCGAGGGAGAATGTGATGGCAAGTCCGTTTCGCGACAGGGTGGAAATAGAATGCTGCAGACTGCAGGATTTCGGGGGAACCGGTGTTTCGAAAACTGCTGAGGCTTTGGAAACTGCTGAAGGTTTAAAGGCTGCCGGTGTTTTTGATGCGATAGTGAGCAATCCTCCGTTCTTTGTAGATAGCTTGAAAAATCCGGACAGTAAGAGGACTATGGCGAGACATACGGACAGTCTTCCGTTCCGTGATTTGTTTGCGGGTGTAAAACGGCTGCTTTCTGATGATGGTATTTTCTCTGCAATTGTTCCCGTAGAAGTAGTGGAGCAGTTTGTTGCAGAGTCTTGTATATTAGGTTTTTATCTTATACAGAAGTGTGGTGTAAAGACGGTAGAGCGCAAGCAGCCAAAGCGCTTTATGCTGAGTTTTGCAAAGCATCGCATTTCGCCTTATGAAGAGCATGTTGAAACAATGATGGATTCGCAGGGAAACCGCTCGGAATGGTATAGGAAAATAACGGAAGAATTTTACCTTTGAGGAATGTTGAATGTTGAGTGTTGAATGTTGAGTGAACACTCCCTCTAAATTCAACACTCAACATTCCCTCTAAAATTCAACACTCCCTCTAAATTCAACATTCAACATTCAACACTCAACATTCCCTCAAAGGTTCAGCTTCTTCTGTACCAGTTTGCTGATAGCTTCTACTCTTTTGCTCTGGCGCTGGATATCTTTATGAATATCATCGCGCACGGCATTGAAGTCGTTGAAGAAATCAGCAAAGGCAGACTGAATCATGTTCGGCTTGCGGTCGTTCTTGTTGGCAAATGGGTTCACCAGCATCTTGATTCCCTTTTCTTCCAGGTGAATATCAATCTCAGCACCCGTCATCACAGGGTCGCCATCATAATGGATTACGCCTGGCTGACTGCGGGTGATATGGAGCTTCTTGCAGCGGAACGACTTGATCTTCGAGTTCTTGTCCAACGTCTTGTTGAACATGTCGAAACTTACCTGAGGCGCTTCGATAACATCGAATGGTTCCATGATGACGACATCCATCAAACCGTCGCTCATGGATGCTTGAGGGGCAATATAGGCATTGTTGCCATACTGAGATGCGTTGGCACAGGAAATGAGGAACGCCTTATACTGCTTGGTGCCCGTCTCGTCCTCCAGCGTGTAAGTCTCAGGCTTATACTTCAATCCCTCGCGCAGGATATTTTCAGCATAAGTGATAGGACCACGCTTGCCGCTCTCGGCAAACTTCATGCTGACGAAAGCGTCAAAGCCCATGCCGCAGGTGCAGAAGAACGGGTGGTCGTTGATGACACCATAATCCAGATCTCTAATCTGGCATTGGTTGATGACCTCTATGCATTTCTTCAGGTTCATCGGGAGCAGCAGATGTCTTGCCAGTCCGTTGCCCGAACCGCAAGGCAGAATGCCGAGGGCAGTATCGGAGTGAACCAGTGAGCGGGCCACCTCGTTGACGGTTCCGTCACCACCAACCGCCACAACCACATCTATATGGTTGTTCTTCGCTTCGGTAGCAATTTCCGAAGCGTGCCCAGCTCTTTCAGTCATTCTTATCTCGTACTCAAAAAGCTCTTTGTCCAAACCAGAATCTATCAGACTGGGAACTGCCGCTTTGCTGGCTGTTCCTGAAATCGGATTCATGATGAAAAGTATCTTTTTCTTCATTATATAGTCAAGAGTTTGTAAAATTTAGGCTACAAAAGTAATAAAAATACCCAAAATAACAAGAAATATCGATTAAAAAAACTATAAAAGTAAACTTTCTTATAAAAAAAGCCGTTTATTGAGTTCTTTTTTGTATCTTTGCACCCTGAAAGTTAGAAAAGTATAAAAAAGAAAATAAAGTACACCTATTAATAATGGGACAATTACAAGAAAGATACAAGAATTATCGTGAACCTCAGAAGTATATGGCTGCCGGTGTGTATCCATATTTCCGCGAGATCACAAGTAAGCAGATGACAGAGGTAACCGACATCGATGGTCATAAGATTCTGATGTTCGGTTCTAATGCTTATCAGGGTTTGACTAATGACCAGCGTGTTATTGATGCAGCAAAGGCTGCGCTCGACAAGTATGGTTCGGGTTGTGCAGGAAGCCGTTTCCTCAATGGTACGCTCGATTTGCACGTGCAGCTCGAAAAGGAGCTTGCTGAGTTTATGGGCAAGGATGAAACTTTGTGTTTCTCTACAGGATTCTCTGTTAACCAGGGTGTCTTGGCTTGCGTAGTAGGTCGTAACGACTATATTATCTGCGATGATCGCGACCACGCAAGTATCGTAGATGGCCGCCGCCTCTCATTCGCTACCCAGCTCCACTACAAGCACAACGATATGGAAGATTTGGAGCGCGTGCTCTCTAAGCTCCCTCAGGAGGCTATCAAGCTCATCGTTGTTGACGGTGTGTTCTCTATGGAGGGCGACCTGGCTAACTTGCCTGAAATCGTTAAGCTCAAGCATAAGTACAACTGCTCTATCATGGTAGACGAGGCTCATGGTCTTGGCGTATTCGGCAAGCAGGGTCGTGGTGTATGCGACCACTTCGGTCTGACCGACGAGGTAGACCTCATCATGGGTACATTCTCTAAGAGTTTGGCTTCTATCGGCGGTTTCATCGCATCAGACAAGGATACAATCAACTTCCTCCGTCACAACTGCCGTACTTACATCTTCAGCGCCTCTAACACTCCAGCTGCCACAGCAGCAGCTCTTGAGGCTCTCCACATCATTCAGAATGAGCCAGAGCGTTTCGAGAATCTCTGGGATGTAACTAACTATGCCTTGAAGCGTTTCCGCGAGGAAGGTTTCGAGATTGGCGAGACAGAGAGTCCTATCATTCCTCTCTACGTACGCGATGCTGAGAAGACATTCGTTGTTACCAAGATGGCTTACGATGCAGGTGTGTTCATCAACCCTGTTATTCCTCCAGCTTGTGCTCCTCAGGATACATTGGTACGTTTCGCCCTCATGGCTACTCATACAAGAGAGCAGGTTGAGCAGGCTGTCCAGATCTTGAAGAAGATTTTCGTAGAAGAGGGAATCATCAAGTAAAATCAGATTTCTGATTTAAAAGTTTAGCAAGTATGGTTGCGGTTCTTTGCCGCTACTATATATAACAGAACTTTTGCATGTGGTTCAAGTACGGGCTGAAGGCCCAAAAGCTCCTAGCCCAGGGCATCGCCCTGGGTATAATGGCAATCAGCAAGGCGCCCTGTAAGGGCAAAAGCTTTATGTTTTGCCTGGAGTTTTAAAGCTTTTGCCCTTACAGGGCGATAGGCTAGCGCCCGTAATAACCCAGGGCGATGCCCTGGGCTAGGAGCTTCTGCCCTTTCAGGGCGTGTGGTGCAAAACTTGCGAAAGTTCTATATATATAATAAGGTATAAGGGCAATTCCGGATAGGGGTTGCCCTTATTTTTTGCCCGTTTTCATGGGTTTTGCATTAAAATGCATATTTTTTTGAAAAAAAGTTAGGGAAAAATTTGGTGGAATCGAAAAAATGTAGTACCTTTGCACTCGCAATTCAGAAATGATGCTTAAAGCAATGCTTAAGAGGTGTCGTAGAGATGAGTAAGCGGGGTGTAGCGCAGCCCGGTAGCGCTCCTGTTTTGGGAACAGGTGGTCGCAGGTTCGAATCCTGTCGCCCCGAC
>JAJVTK010000016.1:0-81150 GCA_021622245.1 Segatella copri | reverse complement strand
GCTTCTTGTACTACTTGTCTGTTTATGTAAAATCTTTCAAAGAACTCTTTCTTTAGTTGCTAAGAGAAACCGTATTTCTCAAAAGCGAGTGCAAAAGTACTAACTATTTTTCATTCCGCCAAATCTTTTCGCAAAAAAGTTGCTTTTTTAGTCGGTTTTTAACATCTATAAAGATTTTAGCATGGCGATTTATTGTGTATACATAATTATATATATGCGCCTGTCTGTGTACACACTTAGGCGTATACGCAAGCGCACAATACTATTAAGGTTATAATGCTTTTCAGTTAATTTACTCAAGTTTCGCAAGTTTTGTCCCATACGCCCTGAAAGGTTCTTGAACCACATGCGAAAATTCTGTTAATTTATATTTAAAAATTGACGCTTATCCGTAGCTATTAACTTTATTTCGCTGACAATACTATAAAAGGTTATAATGTTTTTAAGATAACTTATATTTTAGAAGTTTACGCTTATCCATAGCCATTAACTTTATTTCGCTGATAATATTTTAACGGATTATACATCAGGGATACCGCTTAGACAAGGATTCTAAGAGATTTCTGTAGAAAGATATCACAAAAAAAAAGAGGAACCTCTAAAAAAAGATACCCCTTTCTGAATCGAAAACAAACGCTAAAATATGTAAAAACAGGCTAAACCCTTAAAATATGTTTATAAAAAGCGAAAAACACCCTTCACCACCCTTCACCCGTAACTATTTGACACTCAAAATGTTAAATAAAAAGGTGAAGGGTGAAGGTTTGAAAACTCTATTTTATATATGTACGCGTGGGTAAAGGAAAAAGGGTAAAATCAAAAAAGTACCCTAGGGTCAAAAATCGGAAAAACCCTAAAAAAAGAATATAATATAAGATTTAAAATATACCCTTCACCCTTCACCTCGCCACCACACCCCAGTTTCCATATCTTCATCATCGAATTACCTACATTTTGTCTTCTGGGGTTATCCTTCGGAGATATTCTGCTATCTTTCGGAGATAATTTCTTATCCTTCGGAGATATTCTGCTATCTTTCGGAGTTATGTTCTTATCCTTCGGAGATATTCTTCTGACTGATTCCATGATATTTTTCGCACTTTATTTCCCGAATCCACGCAAATCGCACAAATCGCATAGGTAGAAAACGGAAAAGACGTATCTTTGCACTCGAAATAAAGCGAATGGCAAAATGTGAAAATTTGTAAAATAGGGGGGGGTAAAAATGGGTAGATTTATAAATTTATAGTTAACGAAGTTTAAATGAAGGCAGATTTTTCTTTTTTTGAAAGTCCTTTTGCTCATTTTTCGCTATATTTGTGGCTGAAAAAATAATTAGATTAATAACAAAAACAGAAATAGGAAACCGTAAAATAGACACTTTTCTATCAACAAAACAATACAGAAGCAAATGAATACAGACAAAGGACAGCGCATGTTGCTCCTTCTTGTTTCAGCACTTTTCATTACTTCAGCATCAGCACAAGACTGGCGCTTGAAAACGAACTTAGCATATTGGGCAACCACAACACCTAACATCGGAGTGGAAAAGAGGTTATCAGACCACTGGTCGCTAGATCTATCCACAGGTTGGAACCCATTTACTTTTCGCAAGAACAAGAAACTGAAGCACATTGCCGTACAAACAGAGATGCGATATTGGCTCGACAGCCCGTTCCTGGGGCACTTCTTTGGAGCCAATTTACTCTACTCACATTACAATGCGGGTGGTGTACACTTCCCTTTTGGGCTTTTCCCGAAACTCAAAAAGCATAGGTTCCAAGGCGACTTGGGAGCTCTGGGCGTAGTATATGGTTACGACTGGGCACTCGACAAGGAAAACCGTTGGAATCTGGAGGCGGCAATAGGTTTGGGATTGGGAGTCACACGCTATACCAAATTCAACTGTTATGGCAGATGCGCTACCGCCATTGAGAAGAAGACGAAAACCTTCGTTATGCCGACCAAGGTGGCAGTCTCGCTGGTTTACAACATCGGGCAGACAGAGAAAACAAATAAGAACAAATAAAATATAACTTGACTATGAAGAAGTTCAGATTTTTTAGCTTTGCAAGTGCGATGCTTCTTGCAAGTGCAGCAGGAATGGTTTCCTGCTCTTCAGATTCAATTGAGCCAACAGGTGGTTCAGGTGCGACAGGACAGGTTGTAAAGACCCAGTTCGCCATAAACATTCCTTATGGTGGTAACTCTTCGACAAACCAGGCGAAGAAGGTGACACGTATGACTGATGAGATGACTCAGCAAAGTGGCAAGCCTTTCCGTGGCATTTCAGACATCGTTCTGCTGACTTTCAGTGATGATCCTGAAACAGCCGGAACTATCAATGCGGATAAGCCAATCAGCATTGGTACAGATGGTAATGCATACAGTAAAGACCCATATCGCAGACTTTACCGTGACATTGAGATTCCTGTAGGAACTAACCATATGCTTTTCTATGGTAAAGCTAGTAAAAATACAGAATCAAAATTCGAAGCTGGTTATATTACAGAGAAAGCTGATAAAAAAATAGAGAAAACTCTTACAAACATATCCCATGAGTTAACTCCTATCAATAGCACTGCTGATTTCACAACTGATGAAGATGCTATAGCTATCATCAGTGCATTAAATGATATTGCTAAAGCACAAGTTCAAGAAGGTTCCGCTATCTATACTTGGGCAACTATCGGTAGCGAAACAACGCTCCCATCATGGCTTACAAAACATGAGCAAGAGTTTTTAAAAAATCGCTACAATGCTTTTATTACGCTCACTGCAGGTTCAAAGACATCTGTAAAAGCTTGCATTGAGAGCCTGAAGGCAGCTTTAGCAGGTGAGACTCCTGGAGCAGACGTTCCTGCCACCAAACTATTAACAGCAGAGATATACAAAAAATGCAAAGATGCTTTGGATAAGATAAATACTATCAGAGACTTCCCGAAAAATCTCAACCTGCCAGATGGCGTTGCTGCTTTAAGCTGGACTTCAGGAGCATTCGCTTACAACACTCCAGAAAACAACCTCTTCAGTACTGGCAACACTATTAATTATCAAAAGATATGCTATCCTGCCGAACTGTCGTATTTTGTAAACACAAAGACTATGGTTTCTGATAAAGACATGTCTAGTTTAAGTGAATTTCCAGACTATAATGATTGGACAAAGAATACTGGAGCTGATTGGTCTGCAAAAACTAATTTTTCAGAAAGTGAAGTTACAAATTCAACAAAAACTGTAGGTTTGAAAGATCCTGTACAGTACAGTGTGGCTGTATTGCAATCTACAATAAAATGTGCCCAGGGAACTCTCAAAGACAATGGTAAAGTAAAAGGTGGACTTGAGCAAGACCAAGATGTCACTGTTAATTCCACAGGTTTCCCAGTAACCGGCATTTTGATTGGTGGTCAGCCTGCATCAGTAAACTGGAAGTATGAGCCTGCAACTACAGGAGAATCATTCGCAAACACCATCTATGACAAAGTTATGAATGATGCTCCTATGTATGCCAAGAACGAAACTTCTGCATCAAACGCAAATTATACGCTCGTATTTGACAATAAGAATGCAACTAAGAAAGAAGTATATGTAACCATCGAGTTAGAGAACAACTCAGGCATGGACTTCTACGGAAATGATGGTATCATTCTTAAGAATGCAAAGTTCTATCTGGTTGGTAAGTTAGACCCTACTGCTTCAACAGCTACAACAAAACCAACTGGCGTTGACCGCGTATTCGTTCAGGACCATATTACAAAAGCCAACTTTAACATCAAAGATTTAAAGAGCGCATACAACTGTATTCCTGACCTCAGAACATCAGGTATCAACGTAGGTCTCGCAGTAGATCTATCTTGGAAGACAGGCATCACATTTGATGTAGATATTTAATCATTCTACCTTACTGAGCTTTCGCTAGTTACGAAAGCTCAGTAGGGTAGATTTAGCTGTTTATAATCCTAATAGAGGACGGAAAATGAGAAAGAAAGAATCATATAGAATATTTCTGATAGCTCTGATGACTTTGAGCATCGCTTTCGGTTTGTCTTCATGCATTGATGAAGACATGAGCAAGTGTGGCAAAGACTATAAAATCAAGTATAATCTGGTACTCAATACACAGATTCATACCCTCATCGACATAGACCTCAATACCACAGAGGAGCGACACATCGCCAACCGGCTGAAACAGGAACTAGGCACAGTCTTCACCGACCATGCCCTAGACAACGATTTGTCTTTCTTTATCGGAAATGATCTCTACCGTCACGAAGCAAACATCATGAATGCCAACTCGGTATCCTACACCATCTATCTGCCTCGCAACAACTACCAGAACCTGTCGCTCGCCAATACCGGAAACGCCAGAAACGTGAAGATTACAGGAGCAAATGACTGCAAGGCTCTCGCCCTGGAACAGGAACAGAAGGATACCATCGACAGTCACAACATCGGTCTGTTCACTTCCCGCCTCACCATTAACGAGACGGATTTCGACCACGATTTGCAGACCACCCTCTATATGGCGAACTGTGCCGCAGCGGTAGTCATCAACCAGCAAGAAGTGAAACCTGCCGAACTCTGGGGATTCGTAGAAGGAATGGCAACCCACTTTCTCGTAAACGACAGTATTTACTCAACATCCCGAAACACCATCGTGAGAGCCAAGCGAATCAACGAAGCCTCAACAGCCTCAGCCCAGACTCACGATGCGCTCTATGCCGTAAGTTTCCCATCCAGCAAAGCAGAATGGCGCTACCACATCATAGCCAAGGTAAACGGCAAATATACAGAAACCATTCTCACGCTGAACGAGCCGCTGAAAGCCGGAAGGCTGAAGCTGATTAAGGCAAAACTCAAAGCCGACGGTTCGCTGGTTGTTACCAATGCATCCGTAGGAGTGAGCGTGAAACTCGACTGGAAACCAGGAGGAAGCCACGATATTGACATTTAAGTGAAGAGTGAAGAACGAAGAGTGAAGAATTCAACGGCTATTAAGAATTGATACATGAATCATATTACGAAATACATATTTGTGATACTATCGCTTATCATGCTGGCAGGATGCAGCGAAAGCGAAAAGAACGAGGTAAGACCGATGGACACGTTGGCACCTATCTCGCTCACCCTATCTGTGCCTGCCGATAAGACGGAAACACGCATCGGAGATCCGGGAGAAGACACCAACGACAAGGTAGACTGGGACCGGCTCACCATCATCGTTGCCTATAAGGAAAAGACGCAAGGCGACGAAATACACGATGGAGCACCCCAGAAAATGGTATATTACGATACCTATACCAAGGAAGAATTCGACAGAAAAGCCCTCGTCACCCATGCCACCTCAACCCTATCAGGACCTGATGCCAACGGCTTTCGCACCTATACAATGTATCTGCCGTTAGGCACCTGTTGCGTTTATGGGGTTACCTATAGTAGCGGACAAGGGCTGAATCTGGAGGGAATGCTAGACGCCATCGCAAAAGACGGAAAAGACCATAACTCAGATATCTATAACTTACAGATTACCAACGGCTATGCCCATAAAAGCGGAGCCATAGACGTAGCCAAGTTTATCAGCGTAGCCACGGGCTATGCACTCAAGCTGGACCCAGAGACGCAAATTCTCACCAATGACAGAGAGATAAAAGTAGAACAGAACATCAATGCCAATATCAACACCAAACAATACTGGCGCATGGTACTGGGCAGACTGGCTGCCAAGATTGACATCCAATGGGATGCCAAGGGAGCCTATGAAAAGGACAACGACGGAAATCTGAAATATACAAACGTGAAAGTAACCCAGTTTATTTATCACGGAGAACCGAAAGGAACAACGAAAGCTGATGCAGGATGCGGAAGACTCTTCCCTACCCTTTACCACCAAGAAGTAACTTCCAGGACTTCGGTAAGCGGCCACACAACCTTTGTGAACACCTCGGAAATCAGCAAGCGTAACGGAAGAGTATATCATTATACCTTCCCAGACGGAGCCATTCCTCCTCGCCTCACCTTCAAGCTTGACACAGAGAAAGAAGGAACGACAGGGAAATACAACGTAACATTTGACATGAGCAATCTGAAAGATGGCTTTATCCCAGCCCGCTGGTACAAGATAAACGTAACCATCAAGGGCACCCAACTGGGCAGCACTTCAGATATCACGATTAATAATTTCAACATATAAAACTCTTTTCAGCATGAGAATACATCATACAACATACAGGAAAATCATAGCAGCCCTCATCCTCCTGAGCTGCACCTGCCAGCTGTATGCACAGGGAAAGATTTATCGAGTAACTGCGCAGGCTACAACCGGCAGTGACGGCTCATCATGGGAAAAGGCTATTCCATTAAATGAGGCACTGAGCCGTGCCAAAGCTACCGATGAAATCTGGGTAAAAGGCTATGAGAATACGAACGTAGAAAATATATACATAGCCCCGAAGGAAGGTTTTGTTCTCCCTTCGGGCGTTGCCATGTATGGAGGTTTCGAAGGAACAGAAACCAGCAGAGACAAACTGTCATTCAGCCGACATAAATATCAGATGGCCTACCAGACCACACTGGTGGGCGATATTAAAGTAGACGACGAGGCCAATAAGGAGCAGATTATCTATCCAGACAACCCTACCCGAACTGATAACTCTACCCACGTCCTGACCCTTAACGTTGGCGTAACCGATGACAATACCAACGACAACAACACCCCAACCATCGTTTCCGGTTTCCAGATTGGAGCTGGTAATGCCAAGGGTAAAGTTACAGACCCTGACGGAAGAGGTGGCGGAATCTACGTGGTGAACAAGAGCAGCAGAAACAGCGACAGCAATGCCGACAAACGCGCTTTCCTGATTACCCAATGTAACATAGCCAACAACTTTGCGATGCGAGGCGGTGCCATCTATGTGGATGCATCATGCACCAATGCGCAATCTTCCATCAGCTATTGCGGTCTCTTCAACAATGTGGCAGGCCGGCGAGGAGCCAGCGACAACGAGGGAGCCGGAATCTGGGCAGACGGAACGGTAACCATCTACAATACCAACATCAACAACAATACCAACGGTGGAGTACGCCTGTCGGCTACCTCGAAAATCATCAACTGCTCGGTTGTGGCAAATACCGTATCGGCAGTAGACCTGGTAGATGCAGCCCGCACTTCAAACAACGGAGGAGGAGCCGTTTACAACACCGTACTCTGGCATTCCACCGCTGTCAGCAAGGCGGATACCCGTCCTGCCTTCTACAATTGTGCCATGACTGATGTAAAGGTAACCAACGAGACTACCCATACCGACGCCAATGGCAACGTGCGCATCAGCAACCAGAACCACTCTACCGAGCCAGCTGCCTGGTTTGCGCAGAGCGTAGTTTCACTGGGTTACGACTTCTCTTTCCAGAAACTCACCCGACTCATCTATACCTCGTTCGCTTTCGAAGAAACCTCAGCCCTGCTGGGTAAGGGTAATGTGGGCTACTACAAAAAAAATATAGAGGAGGCTAATATAGAAACGAAATCTACCGACGTCATGGGTAAGCAGCGCTATGAAAGCAACAATACCATCGACATCGGAGCCTACGAGTATGAACGACTCAAGACGGGAAGAATCAGATACGTAAAACAAGGAGGAACCGGTAAGGGAACCTCCTGGGCTGATGCCATGGGCGATATACAGGACGCCATCAACTCGCTGGCAGATGATAAAGGTACAAAAGGCGAAGTCTGGGTAGCAAAAGGTACCTACGTGGTAACCAAGCTCATCGACCAGTCTACGGGTTCACCAACTTCCCTCCTCATGAAAAACGGCATCAGCGTTTATGGTGCCTTTGCCGGAGAAGAAGAAACACGTGCTCAGCGCATTGCCGAATCAGTCAATCTGAAACCATGGGGATGGAAACACGAAACCATCCTCAAAGCCAACGGATTCAACAGGGATGATGCCTCCTGGAGCGAGCAAGATAAAGCATGGAACATAAAGAGCAGTTCCGCTCATGTAGTCTGGTTTGCTCCTCTGCCTGGCGGCAAGGCTTTTTCTGACAACGTGTATTTGGAAGGTTTCACCATCGAGGGTGGAAGCTACCAGGATAAGGACGATTCGATTTACGAGCCACAGCATGGTGCTGGTGTCTATATCAACGATGCCAACGCCAAGATGCGTTATTGTACAGTCCGCTACTGCAATCCAGGCGCAACAAAGACTCCATCCCTGACTCCTCAGGGTGGCGGTATCTACTGTAAGAACGGTATGACCGAGGGTAATCTGGTATATAACTGTTCAGCTTATCAGGGCGGCGGAATCTATATAGAACAAGCCGGATACATAACCCGAAGCATGGTAACCAACTGCTCAGCCAATCTGGGAGCGGGCGTTTATCTGCATGGCAACGTATCGGGTCCTGCCTACTATCAGATTCTTTCCACCTCCGTCATCAGCAACAATACCAGTACCCGAAACGGTGCGGTTTATGTAGATGGCCGCGGACTGGTCATCAACAATACCATCACTAACAACTATACCAACAATACCTCGGATGTTGCCGACCAGGATGCTTCCTATACGGGTGGTGTCTATATCAAGGAAAACGGACTGCTGGCAAACAATATACTCTGGAACAACTCATTGCTCCAAAGTTCATCAGCTTCCAAGGCACAGGTTTATGCTGCCAACCCTAGCAAAGAGGGCGTACAGTTCTACAATAACGCCATCTCTGACGTGAGTGCTGCCTCATGGAATGACACCTATCAGACCGGAACCCTCTCCATCAACAACTATTATTCCGGTAAGGGATTCGTGATGGGCGAAGCAGGAACACCATTTACCAGCGTTGATGATTTCAACACAAAACGTGGAGTAATCGGTTCGCTTACCGAGATCAACTACTATTGGGAACTCAACAAAGGAACCCGCCTGCGCAACGAGGGCATCAGCTTTACGCTGCTGCCTAGTGCCTATCTGTACCAGCCCCAGATGGACTTGAGCGGAAAACCATTCAAATCAGTTCCTTCGATAGGTGCTTATATGGCAGAAAACCACGATGTGGTGTTCGAAAAAAATGAAACAACCCAGCGCCTCCGTATCTATTTTGACCGTTCACAGGAAATTCTTGACGGTACGGGCGAGTCGTGGGAAAAGAGTTATACCTCTGCATCAGTAGATGAACTGATAGAATATCTTGCCACCATAAAGGAAGACGAAGAGGTGGATGTGGTAGTAAACGGCAGCAAAACCACGCATAAGATACATGCCCAGAGCGGATACCAGTTTGAAATCTGTTCCCGTGCGGGCACTTTTGCTCCAACCATCGCTTATATGAACGAAGAGAGCGATGCGAAATCACGTGCATTCCGCATTCAACCTACCGTGCTCCCACTCAACCTGTATGGTGCTTATCCGAAATATGAAATCAACCCAAAGCCTGCTGATACAGACCGCCACCCAATCAAACACCGTACCGAACTGAATGGCAACATCAACGGTACGACTCTGAACGAGGGACTTTATCACCTGGTACGCATCGAGTCGGGTGCCCGTGTAACCATCAACGGCTATACCTTTACCCATGCCTATGCAGCGGGTACAGCTTATATGCCATACGGCGGCGGAGTTCTGATAGGAAGTGTGGATGATGCTACAGCAGCGACCAGCGTGAAGTTTGAAAACTGTATCTTCGAAGATAATACGGCGATGAACGGAGCAGCCATCTCTACCATGCCGGATGCCGAGAACGTAAGTCTGGAACTGGTAAACTGCGTTGTGAACAACAATACGAGCGAAGATACATCTGTCAAGCCTTCCATCATCTATCTGAATCCAGAAGAAAACAGCAAAAACACGCTGAAGCTCACTCATGTAACAATCGTCAACAACGTGGGTGTGGCACCAGCATACAATCTGGTAAAAGAGACCTCCTTTGCAGCCGGCAACATGCTGAATCTGGGAGGCGTATGGAGTTCATCTGAATGCAACAACAGCCTGGAAGAGAATCTCAATACGCTTGGCAAAGAAGGCGCCCTCAACTTTATGAACCCAACCAAGGAGATAGGTGCAAAAATTAATGGAAACGTCTATTACGGAGGCTATGCATCGTTCCGCCCGTTAACCAGTTCCAGTCAGGCTAGTGTCATCATTAATAGTGTGTCTTCGTCACCGCTGAAGACAGACATTCTGGGGGATGACCGCCACCAAGGCGGTGCAGCCGACCTGGGTGCCTACGAAGCGCTGCTGCCAAAGACCGGAAAGATTATCTACGTGCGTTCCTACAATACGGATTATACGAGTGGCAAGAATGCCAACTATGATGATCAGGATGGAAAGCCAGATTTCGATCTGCTGAAGCATACAGACATCTATTATGACGGAACCTCATGGGACAAAGCTATCATCGGCAATGCCATGTGCGATAAGACTGTACCAAGAAACAACAACCTGTTCTATGTAAAGCAGAGTGACAATACGCTGCTTAGCACCACTATTGACAATACAGATTATAGCCAGGCAGGAGGTAAGTATCGTTCTAAGATAGATTCCTACGGCGATTTCTGGGGAAAGAATTCCGGCAACAGTTATAAAGACGGTTACTGGCACAACTATTATAATACGATCACAAACAATAGAGACGAGCGATATATCAGCGGTCTGCAATATGCCGTAGAAAGAGCTGCAGAACTGAACAAGAATCTCAAAGCAGGCGAAGAGCCTGTTGTGGTTTGGGTAGGCGCTGGCGTCTATACCGACTACAAAGGTTTCGTCATCAGAGACAATGTAAAGGTTTATGGCGGTTTCCCTCACGAGGGTTATCCGGGTGAAAGCGACCGCCATCCTCTCCTATCCCAATATGTTCCGGCACGCAAGGAATACCAGGGGTTAGACGTGACAAAATATGAAACCATTCTCCAGATACGCAAGGAATCGCCTGTCTATTTCACCGACAGCAGCAAGGAAATGTGGTATCAGGAAGGAAAACCTAACGACGGTTCCAGATATGATTATACAAAGAAATTAATCAACAACAAGACACAAGAGCGACACTATGTGCTCTACCAGCCGGATGTCTGCATACCAACCTGGTCACAGACAAATGATGAAACAGGTAACAGATACGGCGGAAACAGCAACCGCTATCCGGGCTCTACATACCCAGATGATAAGTATGTAGAATACAAGAATGCCAAATGGGACGGATTCTCTATCCGTCATGGTTACATCGTCAACTATAAAGATGCCAACCGTGACGGAGGAGCAGGTGTGCGTGTTTTCCGCGGAGTAGAACTGGAGAATCTTATCATCGTAAACAACTTTAATCACGGATCCCGTGTCCGTGGTGGCGGTTTGTATATGGATGGTGAAAACTCCAAGATTTCGAACAGTTACCTGCTCAGAAACCTGAGCATGACTACCAATAAGGAAAACTATGGTGGAGGTGCCTATATGATTCAAGGCACGGGCTACAACCTGGTTGTTGCCAACAACCGTTGTGGAAATGGAGTAGAAAGTTATGGTGGAGGCATTTTCCTGGAGAGTGCCAAGTTCTACAACAACACCATCGCCTACAATATGTCAGCGAATGGTACAGGCATCTACCACTGGCAGGATAAAAGCACCGGAGTTGCATCGCAGCTCTCACTCTACAATTGTCTCATTTATGATAATCATAATGGAGGCAAGGAGGTGACTGATCAGGTAAATTCCCTGGCATGGGACAAGATGAAGCCTTCTCACAACTGTTATATGAACAGTAGCGATGATAACAAAAAATTCCTTGCCGAGGATGGAAACTTCACTGGACCAAATCTGGATTTTCCATTTGAAGACAAGACCTACGAAAGTGGAAAGGATGAAATTTTCCGCTTCCGCAATGCCCGCCTTACCAATAACTTCCGTCTGAACGAGAAGGATGGATTAACAGGCAACAGGTGTCTGAATGGCGGTTCTACCGACGTAGGAGCAGGAGTCAAACTTCCGGAAACCGATATGGACTATACCGACCGTATCAAAGACTGCCAGATTGATATCGGTGCCTACGAAGCAGATAATACTGCCAACATTACGGCTCAGGTAAAGAAGAACAGCGAAGGTAAGGTTGAAGCCTACGTTTACTACGTAACCCAGAATGGTTACGGAAATCGTAGTGGCGACAGCCCGGAAAACGCAGCCTGTGCAGAAAAACTGCAAAGCGTGCTGACTCAGGCTGGCGAGAAATTTAAAGAAGCAAACAATGGTCTGAAACTCGGAGCCGACAACCAGAATAAGGATGACGACAAGGCTATAAAGGTTTATGTGAAGGTAGCCGGTTATGAGGCAGACGAAAGCGGAAACCGTTTCATTTATCATGCCAACACCTTGGCTGACCCGACCGTTCCACAGAGCTATACCTTCCTGATTCCTAACGGAGTATGGCTGATGGGTGGATACAACGAGGGTACGCAGAAGAATGGTGTACCAGATCCGACCACCTACAACTGGGACAAGGACCAGCGCGACTGTATCAGATATCAGACCATACTGAGTGCCAAGACTCAGGTGAAAGAAGGAACTACCGTTACCCAAGAGGTGAACGGTTATCACACCGTGACCTTCGGCAAATGGCCTTCGGGAGAAATAGACACCTACTTCAAAGATGCCGTTGGCTATCGCGCAGTAGTAGATGGTTGCCGTCTGATTGATGGTAATGCAACCGAAAAGACAGGTTATAACAGTATGGGTGGTGCTGCTATCGTACCAAGAAGTGCCCATGTGCGCAACTGTCTGATTACCGGCTGTCAGGCAACCAAGGGTGGTGCGCTCTATCTCCTGAAGGGAGGTATTGTGAGCGGCAGCGTCATCACGGGAAACTCTGCAACAGATGGTGGTGCCATCTATGCTGCACGGATCATCAGCAATGCAAAGAAGTATCATGCCTATGTGATTTCCTGCACCATTGCAGACAACAAGGCAACCAAGGCAGGTGGTGGCATCTTCCAGGAAGACTATGCGCTGATTAGCGGTAACTCCGTGATATGGGGTAACTCAGCAGCCAGCGATGAGAACATTAGTGGTAAAACAGATCTCCAAGACGCAGATGTCCTGCAGGATGCTAAGCTGCAAGCCCAATTCTACCCATATGACTACTGCTTCGTTGAAAAGATGAATTTGCCTGCCAACGTGATGAATACAACGATGACCAGCGATTTGGATACCTATTTCGCCAGCAACGGATATTACTATCCTCGTGCTTATTCACCTTTGATTGGCAATGGTATAGGTGCAGCATACATCGCGGGTTGGAAAAGCTATGGTGTATCTGACTACGATATTCTAGGCAACACCAGACATCTGAGTAAGCGCCAGACTGCGGGAGCATACGCCCTCGATTTGCCGGAAATCAACAAGGATAAACTCCTGACCCGCCTCTTCGTTTCGAATGAAGGTGGAGAGGAAGTGAGTGATGAACTGAAACAGAAATACTACGGCCGCTCATTCCTCACACCTTTCAATAGTCTGGATGCTGCACTCGACTATATCGAAGAGGTACGCAAACAACCTGCTGAGGGTAGTCCTTTGGCTACGGAGGCGACTCACTTCGAAATTCTGATGACAGGTGGAACGTATAAGCCTAGTCAGATTAGAAAAGATGTATCAGATGCGCAGACCAACAACGACCGCCGTTTACAGAGTTTCACCATACCTGTAAACGTAGATATCTATGGCAGTTTCTCTGTGGAAGACAATTACTCATCTGATCCTGAGGGTGCTGTTGCTACAGAAAGTTTTACCAGTCTGGGGAATAAAACCTTGCGCCCTAACCTGAATATCAAGGATATCCTGAGTGAGCGCAACGAGAAGCACATGGCAGACAATAACAAGAATGGACTGATAGACCCATGGGAGTTTCAGAAGCCAACTATCTTCTCGGGTGACATCAAGGAATCTGAGAAGGAGCGAAAGGTGTATCATGTGGTTTACAGCAGGAAGAAGACTACTGGAACTTCTGCAGAAAATGTAAACGATAATGTTGTGCTTGATGGTATTACGATTATGAATGGTGAAACCATGACCGAACTTAAAACCGATGAAAATACAGGTAGCGAGATGGACGAGATTGGACGTGGTGGAGCCATCTACACCAATCGTGTTCACTATACGCTGAACCGTTGCCGTCTGATCAAGAATACCGGTCTGCACGGTGGAGCCATCTATGCCAACAACGCCAGTTTCGACATCATTGGCAGCTACATTGGCGGAAACAGAGCCATCTCAGAAGAGGCTTCTGGCACCAATGCTATAAGCTATCCGGGAAAAGGTGGAGCCATCTATCTCTACCTGACAGAATCGAAGAACGGAAATCTGCATATCGTCAACTCGCTGATAGCCAACAACGACGTTACATCGGGTAATTCTCTGAGTAATGGTACTCCTACCGGCGGTGCCATCTACATCCGTAGAGCAAACGATGCCGGAACGACAGGATTTTATCACGATGTCAACATCACTAACAGTCTCATCGTCAACAATAAGGCGAAGCAGGATGGAGCTATCCACATCGAGAACCAAAGCAGCACCATTACACCTATATTATATAATACTGTAATCTGGGGTAATGAATCGCAGAATCCAGGGAAATCTCTGAAGAGAGACCACATGAATCACTGTGCTTGGGATGAATTGCCAGCTACCTTAAACAATGGTTCTGCTACATCAACATCAGATGACGGCAACATCGCATTGGGCAAAGACAACCTGGCTGCCAATGGTCCATGCTTCGCTTCTCCTTCTACCACCAAAGGGTATGCAGGCTACAGTTTGTCAGACCAGTGGAATCCAAGAGCCATCTCTGTGCTTACGGATGCAGGATATGGTAAAAAAGATAAAGACAATACCAAAGAAACCGGTGCATACAAGGCTTGGTGGGATGTTCACCAGGAACGTCTAGACAAATATGGTTATTCGGCAGAATATATCCGTTCTGCTGATGCGACTGTTTATCTGCGCTATGTAGGTCCGATAGACGAGAATGGTATGGTTAGCAGTAAGCCTATCGATATTGGTATGTACGAGTTCCAGTACGTTTTAAAGATTTCCGACCGCGACCAGTTGTACATTGGTACAGAGCAGAAGGGAAAAGGAGATGGCAGCAGTTGGGATAATCAAAGTACCGACTTGCGTGGTGCCATCATTGCCATGGCAAATGCTACCGGCAAGGAATCTACGTCAAGCCATGCCCACAAGAAAGTGTATGTACGTGGTGGCACCTACTACTCGCCAACCTATTCCGGTGGTGGTGATGCCTTCACCCTTTTCGTAAACAAGAGAGAGAACGCAAACTTCGTACAGTCGCTGGAAATTGTGGGTGGATGTACCGGTAAAGAGATAGATGGCAAGGAAGAACAGGACTTCAGTAACCCATCTGTACTCATCGAAAACCCTGCCAAGAAGGGACAAACCAAAGTATTGATCAACATCACCACTAATGGCAAGCCAGTAACCCTATCAGGTTTCACATTTACCAATAAGAGTGGTAAGGGAGTAAAGGCTTTGATAAATAAGGATAATGGCGGAAAGGGAGAAGAATTGGTTATTCACCACAGTTCTTTCCGACATAATAAAGACATTGCCTTAGATATCGATAATTCTGCACAGTTAGGCGCACGAATGTGGAATCTTCTCTTTGCAGATGGAGAAAATGATGCCATCAGGCTAAAAAACTCACAAGGCATACATTTAGTTAATGTTACCTTTGTGAAAAATAAAGGTAAGGCAATAGATGGTACTGCTAGTGTATATAATTCTATCGCATGGAAGAATGGAGAAAATTCTATCGAGAATAATACAAACAATAATGTCGTCATTGCTAATGAGGTAGAAAATGGAGATGTATTAAAAGGTCCTAACTTTGTTAATCCTGATAAAGAGGATTACAGAATACGACCAAGTCTGTTATTGATGAATAAAGGTAATAACACCAAATACATCGATAAGGCTAAGCTTCATAAGGGAGCAAATGACGCTGCAACTTTTGCCTCAGAAAAGGACTTGGCAAATACAAGCCGTCTGATTGGTGATAGTATCGACATCGGTGCTTACGAGTGTGATGCCAAAATGCAACCTATCATCTACGTGAATACAAGTAGCGCCATAAACGGAACGGGCGAAAGTTGGAAATCGCCAAGCAACGACCTGAAGGGAGCCATCAGTCTGGCAGAACTCTATGCCAACAAGAACGATGGTTATGGCTACGTCTTTGTAGACCGCAACCTGCAAGCCACGGACATCAACATCAATATGCCGGGCGTAAAGATGTATGGGTCCATGAACGGCGAAACAAGTTCGGCTGCTCCAGACTTAAGCACACTGACCAATATTAAGACTGTGGTAAAGGATCTCTTAAGGCAAAGGACAGGCATCATTGAAGCCTCAACCCAGTCATCTATTAAGGGTCTGACCATCGACAATCAAGGAACTGAAAACGACAAAGTGAGTCTGGTGGATGGTTTCAAGATTTCGGGCAACATCAGTCTCAAAGGCAACAGCATGCTCTCTACCTCTATCCTTGATGAAAATGCAAAGGTATCTGGCGATGCAAATGGTTTGCTCTATAACAGTCTGGCTTTAGGAAACGTGGAGAATGTGAAGTCTGTCAATGTGACTGCTTCCGGCGAATTACCATCAACATATGGTAGTGCTGCCAACAGAGCATCTGTAAACACCTATAATAAATATGTGAAAGATGAATACTGGAAATACCAGCTTGACGAGACAGACAATGACAACATCAATGCCAATGCAGACGCAACTACAACCAACGAATGCATCGGCAAGGTGATGCACTACCATGATCTTGCCGGCAACCAACGCATCAGAGACAAGGTTGATAATGGTTGTTTCGAGACATGGTATCTGACTGATGACAAGAAGATAGATGAAACAAATTATCCACATGGTAAATCGGTGGTTTACGTCATGGAAAAGGATAAGGAGCTGGAACTCGACAACAAATTCTATAATGAATCGAACGCGTTCAGCCCAGGCTTCCTGCTTCTGAAGTACCATTCCGGCTTGAGAGGAAACAACAGTTATGTTGCCCTCAACAACTTTGCGGTAGAAAGAGAACTGAGGAAAGGAACCAACCTCTTTATGATGCCGTTCAATGTGACCAAGTGTGATTTCATAGGCACAGAGAATCATAAGGCGGATCTTACTTTCTACCAATACAATGCCGAAGAACGTGCCAACTACAACTTCAAGTTCGGCACAGACTCTGGTTGGGGACCTGTAAACTACAGCCAGATTAACAGCAGTACAGGTTTCAGAGTAGATGCCGGTAAAGAAAACATAACCATACGCTTCTACGGAGACGAGTACAACGAGCAGGATGGAAGCAAGGACAGCAACAAGCAGGGCTACATCACCTTGAAGCAGAACAACAACCAACAGCCATGGTCGGACAGCAAGGCTGGCGGTTTGAAGTTCACCCACAAGGAGAACATGGGTTGGAATCTCTTCGGTTCGCCTTACCTCTGTGCCATGAACTTTGGCGATATGGAATACGGAAGAGTAATCTACACTTACAATGAGGCAAAGGGCTATACAGCCATCAACACCGATGCAGATGCCGCAAACAGCATAACAAGTGGCTATATTCCTGCCATGGACGCCATATTCACTCAAACTGCTACGCTGGACAATACGGAGACGATAAGAGTGAAACATTCGAACGCAAAGGATGGAGAAGAGTACGCTTCAAACGCCAGAATACTCAATATCGCCATCAGCAAAAGAAGCGAAACGGCTACGGCTGAAGATCATCTCCAGCTGGCTGCCGTACCAGCTCAGGAGGCGAAATCGGACTTCGACCTGGGAAGTGACGGAGTGAAATGGATGATGAGTCGCAATCCGCAAATTTATGCAACCCGCAACGGTGGACGCTACTCACTCCTTTCAGCCGTAAGTATCGAAGCAGAACAGACTATCGGCGTCAGTCTGCCGGAGACGGGTGAATACAGCATCAGCATCCCTGAGGATTGCGATGCCAGCGAATATGAAACCGTATGGCTGAAGGACAAGGAAACCGGTAAGGCGGTAGACCTGAAGGAAGGCAGTTATCTGTTCTATGCCACCCAGACTGGCGAGATGAATAACCGCTTCAATATCAGTTTCAACCGCAAGGAGACTGACATGAATTCAGACATCACCATCATTCCTAGCGGCAACTATCATATCCAGATAAAGGGTCTGAAACAGAACGACATCATCAGAATATACGGAACCTCAGGTGTCCTGGCGCTTCAGAAACAGGCGAAATCTGATACAGAACAGCTTCGCTCACCAGTAAATGGAACTGTAGCCGTAGAGGTAACGCGAGGCGGAAAACAGATAGCCGTAAAGAAGATAGCCCTTAAATAAAGGAATGAATGCCGTAAAATTACGGAATAAATGTTAATAAAGCGCAGAGATAATCGCTCGTTTCAATAATTGGCATTATCTTTGCGCTTATTATATTATTCAATAGACCATAAATAACAAAAGAAAATAGAATTATGACAGAAAAGGAAATGTACAATCTGATAAATAGTCAGAACAACCAGCAGAGCAATGGCTTTGCTGTTAATGAGAAAGAGCGAGGTATAAGCGGTGTTTTCTCTGCTTTGATGCGCAAAGTGTATACATGGATGACCTTAGCTCTCCTGATTACGGGCGTTACTGCCTATGGTGTAGCTAGCAGTCCTACCCTGCTGATGACCTTGATGACAAGCCGCGGCTTGCTCTTTGGCTTGATTATCGCAGAGCTCGCCCTGGTATTCATCATTACCGGTGCCCTACAGAGACTCTCCCTGACTACGGCCACCCTACTCTTCATCGCCTACTCGGTTTTGAATGGCGCCATGCTTTCATCCGTATTCGTAGTATATACGATGACCAGTATTGCCAAGGTATTTTTTATTACAGCCGGCACATTCGGAGCAATGGCTTTCTATGGTTACACTACCAAGAAGGATTTGACCTCTTTAGGAAAAATACTCTTCATGGCGCTGATAGGCCTGATTATCGCTACCATAGTAAACATGTTCTTGAAGAGTTCTGGGTTTGATTACATTTTGAGTTACGCAGGTGTAGCCATCTTCGTTGGCTTGACCGCTTGGGACAGTCAGAAAATCAAGCAGATGCTCCAGACACAATACGACATGAGCGAGGGCGCACAGAAACTGGCACTCATCGGAGCCTTGACCCTGTATCTCGACTTTATCAATCTCTTCCTCTACTTGCTCCGCATCTTCGGAGGCAGTAACAAGGAATAATGAAAACGGGAACCGGGAATAAAGTAAAAAAACAAAGAATAACATACATAACGAGAAAGGTTGGCTTGCCCTCAACGGGTTGGCCAACCTTTATTTTTTAATTCCTAGAAAAAGTAAATGCTAGAGTTATATTCTCTTCAAAAAGTTCTATGGTGCAAAGATAGAAAAAAAATTGAGAACCATGGTTTCAAAATAGCAAAAATAAGTTTCAAATGGACAAAAAGTGTCTTTTGACATTTTTCAGTGTAGCACTGATTTTTCAGAACAGTCTACACATCAACAACTTACGCATTTGTCCTATATTTATTAGGAGAGCAACCAAAAGAGGCAAAAAATACTCTTCTGAACGTAGAAATAGAATTAAATCCCGATTTGATGGCGATTTCCGGCAAAGGAAAGTTCGTTGACTTCAACAAGTTCTCAGCATACTGTATACGATAAGTATTCACATAATCATAAAACGTCTGCCCATTCTGCCGGTTAAAATAGCGACTCAGATAAGTACGGTTCGTACCTACAGCCAGCGCCACATCAGACAATTTCAGTTTCGGATTGAGATAGATTTTATCTTCCTCGAACAACCGCTGCACCTCAGCAGCCATCCCCGAAACATCTACTTCGTTCTGCTCTAACGGTACAATTTCAACATCGCTCAACTCTTCTATCACTGACTCATGCCTATAAACAAAATAATCTATCAGCATCCAGAGTATCAGAGAGCTTACCATATAGATATTGTCGTAATCCACATTAATAACGAAACAGCTCAGCGTCCATAAAAACAGAATCAGGAAGAAGGTATTGAGAATGGCAAGAAGCCAATTCAGATTAATATTTTCCTGATAAGAAAAGCGCTCTTTCAGCTGGCGGTGATACCTCCGAATCATAAAGATAAGCAATATAAAGGTAGAGCATCCATAAATGGCTCCCCAGACAGAAAGCACATAAAACCAGATGATATTATGGGTAAAAATATAGAACACCGGCAATAAGAGAAAAGGCAATTCCAGCATAAAAGCTTTCACCCATCTGAACCAGCCCGGCTTCACCAGTTCCATCAACACAAAGCTGTAGAACGGAATAATCATCATATCTAACGAAGACGTAAGATACCACGCATGCTCGTTGTCAAAACCATAAATCAGAAAGAAAACCATGTCCTTTACCAACTGCAGGTCGACCACAATCATGAGCCACATAATCATCCGAAAGAGCATCTCCTTTCCTTTTCTCCAAAACAGGAAAGCCATCATGGAGAAGAACATCATGCTCATACCATAAATAAAACTCGTTACCGAATCCATGTCTACTTTCTATATAAATAAAAACAAAAAGGCACACCTATGGAGAGATATTCTAACATTCCAAAGGTGTGCCATGATATAAATTTAATGCCTTAATAATAAGGTGTAGTATTAAATGAAATAACCTAATTAGTCGATTTCCTCATCGGCCTCGTAACCTCCCATCTCACGGATAGCATTCTTCAGCATCGTGTACTGCTGGTAGAGATGGTTTACAGGCTCTTCACCCTTAGTATAATCGTGCATAGGTGCCTTGAGGAAGAAACTCAAGAAACGCTGGATTCCGAAACGGCCTGCACGAGCAGCAAGATCGCTTAACAATGTAAGGTCGAGCAGCAATGGAGCAGCAAGGATTGAGTCACGGCAGAGGAAGTTAATCTTAATCTGCATTGGGTAACCCATCCAGCCGAAGATATCGATATTATCCCAACCCTCCTTGTTATCGTTACGAGGTGGATAATAGTTAATACGTACCTTGTGATAGTACTGAGTATCTTCATCGTTACCATGACCATAGAGATCTGGCTGAGCTTCTGGTTTCAGGATTGTCTCAAGAGTAGAGAGTTTACTTACCTCCTTGGTATGGAAATTAGCTGGTTCATCGAGAACGAGACCATCACGGTTGCCGAGAATATTGGTAGAGAACCAGCCATTCAAGCCGAGACAACGGGTACCGATGATAGGAGCGAAACCACTCTTGACAAGAGTCTGGCCTGTCTTGAAGTCCTTACCGGCGATAGGCATCTTGGTCTTCTCTGCAAGTTCCCACATAGCAGGAATATCAACAGTTGTATTAGGAGCACCCATGATGAAAGGAGCACCCTCTGTCAAAGCAGCATAAGCGTAGCACATGGATGGAGCTACATGCTGGCGGTCGTCAGCCTTCATTGCAGCCTCAAGTGCTGCCAATGTACCATGAATTTTCATATCTACAGGAACATAGATTTCGGTAGATGCTGCCCAGATAACAACGATACGGGCACAACCGTTCTTCTGCTTGAAGTCGCGGATATCCTGACGAAGAGCCTCTACCATCTCCCAGCGGGTCTTGCAATCCTTCACATTGTCGCCATCAAGACGCTTTGCATAGTTCTTGTCGAAAGCAGCCTTCATTGGTACTACCTTCTCCAACTCCTCGCGTACAGGATTGATATCTTTCTCCTTCAATACCTCAGCATACATAGCTGCCTGATAAGCATTCTGCGGATAAACATCCCAAGTACCGAATACGATATCATTAAGGTCAGCAAGAGGAACGATGTCCTTATAGTGCAAATATTTCTTGTCTGCACCCTTGCCAACACGAATCTTGTCGTACTGAGTCATTGAACCTACTGGCTTTGCAAGTCCCTTACGAGTCATGAAAACACCGGTCATGAAGGTAGTAGCTACTGCGCCACAACCAACAACCAAGATTCCCAGCTTACCTTCTGCTGGTTTAACATTCATTTTTTCCATCTTCTAAAGGTTTATTTTATATTAAGTTGATTATAATCTAAGAATTGTGTCTGCAAAGATAACAAAAACTAATTGAACCGATGCGGTTTCCGTAGACTTTTTTTCAATAATTTACAATAATTAGCTTAAAATGGATAAAAAGGCTATTCTGCATCAAAAGCCTTGTGTAGAATATTTGTATAAAAGAAGGCAATACATGCATATTTATTCCATGTTTATGCATAACGAAAGACAAAATAATGTTATTTTATGCATTTTTCTTTCATTTTATTTGGTTATTTGCAAAATACATTGTAATTTTGCAGCCGTTAAACGAATAAAAATACAGCATATGAAGGCAAAGAACAGCAGATTGGAAACTTTGAAGATGCTTATATCAAGTCAGGAGTTAAGTTCGCAAGACCAACTTTTGGAGGCTCTTCACAAAGAAGGCTTTAAGATTACGCAAGCCACATTGAGCCGTGACTTAAAACTGCTCAAGGTAGCAAAGGCAGCATCTTCGAGTGGAAAATATGCGTATGTCCTGCCCAACGACACATTATATAAGAGAGTTTCAAACCATATTCCAGTGAGCAAGATGATGGTGAATACCGGATTCCAATCAATCAACTTCTCCGGGAACATGGTCGTGATCAAAACCCGTCCGGGATATGCAAGCAGCATCGCCTATAATATAGACAATAGTGATATTCCTCAAATTCTGGGAACCATCGCCGGCGATGACACGATCTTTCTGGTAAAGAAGAAAGGTACCACAGAAGAGGAAATCATCAATGCACTAGCAGAGGTAATTCCAGACGTTCACCATAAATATGTATAAGGTAGTTGCATTTTTATGCAAAACATACACCTTATTATATATAAAGAAAGAGAATTAAAACAAAAACATTTTAAGATAGAAGAGAAAAAATGGAAGAAGCAGAAGTTAAAGTAATGGTGGCTGACGAAAGTCACATCAAGTACATCGACACCATTCTGACTACAATTGCAGAAGCTGCAAAGAAGCGTGGTTCTGGTATCGCCAAGCGTTCACCAGAGTATGTTGCCACCAAAATGCGCGAAGCCAAGGCGGTCATCGCTCTCCAGGGCGAAAAGTTCGCAGGTTTCAGCTACATCGAAACATGGGGCAACAAGCACTATGTTACCACATCAGGTTTGATCGTTCACCCAGACTTCCGTGGTATGGGACTGGCTAAGCGTATCAAGAACCTGACCTTTACGCTTGCCCGACAGCGATGGCCTCATGCCAAGATTTTCTCTTTGACATCCGGTTCGGCTGTCATGAAGATGAACACCCAGCTGGGTTATCTTCCTGTTACCTTCGCCGACCTGACCGATGATGAGTCATTCTGGCGTGGTTGCGAGGGTTGCATCAACGTGGATGTCCTCCATCGTACCAACCGCAAATACTGCATCTGCACCGCCATGCTCTTCGACCCAGAGGAGCATCTGCCTATCAAGCTTCCTCAGGAAGTGATTGAGAGAATCCGCAAGATTGACGGTCCATCTGCAGAAATTTAAATCCTTATATATAATTTAAGGTGTTGGCAAGAATGCCATCTAAACATTATTCATCCATATTAAACATAAAATAAAATGGCAAATAAAAAAGTTGTAGTCGCTTTCAGCGGCGGTCTCGATACATCATACACAGTAATGAAGTTGACCCAGGATGGCTGGGATGTTTATGCAGCATGCGCTAACACAGGTGGTTTCTCTGCCGAGCAGTTGAAGACCAACGAGGAGAACGCATATAAGTTGGGTGCCAAGGCATACGTCACTCTCGATGTTACCCACGAGTATTACGAGAAATCATTGAAATACATGATTTTCGGTAATGTGCTCCGCAACAACTGCTACCCTATCTCTGTATCTTCAGAGCGTATCTTCCAGGCTATCGCCATCGCTCGTTACGCCAAGGAGATTGGTGCTGACGCCATCGCTCACGGAAGTACAGGTGCCGGCAACGACCAGATTCGTTTCGACATGACCTTCCTGGTAATGGCTCCTGGTGTAGAGATCATCACCCTGACCCGTGATAAGGCGCTTTCTCGTAAGGAGGAAGTTGACTACCTGAACGAGCACGGTTTCTATGCAGACTTCACCAAGTTGAAGTATTCTTATAACGTAGGTATCTGGGGAACCAGTATCTGCGGCGGTGAGATTCTCGACCCAACCCAAGGTCTTCCTGAGGAGGCTTACCTGAAGCACGTTACTGCCAAGGAAGAAGAGGCCGAACTGAAGATTACCTTCGAGAAGGGTGAGATCGTGGCTGTCAACGGCGAGAAGTTTGATGATAAGATTGCGGCCATCCAGAAGATTGAGGAGATTGGTGCATCTTACGCTATCGGTCGCGACTGCAACGTGGGTGACACCATCATCGGTATCAAGGGTCGTGTAGGTTTCGAGGCTGCAGCTCCTAAGCTCATCATCGAGGCTCACCGTCTGTTGGAGAAGAGCACATTGAGCAAGTGGCAGCAGTATTGGAAGGACCAGGTAGGCAACTGGTACGGAATGTTCCTCCACGAGAGCCAGTACCTGGAGCCAGTGATGCCGGATATCGAGGCAATGCTGACTTCTTCTCAGCGCAACGTAAACGGTACAGCTATCCTGAAACTCCGTCCATTTAGCTTCCAGACTGTTGGTGTCGATTCACCAGACGATTTGACCAAGTCTAAGCTCGGTGAGTATGGTGAGATGCAGCACGGTTGGACAGCCGAGGATGCAAAGGGCTTCATCAAGGTAAGCTCTACCCCACTCCGTGTTTATTATGGTATGCACCCTAACGAGGAAAGATAATATGGTAAAAGTAGGTATTTTAGGAGCAGCTGGTTATACAGGAGGTGAGTTGATTCGCCTCCTTATCAACCATCCTGAGGCAGAGATTGTATTCGCCAACAGCGAGAGTAACGCCGGCAACCTGGTGGCTGAGGTTCACGAGGGATTGTATGGCGAGACTGACTTGAAGTTTACCGCCGAGATGCCTTTCGACCAGGTGGATGTTATCTTCTTCTGCTTCGGTCATGGCAAGAGCGAGGCGTTCCTGAAGGAGCACAATATTCCGGAGAACGTGAAGATTATCGACCTGGCACAGGACTTCCGTCTTGCCCCAGAGACTGTGGTTGCTACCCAGCAGCCAACCCCAGCCGCTCACGATTTTGTATATGGTCTTCCAGAAATAAATGAATCAAAAATAGCCGTAGCTCAGCACGTGGCAAACCCAGGTTGTTTTGCAACTTGCATTCAACTTGGTTTGTTGCCTGCTGCTAAGATGGGCCTCATCAACAGCGATGTATCTGTCAACGCCATTACCGGTAGCACCGGCGCAGGTCAGAAGCCAGGCGCCACTACCCATTTCTCATGGCGCAACAACAACATGAGCATCTACAAGGCATTCAACCATCAGCACGTGCCAGAGATTCGTCAGAGTCTGAAGCAGACACAGGGTTATCTCGATGCAGCCATCGACTTCATCCCTTACCGTGGCGACTTCGCCCGCGGCATCTTCGCTACAGAAGTGGTAAAGACCGACAAGCCAATCGAGGAAATCGTGGCTGGTTACAAGGAGTTCTACAAGAATGCCAAGTTCACCCACTATGTGGATAAGGCAATCGACCTGAAGCAGGTGGTGAATACCAACAAGTGCCTGGTTCATGTGGATAAGTATGGCGATAAGCTACTGATTACTTCCTGCATCGACAATCTTCTGAAGGGTGCCGTGGGTCAGGCTGTTCAGAACATGAACATCATGTTTGGTCTCGACCAGACAGCAGGTTTGAAACTCAAGCCATCAGCATTTTAGATAAAAGAATTCGGAAGAACGGATGAAAAATCATTCGTTCTTCTATCATAAAAAATAGTTTGTAATAAGATAACTCTATGAGTTGTCTTTCTTAAAACATAGATTTAACATGAAACTTTACGACGTATATCCTCTTTTCGATATTAATATTGTAAAAGGACAGGGCTGCAAGGTATGGGACGACAAGGGTCAGGAATACCTCGACCTCTATGGCGGTCATGCCGTTATCAGCATCGGTCATTGCCATCCTCACTATGTGGAGATGCTCACCAACCAGTTGAACAATCTGGGTTTCTATTCCAACTCTGTTATCAACAAGTTGCAGGTGAAACTCGCTGAGCGTCTGGGCAAGGCTAGCGGTTATGAAGATTATCAGTTCTTCCTCATCAACTCTGGTGCTGAGGCAAACGAGAATGCCTTGAAACTGGCTTCATTCACCAACGGAAGAACCCGCGTGCTTTCTATAGAGAAGGCTTTCCACGGAAGAACTTCCCTTGCCGTAGAGGTAACAAATAATCCTAAGATCATCGCTCCTATCAATGACAATGGTCACGTAACCTATCTTCCTATCAATGATTTGGAGGCTTGGGAGAAGGAACTTGCCAAGGGCGATGTCTGCGCTTGTATCATCGAGGCGATCCAGGGCGTAGGTGGCTGCAACATGGTAACTCCAGAATTTGCTCAGGGCTTGCAGGCTGCCTGCAAGAAATACGGCACTTTCCTGATTTGCGATGAAATCCAGTGCGGTTATGGCAGAAGCGGTAAGTTCTTTGCTCACCAGTGGTTGGGCATCAAGCCAGATCTCATCACCGTAGCCAAGGGTATCGGCAATGGTTTTCCTATGGGTGGCGTATTGATTTCTCCAGAGTTTACTCCTGTATATGGTCAGTTGGGTACTACCTTCGGTGGCAATCACTTGGCATGTACAGCAGCTCTCGCCGTTCTCGATGTTTTCGAGAAGGAGAACCTGGTACAGAATGCGCATGAGGTTGGTGAATATCTCATCGCCCAGCTGAAGGAGTTGCAGAAGCGCAACAGCCACATCACAGAAGTTCGTGGCCGCGGTTTGATGGTAGGAGCCGTACTCGATATTCCTCACAAGGAAGTTCGCAGCAAGCTCATCCATGAGCAGCACTGCTTCACCGGTTGCGCCGGCACCAACATCCTTCGTATCCTCCCTCCATTGGTATTGACCAAGGAAAATGTAGATGACTTCATCGGAAGATTGGAAACCGTATTAAAAGAAGTATAAACCCATTGAGATAAGGATATAAAGAAAACTCAACCCATAAAAGAAATAGAAAGAAAAGAAAGAGAGCGGCAGCCGAATACATTTTTGGCTGTCGCTCTCTTTCTTTTCATATCTAGACATATAGTCATGGATTATACGTATAATTTGATATCTATCCATATTTACCTCCTCTTAAATAGTAATAAGAAGATGTTCAACCCATTCATCACAAGCAGTATTATGCCAATGCCTCCACTTTCCAGTCATCGATACTTCGACGGTCTTCCGAGAAGTTGATGCCCACCTTGTATTTCTTTCTGCTGTCATCGGCGAAGGCAGCGAGATAGTCCTTGCTGTCGATTTGCTCCATCGCTGCCTCAGCATTCTTCTTATATTTAAGTTCCAATATATAGACGCTGCGCTTGGTTTTCAGCACCATATCGATTCTACCATCAGATGTAGGCACCTCTGGAGTAACATCACATCCGAGGATTAACAATATGGTGTAGAGCACGGCTTGGTAATGGCGTTCGTTGTTGTTGACCAATGTATATGGGAACTTCTTGTAGAAAGTCTGGAGATGAGGGAGGAATGCCTCCATATTGTCCTCGGCACTCAGGATGAAGTTCTTTGCCCATGCCATGTAGATAGCATCACGGTCGCCCATGCCGTCTGGGGCATAATAGCGGAAGAGGCTGTTGGAGAACCCCTTGCGCACCTCTTCATTAGGGAAGGCGAGCTTGTATAATTTCGCCAAACGATTGTATGACTTGATTGTGAGATAGCCGCTTTGGTATAATACCGGCACAGGGTCAACAATCTTCTCTGTTGGAGTATCGAAGCGGTCGGAGGTTGTCCAAATGTCGTCCAACTGGAGCATATCGACATTTTTCTCTTGAAGCAGTTCTATCAGGAAGGTAGGAGTACCCGTAGAGAACCAATAGCTATCAAACTCATGGGTCTCTAAGCAATTGAACATACTGTAAGGATTATACATATCGGCACCTTTCCCACTAAAGTGGTAGCCATCGTAATTATATCTCAGCTCAGCTAAGGCCTCCTCATAGTTCATATCATTGGCCTGCGCCAATTCCTCTATGTCATCGTGGAAATTTTCCAAGAGCTCTTCCTTGCTGATGCCACAGATAGAACTGTACTTATCCCACATACTGATATTCGTGATATTGTTCAGTTCGCTGAAGATACTCAACTGGCTAAACTTGGAGATTCCTGTTAAAAAGACAAAATAAAGATTGTCCTCTTCTGACTTCAAAGGACTGAAGAAGTTGCGCATGATGTCACGTATCTTGTCCTGCAAGTCCTTGTCTTTCATAGAGTCGTGCATCGGCGCATCATATTCATCGATGAGCACAACCACATTCCTGTCGGTCTTTTGCTTGGCGGCATTGATGATGCGAATCAATCGGACATTAAAAGCCTCGGTACTAACAGAAGTTATTTGGTATAAATCCTCGTATGTTTCAAGAATCTTATCAAGAGTTTCTATCAGGCTTTCCATATTATAGTATTTCCCCTTGCTAAGATCAAGATGGATAACGGGGTGTTTCTCCCAATCTTTTTCCAAGGCTTCCAGCTTTAGTCCTTTGAATAGCTCTTTCTTTCCTTCGAAGTAGGCTTGTAGGGTTGTGACAAGGAGTGACTTTCCGAATCGTCGAGGACGACTCAGAAAGCAATATTTCTTCTCATGCACCAACTCATAGATTAAGTCGGTCTTATCTACATATACATAATTTCCCTCTATGATATTCTTGAAAGTCTGTATTCCGAGAGGATATCTTCTACCTTTCATAAGCTATTCCCTTTAATTATGGTGGCAAAGTTAAGGTATTTTTCTTGATTAACCAAACTTTTTTGTAGCCTTTTAGCCCGATAACTCGAAATATCATCTTAAATGGCTCTACTTTCGAATAAAAGTTGTACTATTGCAATACCTTTTTGGCTCTAAGGTTATAATTACCACTTAAAGCCAATCTATTTTCTGCCCTTCACTATCTGCTCAAAATGCAGCTGTCCCCATTCTATGACGTAGCTGATTTCTCGCAAGAAGTCCTTGGCTATCGGTGTGAGAGAATATTTCACCCTTGGAGGAACTTCTTCAAATCTCTCTCTTGTAACAAGTCCTTCTTGCTGTAGATAATCAAGCGTAGACGCAAGTACTTTTTCCGAAACCTGGGGGATTGTTCGGAAAAGTTCGCTGAAACGGATGCTTTCCTTTTCGTATTCCTCTATACGGAGCATCACGACCAATGCCCATTTCTGACTCATCCATTCCAAGACAGGAGCGGCTTGGCAATAATCATAATTGAGTTTCTTCTTCATAATCTTCAATACTTACCTTTTGGTTAGGGGCATAAAGCCAATATGATGATTTCTTTTGTCGGTATTTCCTTACCTTTGCACCATCAATTTTGATGATACCATTATAATAACGTAAAAAAGAAAGGAAATAGTATGCAACCCACATTACATTTTGACGGTCCGGTGTGGCGACCTCCTTATGAAGCCACTTCACAACTCTTGCAGGTCACAACTGGCTGTACTTGGCATCGCTGCAAGTTCTGCACGCTCTATGGCAAGCAGAAGTTCCGTATGTCTCCGAAGTCGGAAATAGAGGAAGACTTAAAAGTAGTCCATTCTTTCCAACCACGAGCTCACCGTATATTTCTTACAGGTGCCAATCCTTTTGTGCTCACCACGAACCGCCTGACTGACATTGCATTGCTCATCAGAAAATACGTAGGCGAAGGATACCCTACCATCGGTTGTTTCTCTCGAATCACGGATATTCGCAACAAGACGGTAGAGGAACTGCAACAGCTCCACCACTTAGGTTTCGATTATCTTACCATTGGCGTAGAGAGTGGCGACAGTGAAACTCTAACAAGGGTCAACAAAGGGTATCTGTCCGAAGACATCGTTGAACAATGCCGTAAACTTGAAGAAGCAGATATACATTATCACTTCTTCTATCTCGTCGGATTAGGTGGTCATGGAAACGGTGAAAGAAACGCTCTGCGTTCGGCTGGGGTTTTCAACCAACTTCACCCAGTAAGCATAGGTTTCCTCTCGCTAACATTGTTTCCAGAAAGCCAACTCTACCAAGAAATTCAAGAAGGTAAGTTTGAGGAGGCAACAGAGCATGAGCGTTTCGATGAGATGATAACACTCATAGAGCATCTGCATATCCAGACGCATATTCTGGGGCGAACGGTTAGCAATCCTGTACCATTTACCGGTTCCTTGCCTCATGACAGAGTTTCGTTGCTGCAAAAACTAAGAGATGCAAAGGCGAAATTGAGCGAAGAACAGTTGAGAAGTTATCGTGACAGCATAGAATCGTTGTAAGCAGTCCGAAGAAAAGGCAGAGAGTCCACAAATACTCTCTGCCGTCAGTCTCGCTGCTTTTATTCATCAATCACTTATCGCATTCATTAAATACCCTCTTGCCCCGTATAATGGAACATTCGTAATGCCGTCCTGTTCCCGATAATCACTCATGGAAAAACGCAAACATTCCTGCCTAAAAGTGCAAACCTACTTCAAAAAATAATCTTAAATGTCTCTACTTTCGAATAAAAGCAATAAAAGATATTTATAGTCGATTCAGCTCTGCATTACCGGCACCAGTTCCCTTATACTTGCTACGTGTGGTATTGAACTTATAGCGAAGGGTGAGTTGCAGGTCTCTCGTACCTCGCTTAGATACTTGCAGGAGTTCCATCTTCTGGTTATAGAGCAAGTCGGCATCCCAACATTTATAAAGCAGGTCGTTGCCTTTTATTTCCAAGGTAAGTGCATCCTTTAGGAATGACTTGCTGATGCTGACATCAAGTACATGCTGCTCTTTGGCAAGATATACATTCATCGTGTTACCCTTGCTCTGATAGCGATAATCCACGTTAAGGGTGATGCCGCATGACAAGGAGAAGGCATTGTTGAAGTTGCCCATGAAGATAGGACGATTCAAGCGATAAGATGCCACATCAGTATGGAGGGTGAACCAGGGTTTCTGCATGCCCAAGTTGATTTGCGGCGCCCAAATGCCTATCTTTGGAGCGGCACTAATGAAGGCAGTCATGCTCTTGAGGCTCTTCACGTTCTTACGACTTATCATGGTAATAGCTTCGTTCCCAGGTATTTGCTCCGCCCAATAGATGATGGCATTGCGAGAGTCCTTGTAGTTGACCATAAACTGTATGAACTTCCATACACCCGATAATTCCACTCTATGATTGGTTTCGTTGTCGAGATAAGGATTACCTGTCTGGCGAGTAAATCGATTCATATAAGATACATTATTGCTCAGTTGACTATATGAAGGACGAGAGGTCTTTACCGAATAGCTCAACTGTGCCATTACCTTACCTATCTTCGCACCATAGCTGATAGTAGGAAAGAGGTTGCGGAAGGAGCGACTCTGCTCGGGCTGATAGATGCCTGCATCATAATACTTGAATCTTACATACTCGTATCGCAATCCTGCCGTGATGTTTCCTATCGGGGTGAGGTGCGCATATTGGATGAATGGACTTGCCGTCTGCTCCTCCAACTTGCTATAAGAGTTGGCGAAGAGGTCGGTGCGATTCACTTCGTAGTCATCGTTACGATGAGTATTGATATACTCAGCTCCATAGGAGAAATTACCGCCTAAGAGAGGAGAGGTAATTACGAGTTTGGTGGCTACCATCTTATTGCTCACACGATTCTTGGAGTTGACGTTACGAGAATCGTGCTCCTGGCTCTGTTCATCGCTATAGGCATAAGCCCTGTTTGTACTGAAATAGAGGTCGGTATTCAGGTCAATAGTGGTCTTGCCCAAAGTGCCGTTGTAGTAGGCATTCAATTGATGGCTAGGATTGTCCTTGTCAACCGTCAGACCATCGGTTTTGATATAGTCGTAAAACTTACCATCGGCAGTTACCTGACTATCGAAAAAATCTTTTGAGCGAGAATAGCCTGGCGAGGTCAAGGTGTATCTCGCACCAATAGAATGATTGGCATTGAAATCATAGCTAAAACCACTGATAAGACGGTGCGATTCTATGCGACCAGTTACTTCGTTGTTGTTATGCTGTTGCCAAAGCGTATCTACATGTACAGTCTGCTCGTAGATGGCCTTTTGCATCCATGTTGCATCAGAGAACTTATAAGTGGCAAAGAGATTCAGTCCATTATGACGATAGTTCATGTTAATCTGTTGGATGGTATTGTCATGCTTATTGTACCAATACACAGAGCGAGTATCAAAGCCGAAGCCTTCGCCTTTCTTCTTGATGGTTTTGATTTTGATTACCGCATTTACTGAAGCATCGTAGGTGGCTCCAGGATTCTGGATGACTTCCACACTCTTGATGTCGGAAGATTTGATGTTATCCAACTCACTGATGTCTTGCATCTTCCTGCCGTTGATATATATAATAGGTGTACCCTTGCCGACCACCTCATATCCATCTTTCTTCTTCACGATACTCGGCACATGCTTCAATACATCGTCTGCCGTACCCATCTTGCTAAGCACAGTTCCTGCCACGTTGGTAAGCAGTCCTTCGTGGGTCTTCTTATATTGAGGAAGATGAGCTTTCACCACCACTTCGCCAAGTTCTTTGGAGAACTTATCAAATAGGGTCGTGTCGGAAATCTGTTCGCCGTTGATGTTCTGTGCCATCATCTGTGTTATGGTAATGCCACAGAAGGATGCTACTAACGCAAGTCTTTTCATTGTCTTATTATTCTTTATGTTGTTACTATTCTTATTTGTTGCAAAATAGCAAGGCAACGGCTATGCCAAAAACATAAACAACTGATTATCAGAATATATAGAAAAAAGACCATAAGATAACCTGTCTAAATACTAGACACTGCTGTCTAGTTATTAGACAGAAAAGCCATCAAAAAGGTTGCGATGCGACATCATCTCCTTCATATACTCATGGTATTATTATTGTATTCTTGCTGCAAAAGACTGAAAAACAATGAAATAGCAAAATCTATCACATTTTTATGAGGGACTTTTTAGAAGATTAACACACTTTTATGAGGGACTTTTCGAGTTATCCATACACTTCTATGAGGGACTTCCTACTTTTTCGTCTTTTGCTGTATCTTTTTGTATTTCAATTGGCTCTATTTCCAACTGATCAAAAATTATTTTATCTGAATTGCAAATTTCATTCTTGAATTTAGAGATATTTTTATTAGAAGCATTATTCAAATATACGACAATTCTATTTTGAATAGGTCTGATACCAACAGCAACCCACCCAATTTCGTCTCGCAATGCAGCTTTCTTGGCAAAAGATACTTTCAATTTAACGTTTAATTCTTTTAATTCTTGAAGAGAATAAGTACAAGATACAAATGTCACATTTGAATCCGTGCCTAGTCTTTTCTTTATATCTTCTATTCCTTTTGGACTTCCATTTTTGACCATGACAATAAGTTTATTTGCCTTGACATATGAGCCTCCAAAATATTCTGGTGTTATTATGTCATCAGCTGTTGTGTTGTTTTTCCTTACTGCAACATTTGCATAAGAATCATATAACTTTTCATTAAGTTGTTCTATGTTGCTTGCATAAGAAGGACTACACTTATTACTATTCTCTGCACAAGAAGAGATAAATCCTAAAAGGATTAAAGAGAAGATTGTAAAGTATAAATTCTTACTATTCATAGTTGATAAAATTTAATAATACTACAGCATGGGTTAGTTCCACCCATCGAGTCGGACTCATCGTAAAAGCATTTGAGCCCGCTTCTTTCAAAAGGGGGTCGAATTCGCCCCCTTAAAATTAGGGTTGTTCAACTGCTCCAAAAGTCCCAAGTACTCTAAGGTATTTTTGGTACGCAACCAATTCTTTACCACATCTTTGGGCTCAATGGGATTCTTCAGCCTTGCTATATCGGTAATGCAGATGTAATCAACACCATCCTTGGTTAGCGTCTTTATCGTTTGGTTTCTTACAATAATCTTTGCCATAAGATATTTGTTTTTGCATTCATTTTTAGTTTTTTGCGTTGTCGGTTTCCCGATTGCGAATGCGAATATACGAAAAAAAACGCTAAAATGGGAAGAAAAGAATAAAAAACAGATGAAATTCCGAAATAAAACTTGTTTTTCTCGTATTTTATGGGTTAAATACGTATTTTATAAAACGAATCCATTGGTTCACAAAAAACACGCTACATCCAGCCATACTTTTTAAATATTTTGCTTATCTTTGCACCAAACTTATCAGTATGGAAGAATATCTCATCATATCAAATGCCAACTTCTTGCTCAGAGTGGCTTCCGAACAGATAGCATACGTCTGTTCGGAAGGAAGCTATTGCAATCTCCGACTCACCAACGGCGATGAATACACCTTCTCGTTCAACCTTGTGGCCTTTGAGAAGAAAATAGTAGAGCAACTTGCCCAAACGGCGCACTTCTTCGCTCGTGTTGGCAGAAACTACATTATTAATAGTCAGCACATTTTCAGCATCAACCTCAACACTTCAGAACTAATTTTGTACAACGAACGGTTTTGCGAGAAATTCACCCTGCACGTCAGCAAGGAACCACTCAAACAATTAAAAGCACTTTTAGACAACTCCATAAAATCGTAAAAGGTATGAAAGAAAAAAACAATCAGGAAGAAACTTATTTCCTGGGCAAAGCACAGGAAACAAGATACACAAAATCTCATTTATATAAAAAGGTATTTGGGATTGTCGCTTGCGTAATAGCAATAATAGGAATAACCATCGTCCTTATGTTCAAACAGCAAAGCGTATCACAACCTCATGTATTAAAGACGATAGCTGTTTTACCGGAAGGTGGTCAGATGCCAATCTTCAACGGCAATGGCGACATCAACGATTTCCTAAGATGGGTGATGACAAACATCCAATATCCTAAAGGATTGGAAGACAAGCCTGCGCGAGTCGTCATCAACTTCACCGTTCAAAAGGATGGAACATTGGGATTGTTTAAAGTTCTCGAAGCTCCCAAAGAAAAAGCCTATGAGCAGACTGTGATTGAACTTCTCAAGAGAAGCCCTCATTGGAAGCCTGCCCGACTCTCCGATGGCGAGGAAGTCAACATGGAGTTTACCTTGCCTGTCGTTTTCACTCCTGAAGTAAGAAAAAAATAATCAGCCAAAAAGCGATGAAACAGTTTAGATTGATCCTTATTTTATGGCTATGTATGGCAATGAATGCCAAGGCCAACGAGACCACAGCTAATCTACTTCAACAAGGAGATAGCTGTTTGAGTAGATATGATGTGTTTCATGCAACCCAATACTACCAAAAGTATCTGGAAGCAAATCCATCTCACCTGGGAGCACGCAGGAAACTGGCTTCCTGCTATCGAAAAGTAGGCAACTACACCGCCTGCATTTCTTGCCTAGACAAGATTCCATCAGATAGCATTAACCACGAAGACATGCGAATGTTCTATTATGCATATCTCAATCAGAACAACAATGACAAGGTTTCTCTTTGGGGCGAGCGCATCGCATTCTTATTCCCATACGACAGTGAAATTATCGCTTCGCTTGCCGTACATTACAATGGGGTAAACAAACCAGACAGAGCAGAAAAAGTGACGAAGAATTACATTTCTCAATGTGATTCCACGAACTTATATATCAACAAGGAATATGCCTATTCCCTATTCATGCAATTCAAATACGATGAGGCTATACCCTTGTATGAGAAACTGATAGCGCAAGGATTTGATAATTTCGAATCCAATTTCATCCTTGGCCTCTGTTATGAGGACCTGCCGGACAATGGAAAGGCGCTGAAACATTACAAGAAAGCAGTTCAGTTCAAAAACGACAATGCCACTTGCCTTTTCCACTTGGCTTTGATAGAGAAATCCTTCTGCATGGATTCTTTGTCTATGGCTCATTTCAACCAGTCGTTAGAGGTTTCCTTGCCAAAAGACAGAGCTTTGCGAACCTATAAATGGCTAGCCGACTTACATTTTCAACACAGCCGATATGCAGACGCTGCACGTGACTTTGAGTTATGCACCTTATACGATGAGGAAGATAATCCTCTCAACTATTACAATGCCGCCCAAATGTTCATCGCTTCCAAGAACAAGCTGAAAGCGAAACAGCATCTCCAGTTATTCTTAGCAAATGCAAACAGACTGGAAGATAAAAAAGAGGCAGCACAACTCATATCCAAAGCCAAAGAGCAACTCAAGCAATAACCATCAAACAAACATAAATACATGAAAATAATTTTTATCTTAGGTTCAGCATTATTGCTGAGCCAGCCCCTTTGCGCTCAAAACGAAGAGGCAAAAGACACGCTTACCGCCCAGATGATGATGCAAAACCTGCCAGAGGTTTTCGTCAAGGCGACACGTCCTATCGTCAAGGCAGAAAGAGGACAGTTGGTTTACAACATGCCACTGCTCATAGAGAAAATGCCGGCAGACAACGCTTATGATGCCCTTACCCGAATACCAGGAGTAAACGAACTAAACGGCAACATCAATTATGCAGGAAAGGAACTGACTCTCATCATCAACGGCAAACCAACCACGCTCAATTACACACAACTGGCAGAGCGATTAAAAGCCATGCCCGCATCACAATTAGCCAAAGCCGAAGTGATGCTGGCAGCGCCAGCACGCTTACATGTTCGTGGAATGGTCATCAACCTGATTACCAAAGACTATGTAGGAAAGAACCTGCTTTCAGGACAAATACAAAGCATCTGGAGCCAAAGCAAATACGGAGAAGGGAAAGGCAAAGCCAACCTGCTGTTCCAAAAAGGGAAATTCGGTCTGGATGCCATGTATTCATTTACAGATGGAACATCATACGGTGAGACTACTACCAATGCCAATCTTCCGCTTCAAGGAAAGCGAGTAGCGTATCATGACAAGACCTCACAGAAAACCCCTGGATTGACTCACAACTATCGTACGGGACTGAGTTATGCCATTGCTGATAACCACCAGCTATCCCTGGCATATACAGGAAAATGGGACAGCAGCCATCCTCATCATGAAACGATGGGAACAGGCACATCCCAGCAACAGGGCAATGAGCATACCTACCTGCACAATGTAGATGCCAACTACAACCTACCCTTTGGACTACAAATAGGCATATCCTATCTCAACTACCAAAATCCCAGCCAGCAATATCTAGCAGGAACGATGCTTGACGAAGAGCGTATCCTATACACAAACAGCAAGCAGGTAATAGACAAATGGCTTTTCACCGTCGATCAATCCCACTCATTGAAGAAGGGTTGGGAACTGTCGTATGGTATGAAATTCCAAAACAGCAACAACAGAAGCTACCAAGCCACGACCAACAAGGATGGAGCAGACATTCCAGATGCAACCAGCCAAGTGAATATCGAAGAAAGAATCCTGAGTTTCTATGGCGGCATAAGCAAACAGCTAAACGAGCGAATCAGCTTGGAAGCCTCTGTAGAAGCGGAGCAGTACCATTCTCCACAATGGAACAAATGGCATATTTATCCCACACTTAATGCATCGTGGAAAGCCAATCCTGGCAACATACTCAACTTATCCTTCAGTTCCAGCTCACAGTTTCCTAGCTATTGGTCAACTATGAGCAGCATTTACTATGCCTCTACCTATATGGAGATATGGGGAAATCCTCATCTCAAGCCTTACTCTACATACGAGACCAACCTGATGTGGACAATCAAAAGTCGCCATACATTGATGGCATTTGCAGAGTTCCAACCCAACTATTCTGTGCAGTTGCCTTATCAGGCTACCGACCACCTGGCAGTCATTATGAAGGAGACCAATTTCGACTATAATCATACTATAGGCATTAGAGCATCGACGACTTTCGGTATAGGCAATTGGATGAACGGAAGTGTTTCGGCAACAGGAATCTACAGACATGACAAGAGTAACGATTTCTTTGACTTGCCCTTCAATCGCAAACATATCTCTGCCATTCTTGCCGGAAATCTATCCGTCCAGCTTAGCCGAAGCCATCACATCCATTTCATACTTAACCCATTCTATCAGTCGAAAGCCATTCAAGGACTCTATGACATCAAATCAGTCTTTCTCTTGATTGCTATGTTGAGATGGGCTTCCGATAATGATAAATGGAGCATTGTGGTTAAAGGCAGCAATATCTTCAACGAGGGATTCTCTACAAAATCAGTACAAGGCAATCAAGACTATCACATGAACATCAAGCAAGATTGGGCATCAGCCTCCATCTCCATCATCTATAAGATAGGCAAGTACAAGGAGAAGAGAACCAAGGACGTGGATACTTCCAGAATGGGAGTAAACTAGCGAATTTCTTAAAAAATCGTCAGTAAACAAGCGCACTTTCTTAAAAAATCGTCAATAAACTGCTCTTTTTTCTGATAAAAGTAGTATCTTTGCACCGTAATTGCATTTTAACTATAAGACGACAATGAAAATAACAATTATCGGAGCAGGTGCTATGGGCGGTGCCATGGCTGAAGGACTCTTGCAGAGCGAGAAGTTCACTCCATCAGATATTACGGTATCTGACCATAACCAACCAGTATTGGATCACTTCGCAAGCGAAGGAGCCAGTGTAACCCTCGACAACCAGTTGGCTTGCCACGGCGCAGACATCATTTGCGTAGTAGTAAAACCTTGGTGCGTGGAGAAGACATTGAAGGGAATCAAGGATGCACTCAACTACAAGAGTCAGAAACTCGTAGTGGTAGCAGCCGGTGTGCCATCAGCCAACATCAAGGAGTGGCTGGACAAGGATGGCATCACCCCAACCTTCTTCCTCGTGATGCCAAACATCGCCATCGCCTACAAGCAGTCGATGACCTTCATCACTCCTGTAGATGCATCTGCTACAGAAATCCAGCAGATTACAGAAATCTTCGATGAATTGGGCAAAAGCCTCATCATGGAAGAACGTCTCTTCCCAGCAGCTACCGCTATGTCGTGTGCCATCGCTTACGCCATGCGTTATGTAAGAGCCAATGTAGAAGGCGGCATAGAGATGGGCTTCAAGGCAAAGGATGCCCAGAAGATTGTCTTGCAGACCATCAAGGGTGCCGTAGAACTGCTTCAGGAAACTGGCGAACACCCAGAGGCTGCCATTGATAAAGTAACAACTCCTGGCGGCTGCACCATCAAGGGCCTCAACACCATGGAACAAGGCGGCTTTACCAGCGCAGTAATCAATGGTTTATTGGCAGGAAAAAAATAAGAAAATGATACAATGAATGCTGCACAGATTACTTTATTTGTGCAGCATTTTCGTTTTTATAAGCACAAAGAGTTATAAAAACGTAAGTTTTTTGAGCCGTTTTAAATATTTTTCGTATCTTTGCGCTTACATTTCGAAATTGCCCATCAGCAACTGTTCGATGTATTATCAAAGCAAACAATAAAAAGAATATTTTATGGACGAAGCAATCAAACAAATCGGTGAAAGACTGAAAGGTCTCCGCGAGGTTCTCAATATTCCTGCCGAGGAAATTGCAGAACTGTGCGAAATCAGTCTTGATCATTACCTCAAGATAGAATCCGGTGAGGCGGATCCTTCTGTTTATCGCCTGTCAAAAATCTCTAAGCGATACGGCATTGACCTTGACGTATTGCTCTTCGGCGAGGAACCTCGCATGAAGGGATACTACGTAACCCGCAAGGGACAGGGACCGGAGATAGACCGCAACAACCAGTATAAATACCAGAGCCTTGCCGTAGGATTCAAGGATAGAAAGGTGAATCCGTTCATGGTACAGGTGGATCCGTTGCCAGGCGACAAGAAGCCGAACAAGAACGGACACGACGGACAGGAATATGATTATGTGATAGAGGGACAGCTCGAAGTAACCATCGAAGAGAAGGTGATGGTGCTGAACCCTGGCGACAGCATCTACTTCGACAGTAGAAAGTCGCATTGCTTCCGCTCACTCAACAATGAGCCAGCCAAGTTCCTTTGTATAATTATCTAGAAGAGTAACTATGATCGAGAGATTTCTAAAACAGACAAAATTCACTTCAGAGCAAGACTTCAAGGAGCATCTGGAGTTTATCATACCAGAAGATTTCAACTTTGCCTACGACGTGATGGACGAATGGGCAAAGATCAAACCAGACCACGTGGCGCTGCTTTGGGCAAGTGAACGTGGCGAAGAAATCCGTTTTACATACAAGGACCTGAAGGAGCAGAGCGACAAGGCTGCTGCTTACTTCCAGAGTCTCGGCATCGGTCACGATGATAAGGTGATGCTCATTCTGAAGCGTCACTATCAGTGGTGGCTTGCCATGCTCGGTCTCCACAAGTTGGGAGCCGTAGCCATCCCTGCCACCCACATGCTTACCAAGCACGACATCGTTTACCGCAACAATGCGGCAAGCGTGAAGGCTATCATCTGCTGCGGCGATGATTACGTGGTAGAGCAGATCAACCAGGCAATGCCAGAGAGTCCTACTGTCAAGACTTTGATCAGTATCGGTCCGGATATCCCTGAAGGTTTCCACGACTGGATGAAGGAATGGAACGAATGCGCTCCTTTCGTTCGTCCAGAACATGTAAACTCTAATGAAGATACCCTGCTGATGTACTTCACATCGGGAACCACAGGTGAGCCAAAGATGGTGGCACATGATCACCTCTATGCGCTCGGTCATCTGACCACGGGTGTATATTGGCACAATCTCCATGAGAACTCCATCCATCTTACCGTAGCCGATACCGGTTGGGGCAAAGCTGTATGGGGCAAGCTCTACGGACAATGGTTTGCCGGAGCCACCGTCTTCGTCTTCGATCACGAGAAGTTTACGGCGGATAAGATCATGCGCCAGATTGAGAAGTACCACATCACCTCTTTCTGTGCCCCTCCTACTATCTACCGCTTCATGATTCAGGAGGATTTCTCTAAGTATGACCTCAGCAGTCTTGAATACTGCACCACAGCGGGTGAGGCTATGAACCCATCCGTGGCAGAGACCTTCCAAAAGCTGACTGGTGTTCAGATTTACGAGGGCTTCGGACAGACTGAGACTACGATGACACTCGGAACCTTCCCTTGGATCAAGCCAAAGCCAGGAAGCATGGGCAAGCCTAACCCACAATATGATGTTCACATCCTGCGCCCAGACATGACTGAATGCGAAGATGGCGAAAAGGGCGAGATCTGCATCCGCATCGGCGACGACAAGCCTATCGGTCTCTTCAAATATTACTATCGTGACGAGAAGCAGACCAAATCGGTTTGGCATGATGGTTACTATCATACGGGCGATATGGCTTGGCGTGATGAGGAAGGCTACTTCTGGTTTGAGGGCAGAATAGACGATGTAATCAAGAGTTCAGGTTACCGCATCGGTCCTTTCGAGGTAGAGAATGCCCTGATGACTCACCCTGCCGTAGTAGAGTGCGCCATCACCGGTGTGCCAGACCCAATCCGCGGTATGGTAGTTAAGGCTACCGTTGTGCTGAAGGATGAATACAAGAGTATGGCGGGTCCTGATCTTGTCAAGAAGCTGCAGGATCATGTGAAGCACGAGACTGCTCCTTATAAATATCCTCGAATCATCGAATTCGTAGATGAACTGCCAAAGACCATCTCCGGCAAGATTCGAAGAGTAGAGATTCGAGAAAAAGACAATAAAAAGGAATAATGATTGAAGGGGCAAGGAATTTTAAACAACAGATTCCTTGCTCCAACTAAATATCGGCATAAAATGGGAAAAAGAATCGTAGTAAAGGTGGGCAGCAACGTGCTGACCCGAGAAGACGGAAAACTGGATGTAACGAGAATGTCGGCGATTGTGGATCAGATTGTCTGGCTCAGAAAACACGACTATGAGGTGATTCTGGTATCTTCTGGTGCCGTGGCTGCCGGAAGAGCCGAACTGCATGTTGACCATCATTTGGACAGCGTGGAGCAACGCCAGCTGTTCTCTGCCATCGGACAGGTGAAACTCGTTGGTCTCTATTACAACCTTTTCCGTGAATACAAGATCAAGATTGGTCAAGTATTGACCATGAAGGAGAATTTCGGTGCCGAAGAGCAGTATAAGAACCAGGAGGCCTGCATGCAGGTGATGCTGGAAAACAACGTACTCCCTATCGTCAACGAGAACGATACCGTGTGCATCACCGAGCTGATGTTTACGGATAACGATGAGTTGTCTGGCTTGATTGCCAAGATGATGAATGCCGACACCTTGATTCTATTAAGTAATGTGGATGGCATCTACAATGGCGACCCAAGCGAGCCTACCACCCGCATCATCCCATCGGTTTATTACGACCGTGACATCAGTGAGTACATCCTTGCCAGCAAGAGCAGTCACGGCAGAGGCGGCATGACATCGAAAGTAAAGACCGCTCACGACGTAGCCAATGCCGGCATCAAGGTAATCATCGCCAACGGCAATACGCCAAACATCCTCATCAATCTGAAGGAGCATCCGATGGAGACCCTTCATACTGAGTTTGTGGCAAGACCGCTAAACAAGTAAAATCATTAGGGATAAGAAATACAGAAACCTAAAAAAGCAGCAAGCCTATTATAGACTTTGCTGCTTTTTGTTTTCATTATGAATAGTTGATAAGTTATTCTAATACCAACACGTGGCTCGTACCATCAGTCTGGCTGAATACATTCAAACCGACTTTCATCAGATAGTCACCGCTATACTGCTTGCCATTGCACTCCAAAACAGATTCCTTGCCAGGCATCAGATTGGTTTCCTTTACGGTATAAACCTTATCGGCATCCAATCCCTGCATCTTCACATTCATCACAGGCTCCTTGTAGCGTGGATGCAAGTCGTATGCAAAGAGAACGGCACGCTGCTTGTCCTTACTTACATAGTTAATGGCACAGTGGTTGCCTTCGTAAGGAGAAACCAGGCGATACTGGTCGCCCTCAAGAATCATAGGCTTCATGCTATCGTAGTTCTTGACAGCATTCTGCACAAACTTGTAGTCATCACCAGAAAGCGACTTGAGGTCGATATCAAAGCCCAACTTACATGAACTGCAAACATCGGTGCGGAACTTCACACTGGTATTCTTGTTCCAGTTAGTTACATGCGAACCCATGGTCTTGGCTGGGAAGAACTTCGACAGGCTCCACTGGATGTAGAGGCGCTCGTATGGATCAGTATCGTCTGAACACCAGAACTCAGTGAAATACTTCAGCATCTCATAATCCATTCTGCCGCCACCGCCAGAGCAGAGCATCATCGGCAACTTAGGATACTTGTTATGAATACGGGTAAGCACCTTATAGATACCACGCACATGATCGATATAGAAATTACCCTGATTCTCCTTATGATATGGAGAATAGATATTGGTAATCACACTGTTGCAGTCCCACTTGAAGTAAGCCACATCCGGATTCTCCGTCATGATACGATCCACGATGCCGAACACATAATCCTGCACCTTAGGATTACTGATATCAAGTACCAGCTGATTGCGGTAATAATAGGTATCACGCTTTGGCTGCATGATGACCCAGTCAGGATGCTTCTCAAAGAGTTCACTCTTAGGATTCACCATCTCAGGCTCAATCCAAATACCAAACTTTACACCTGCCTTTTTGGCATCTCTTACCAATCCAGGTATTCCCTCTGGCAGTTTGCTCTTGGTAGCCTCCCAATCGCCGAGACCTGCATGGTCGTCCTTGCGAGGATACTTGTTGGCAAACCAACCATCATCAAGCAAGAACATACCTACACCCAAGTCCTTGGCATCCTTCATCAACTCAGCAAGACTCTGCTGGTTGAAGTCGAAGCCAGTATTCTCCCAGTTGTTCAAGAGCGTAAGGCGATCTTCCATACCCATGTTCACCTGATACTGGCGAGCCCAGTTGTGCAAATTACGGGAAGCCTCACCAATACCATTATCGCTCATGGCAAAGATAAACTCAGGGGTAGTGAACGTCTCACCAGCCTTCAGCTTATAGTCGGAAGCGTATGGATTGATGGCAGGGATAACACGAAGGGCTCCCACGTTATCTACCTCGAAGGTAAAGCGGAAGTTGCCAGGCCATCCGATGGTTCCAAGCATCACCTTGCCCTCATTCTCCTTGGCAGGCTCATCGAATCCCAGTTCAAAGAAAGGCTCCTCCTGCATGGCTGCACGGGTACCCAACTTGGTATCAACAATCTTCTTACCAGCAGTCAACTGACAAGTCTCAGGCTGTCCTTCCTTAGCCCAGTCGCTATGATAATTGGTAACGAAATACTTGTTAGCCTTGAAATAAAGCATGGTAGAGCTATATCTCCAAAGCGTAACTGGAGCTTTCTCCTTATGAGAGATTTCGCTCCATGCCTTGATGACGTTCTCCTTAGGATAAGCTGCATAGTGGAGCTTTACGGTCAGCGGATACACCTTGTCCTTAAGGGTGATGATGGTTTCAACACCTCCACTGATAGCCTTTTCTTCAGAAGACTGATAATATAAATAGGTGGTCATGTTACCATCTGCATGGGTCACTGCTACTGCCGGCTCGAAGAAATCTTCAGCACCAGAGGTTGCATAGACCTCATGTCCTCTCTGGCAGACGGCACCATCAGAGGCAGCATATACATCCCACTTCAGATGATTGTAATCTGAAGGATTCTTCAACTTGTCACCCAGATACACTTGGTAGAGGCGACCCTTAGGAGAAACCTGCATCACGAGGTCGGTCTTGTCGGTTGACACTCGGATGGTCTTTTGAGCAGATGCCATGATAGATGTCATGCACATCGCTGCGATAATCATAAATACCTTTTTCATCGTTCTTTGGTTTTTATGTTCCATAGAAAATGTACGGATTCTTAAGTTCATAATCTTACAGTTGTTTATTCTTAGTTTTACATGATTTCACTTGCCACCGAATGCGATTCGATTGCGGTTGCAAAGTTAAGGAGATTTTTCAGACATTGGCATCATGTGTAGGTTACGAGTAGATAAATATCAGGTTTATTAAGTCTATAACCTTCTAATAATCAAGCTATCAAATATATTAATACTTTTTAATAGAGTAGATGGTAAAAAGAGAAATAAATGTAGTATCTTTGCAGAAAAATACAATTATAAGGCACTCTAATAGCCTATCAGATAGTAACAATAACAATTAAATAGTTATGAAAGTAGTGTTGTGGTTCTTAATGATGTTTATGCCATTAATGGCAAATGCTTCTTCCGTAAACGAGGAACAGCTGTTCCATCGTTTAGACAGTTACATCGCTCAGCGAAGCAAGTTTACTCAAAGAAAAGAAGCGAAACTGCTAAGACTCAAAAAGCAACTATACATGACTTCCGACAAGCGCAGCCAGCTTAGTCTCTATAACCAAATCTACAGGGAGTATTATACCTACCGTTACGACTCTGCCATGACATACGCCAAGAAGGGCTACGAGCTGGCAGTACAACTTCAGGATGATTATTTCATCAACCTGAATAAAATCAATCGTGCGGCAGTGCTATCGACGGGTGGTTTCTACAGCCAGGCAGAAGACTTAATGCTCGCAATGGATGTGGAGAAAATGTCACCTAAGTTATTGCAATACTATTATTATACCTTGACTTGGGTATATAACTATTGGAAAACATTTTGCAACAAGTCGGAATTTCAAGAAGGATTGTTAGCCAAGAAACGTTTTTATTTAGGCAAGACTCTTGAGCATATCGGCAACAAGGAATCCGCTCTTTATTACTATCTTTCAGGAGAGTTCGAATTTCTAAAGCAGCGTACAAGCAAAAAGATGCTTCAGTTCTACATGAAGGCGCTTTCAGCCAGTCCCCTGAACAGCCGTGTGCATGCCTCATCGGCTTATTGCATTGCCCGCTATTATTATGATACCGACCAAAAGGATTTATATGAAAAGTATATTGTAGAAGCAGCCATCTCAGACCAGATATGTCCCCTGAAGGAGAATCTTGCCCTTCAGGAGCTTTCCACCTATCTATATAATAAGGATGCCTCCTATGCAAAGAGGGCTTCCAAATACATCTATTGCTCCATGGAGGATGCCCAATTCTACAACAACCGTCTCCGCATGGTTGAGATTTCACGCATACTTCCCCTTATCACAGAAACGAACCATCAGGCAGAAGTACGCAAAAACCGCATCGTAACAGCATTCCTCGTCATCGTGAGTATCCTGTCGCTAGGATTCCTTGCCATGGCTTTCTTTGCATTCAAGATGAACAAGCGTCTGGCCAAGAGCCGTAGGGAGATAAAAAGCCAAAATACACTCTTGGACGAACTGAACCAGAAGCTGCTCAACACCAATAAGCGAAGAGAGACCTATATGCATTTATTCATGGACATCAGTGCCGTATATATCAAGAAACTGGATGATTATCGCAAATTGGTAAGCCGCAAAATCAAGGCAAAGCAAACTGCCGATCTTCTGACTGCCATCAACAGCTACAAGCTGGCAGAAGAAGAGGCAGCCAACTTCTATATTCGCTTCGACAAGGCATTCATTGACTTATATCCGAATTTCGTGGAAGAGTTCAACCAACTGCTGTTGCCAGAAAAGCAGATTGTTCTCCCTGCCCCTAACAGTCTCACCAAGGAACTGCGTATCTATGCACTGATGCGACTGGGAATTACGGATGGTCAGGAACTGGCCACCCTCCTGTTCTATTCTACGCAAACCATCTATAATTACAAGGCAGCCATCAGAAAGCGAGCCAAAGACCTCACCACTTTTGATGCAGCCATCAACCGACTATGCAATGTGATAGGCTAATAAACGGCAGAAAGTTGAGAATGTTCCTCAATTTTCTGCCATTTTCTTTTGCCCATTCAAGAAATAGTTGTATCTTTGCCATTACATAAAAGTTGTAACACTAAAGATGTAATGGCGTATGAAACTAAGAAACAAGAAATTAGCAAATCCTTTCATCTATCAAGGTTATGAAAGTCCTGAGTATTTCTGCGACAGAGAAGTGGAAACAAAGACTTTGATATCGCACCTAAAGAATGGAAGAAACGTTACCCTCATTTCTCCTAGAAGACTAGGAAAAACAGGGCTTATCAAGAACACTTTCTATCATCTGGGAAAAGATGAGAAGGATTCCGCGTGCCTATACCTCGACATATTTGCTACCAAGAACTTGCACGATTTTGTGGAACAATTTGGAGTAATGGTTATCAATGACATAGTTCGCAAGAACTCCTCATTCATAGAGAAAACCATCGCCTTCTTCAGTACCTTGCGCCCTGTACTCAGCATGGATCCATTGACTGGTGAGCCTAGTGTATCTATCACAATTGAGCCATCCAAAGAGGACATCACCATCCGCAGCATCTTCAACTATCTCAACGAGAGTGGGAAAGAGGTATATATCGCCATCGATGAGTTTCAGCAGATTGCAGAATATCCAGAGAAAGGCACAGAGGCGTTGCTACGTTCTTATATCCAGTTTGCCCAACATGTGCATTTCATCTTCTCTGGCAGTAAGCATCATCTGATGGCTGAGATATTCGGCTCACCGAAACATCCATTTTACCAAAGCACCGAGATGATGGGACTTAAACCATTGAGAAACGATGTTTATTATGAATTCTGCCAAAACTTCTTCAAGCAGAAAGGTGGCAACTTATCAAAAGAAACCTTCGACTACATCTATCAACAATTCGAGGGCCACACATGGTATATCCAATGCATCATGAATCGCCTCTATGAAACCGAAATACAAGTTGATAGTACCAAGCAAGTAAATGCAGCAATTCTTTCAGTACTCGAAGGTAGAGAACCACAGTTTGAGAATATGGTACAGTTCTTCACAGAGAACCAGTTCTCGCTTCTGAAAGCTATAGCCAAGGATAGCATTGTTGCCCAGCCTACCTCTGGCAAGTTCATCAAGGAGCACAAGCTGAGTGGAGCCAGCAGCGTAAAGGCTGCCCTCAAGATCCTGGAAGACAAGGAATTAGTATATAGGACCAATGAAGGATACATCATCTACGACAGATTCATGGATCTGTGGTTAAAGAGAATATAAACAAAAAAATGTGCTTTAAACGTGCGGAATGTGCTTAAAAAAGACACATTCCGCACGTTTAAAGCACATTTCTCTCCTAGAAAGCCTACATCTTACAATGATTACGACCATGGGGCAATGCCGTTGTCCTTTGCAGATTTCCGTTCCCGACCTTGCAACAGAATCTGTTCTGAAAACATTCTGCAAGGCATTAAAGATAAAGCTCGTAAAAGAGCGCCTCCCTTTGCGTGATTTGAACGATGCTTGGGAATATCTCCACAACTACACTATGGATATGTAGATTCCCTAACTGCTTTAACAAGCCAGAGAATATGGTTGATTAAGCAAGAGAATATGGTTGAATAAACTTACTGATATAGCATCTCGGGTTAACGGAGATAGTTTCTCGGGGCAGCGGATACTTCTTCTTGGGTAAGAGAATACTGCTTCTCGGAGTTTGTCACTAGGCTCAGCAGCTCTGCTGAGCCTAGTCAGCAGGTCTGCCGACTGCAGTCAGCACATCTGCTGACTATAGTGGCAACACCTTATTGTTGTACAACAACACACCTTATAGTCGTACAACTTTACACCCTATAGTTGTACAACAATAAAATCTTAGTAGAACAACTATGCAGCAAACGCCTCAAATACATTAGCCATAGTCGTAGAATTCCAAACTAGAAGAATTCTACTTATAAATTCTGTGAGGTCCATCAGCTGATTGTAATTCCATAATCACATCATCAACAATATACAAATCACTCATCAGATAGAGCAAAGAACGTTCATCATAGAACTATCCTTTGACATTAAAAGATAAGCAAATGGGCAGTGAAGATAAACTAAAGAAGAATAGAAGCAAGGCAAAAAGAAAACTTTTCCTTTAAAAATTCTGGGTTTTATTTTGCTATTTCAAGAATTATCCTTATCTTTGCAGTTGGAATCGAATCACACTATTGTGAGGACTTCCATATTTTTGATGGTTAAATTAGCGTTTGCTATTCGGTCATGCAAATTGGAACGTAGGAAATTTCAAAAAGAGCATTAGAAACGACAGATAGTGAACGTCCGCTATATCGTGGGCGTTACTTGTTGTTCTAATCAGCTTTTCCTACGGCTGCAATTTGGACAAGTTTCGTCCACGTGTTTGTATCCGTAGGTTATGTAGAACGATGGCTTCGCAATCTATCCAGTCAACTAATTTAATAACATTAAAAGCTTAGCTATCGGCATAACGGGCAAATTTTATGAAAAAGTTACATTTTTCTCTTTTGGCGATTCTTTTCGCCTTGTTTGCAATGGTGTCTTTCACCGCATGTTCATCGGATGATGACGACACTCCTTCCGCAGAGGACATCCAGACCAGCATTATTGGAATATGGCAACCAACTCATGTTTCAGGCTACGATTGGGACAAAGACGAAGACAAGCCTGTCAAAGTAGACAAGGACATTGACATTGACGATGCTATCTCTTTCGAATTCAAGCAAGGTGGCACCTTTAATGAGTATGTTTGGACAGAAAGCAAATGGAAAATAGAGTGTTCCGGAGAAGGCTATAAAATCTCAGGCAACAAATTAACTACATACGAAGAAGATGGCGTCAACGTTTTAGATGTTTATACCATACAGAGTATTAATTCGACAACTATGGTTTTAAAATACAATCTGGATGGCAACGCCTCATATCCTAGTACTATCACATTCAAGAAGATTAAATAATCAAAAGATTGCATCATAAATGGCAGAAAGTTGAGTATGTACCTCAACTTTCTGCCATTTTCTTTTGCATATTCAAGAATTAGTTGTACCTTTGCCTTTACAATAAGGCTGTAACACAAAAGATGTAATGGCGTATAAAACTAAGTAACAAGAAATTAGAAAATCTTTTCATTTACCAAAGGATATGAAAGTTCTGAGCATTTCTGCGATAGAGAAGCAGAGACTGCTACCCTTTTATCTCATCTGAAGAACGGCAGGAACGTAACACTTATCTCTCCTCGTAGAATTGGCAAAACGGGACTCTTCAAGAATACCTTCTTCTATCTCTAGGAAGAAGAGAATTATACCGTCTGCCTCACCGAGTTGATGTTTACCGATAACGATGAATTATCGGGCTTGATAGCAAGAATGCTGAATGCCGGCATCAAGGTGATTATCGCCAATGGCAATGTGCCCAATATCCTCATCGACCTCAAAGAGCATCCGATGGAGACCCTACATACAGAGTTTGCTCCAAGACCGATGGAAAAATAATAGAATCACAAACGAGATAGCACAGAGCTTTGCGACGCAAATGGCTCATCGTGCCTGTCACCGTCAAAGACAAGTACAAGATACTCCGTGTCATCTCATCACTGACGCACGAGCCATTCGAGGTGAAGATTATTGAATAAAATTAATAGGCATAAGAAAAATTGAAAGAAAGAGAAGCGAAGGTAATAGAACTTGCTGTGAACTTCTGCAACGAGAAGTTGGACGAGGAATGTGCCACACTATGCACCCAACTGATACAGAAACTTGGAAGGAAACGCACCAATCCTCTTCAGTCTGGAAGATTAGAGATTTGGGCAGCTACAGTTGTTTACACAATATGCAGCATCAACTTCATATTCAGCAAGGACTCCCGACTAAGCTTGACATCGAATGACATCTGTGAATATTTTGGCACAAGCAACTCAACCACGGCGCAAAAGTCGAGGACGATAAAAGACTTGCTGAAGATAAGTCAAGTATTCGATCCCAACTTTTCATTGAAAGAGATTGCCACAAACAATCCTTTCAATCGTCTTCGAATGTCAAATGGATTTTTCTTCTTCGACTAAAGTCAAAAGACAAGGCTACATTACGGGCATTCCTTGCCAACAGCAATGCACCATGCAAAAAAATGGGACAAAGCTCCACCATTTTGGCATGGTGCATTGTTTGTCATATAAAAGGCACTAATGGTGGTAACACCTGCCTTTAAGACTTCAACTATTTATATTTACAACAAGAAGATTCTACCTTACAGCAAGAAGGTTCCAAAATAATCCCTTGTCACTACCTTAAAATCCACATCAGGATAAGAGTTTCTATAATTGACTCTCAATATCTATTTTTACTTTCATAATGACGATTATTAAACAATGTAAATATGTCACAGAAAATCCTTTTGTTTATAGGCATTGGCTAAGTCTATGTGCAAGGTTTCGCAAGATGGTTCATGTGCATTTTGCAAGATTTCGCAAGAAAGTTGAAAGATTCTGTAATAGAGTATCCGACATTTTTTCATAATTTTGCAGCATCTTATTATGGTATGGACTTAGTCTATTATTCACATAAATATATATTGTATTATGACAACAACTTTAAAACAGCAACATCATGGCAGACTTCGTGGAATCCTCTTAGCTCTGCTACTCGCCGTCTGCCTGTCTCCGGCTTCGGCACAAGAGAATGTAACGGGAACATTGAGTGGTGACAGTGTCTATGCTACAGTCAATGGCGTGACATTTCATTTCTTTGTGCATGGTTCTGATTCATTGACTGTGGACAATGCCTATGGCTACACAGACACACTGGACATACCAGGATACGTCAACGTGGGCGAAACTTTGTACAAGGTCACTAAAGTGCCCAACGGCATATATGGCAATTCTTTCGGCAAGAAGAAATTCAAGGTGCTCATCTTGCCAGAGACGCTGTACGACTACGGGGAGCAGTCTTTCTGTCATTGTTTCAATCTGGAGAAGGTCGTAAGCAAGCGTGCGTATCCTGTCAGTACATGGTATGCACTCTTCAATAGCGACAGTGACTTCTTGTGGCGAGAGCGCTCCAGCCTTTACATCTATCACAATGCAGTCTTGAACGTGCCCTTTGGAAGCAAGCCCTATTACAGCAACTTTGCTCCATGGAGATTCTTTACCACTATTGAAGAGGGACTCGAACCGAACGTAGGCTACAACGCACCGGTATTGTCTGCCGACAGCACCAGCTACACCCCCGATACCAATGTGTTCACACAGGCCGTAAGGGTTACTCTTACCAATCCGAACACGGCTGGCGACATTTATTATTACATCATCAGCGGGAACGGCTTTAGTCGCACGTCGGATGTCTTGAAATACGAAGGACCAGTGGAACTGACTGAGCCATCGGGCATTGTTGCCTATGTCACAGATGGCACGACACGCAGCCAGACATTGACGGCGCAATTCAACATACAGACCAACTCACTCTTTGTGCAAGGCGAGAAAGTGACACAGGACAACATGTATGATATATTGTGCGACAAAGGCAGCGTAGCCATTGACCCCAAGAGCGGTGCATTGGTGCTGACCAATGCCAACATCAACCCTGGCGGCAAGGCTAATGAGGGTATTAAGGCGTATGGTGACAATCTCACCATCATGCTCAACGGCAATAGCACAATCACTGGCGGCAATTACGGCATTGATTTCAACTATGGTGATGGGCGTATGGCATCGCAAAACGGCCCAACGCTGACTATAGAGGGGCAAAATAATGGCACCGACACGTTGACGGTGAACGGACTTCAGAGTGAGGCAATATTTGCATATCTTTCCAATCTCACCATCAGAAACTGCGTGGTCATAGCCAATGGCGCAACAAAGAGTGGAACTGGTGTCTACTTTAAGGCTGGAGGAGGAAAGATTGACGGAACACTGACCATCGACAATGCAACTCTGCATGCTTCTGGCGGAAGGAATGCCATTGATGGCGTGTTCAATCTCAATCTCTCCGACAACGTTTCCATCCTCTCTCCAAAGGGTGCCCGGTTCGTAAGTTTCATGGATCACAAAGAATGTTTTTCAAACATCGTTGACGCCACGGGAGCCGCAGCGCTGACGGCGATCATTGGCATCGCTTCACCGAAGCCTACCGAGATATCGCCTGTAGTCACCGACAGCAACAATGCTGTCGACGTTGTTGACACCAACAACATCACCGAAAGCACCAACCTCAACAACCAAGTCGTCAACAACGTTTACTTCAACATCAATACCACAGGTTCTGAGCAAACAGGCTATTACGACAGCACAGACAATTCACTTGTGCTTGTCCAGACTACCAACAACACCGACATGGCAACCATCGCATCGTCTGAAAACCCAATCTCTGTTGCCGCAGACAATGGCTACACGGGATTGATTCTTATGGTGCCAGAAGGACAGGGCATCATCACCGTCGAGACACAGACCTATGGCACAACGGCTGTTGCCGTGCAGGTGGGCACCGACGCTCCGCAGACCATCACTTCTGGTTCGCAGGAAGAGACCAACGTCAGCTATACCGTTGCTCAAGACTCCTACGTTTATCTCTATACCACCAACAATTCCTCGGCTGCAGTGGGCACAAGAGCTATGGCTGCACCAACCAACGGGGCTAAAATATTCTCTGTGAAGGTAAAGCAGGTGTTACCTACTGGAATTGACTCAGTTGAAGGTGTGAATGGTGTAGGCAAGAACGCCCCGATGTACAACACAGCCGGACAACGTGTAGGCCGTGATTACAAAGGTATCATCATTCAGAATGGACGTAAGATAATTAGAAGATAAGCAATTTGCATTAAATCAGTGGGGTTAGACATCTCTCCATGAACTCGCAAAGACTGTGCACATGGAATCATGGGTACAATCTTTGCGAGTTTGCTTTACTTTCACCGACGGCTATGCAAAACAATTGTTCTGCTTAACAGTGTCCGTCTTTCGGAGAGTTGGTTATTTGTCTGACGAACTGTGTCGGAGTAATATTTAGCACATTGCGGAAGGCACGCACGAAATTCGAGTAGTCGGTGAACCCGCATTGGTCGGCAACAGCGTTAAAACTCATCTCAGGATGTTTTGTGAGCATAAGCTTTGCCTTCGCCACCTTTGTGCGTTGAATATATTGCACAGGTGTGAGTCCCGTGATTGCTGTCAGCTTTCGATAGAACTGGCTGTAGCTCATGTTAAGTCGTTCAGCAACAGTGTTGACATCGGCAAGCTTGCCTGAATTTAAAATGACGTAGATACAGTCGGTGACACGGTTGACGAAAGGCTCCTCTCTTCTGACCTCGCTGGCAGGAGATGGCGTTTGCGTGTTCGGCTTGTCATTATTTGATAGAATCATCTGTGATAACTTCTTCTGCAGGCGTGTACGCTGTTCAAGCAATTTGTCGATACGAGTGAGAAGTTCATCGCTGCTGAAAGGCTTCGTAAGATAAGCATCGGCTCCAGCCTCAAGACCACGGAGACGGTCGGCTTCGGTGACTCTTGCCGTGACAACGACAATGGGGATGTGGCTTGTCAGCTCGTCGCTGCGTATCTTCCGCATCAGTTCCATTCCGTCCATCTTCGGCATCATAAGGTCGGTAACAATAGCATCAGGCTGTTGCTTGTGGGCTAAGTCAAAACCTTCCTCGCCATTTCGGGCATAAAGAACATTATACTTTATGCCGAGTTGCCTGCCTATGTATGCTGCCACATCGGCATTGTCCTCAATGATAAGGATGGAAACCTTGCCAGAGCTATCAATCAAGCCCTCTACTGACTCCTCGAAATGTGGGGAATCGGATAAATGGTTAGTCTGGGTATCATTGCCAAGAGAAATTGCTTTCGGCTCTTCTTTGTGGATGCTGTGTGACGTTTTGCTTTCAGTTTTGATCTGTAGCACGATATGGAATGTGGTGCCTTTTCCCTCAGTGCTCTCTACGGAAATTGTGCCGTCAAGTTGTTTCACAATCTGATAGACAAGCGCCAGGCCGATGCCTGTTCCCGCTTCTTCGTTATTGTCAGCCTGATAGAATTCCTCGAAGATGTGTGGCAGGTTCTCCTTTGATATGCCGCACCCCGTGTCGCTTATGACTATATGCAGTCGTCTGCCGTTGCGCCACAAGCTGATACTTACCTTTCCCAAAGCAGGCGTAAACTTTATGGCATTCGACAGTAGATTACTCATGAGCTTGTTCATGTATTCGGGTACAAAGTCAGTGTATATCTCGTTCTCATGGGGAATAAACTGAAGTTTAATGTCACGCTTCCGGCTATAATCCTCGAACATCTCAACTATCATGCTTATGTATGCCACAATATTGCCGTTCCTCCATTCCGGCTTGCCGATGGCAGAACGAATCTTTGAAATGTCGAGCAACTGATTGATAAGTCTTAGTATTCGGTTGCCTTGCCTTTCGATGGTCATGCCCATGTCGTGTGCTTCATCCGTTGTTATGCTGTCCTTCTGCAAGTCATGGCTCAGTCCGAGGATAACAGTCAGCGGTGTGCGGAATTCGTGTGTGACGTTGCGGAAGAATGTTTCACGCATGTCGTTGAGCTTTTTTAGCGCTTCATAGCCACGTTTGCTGAGCTTGCGGTTATAGATGAGCAATCCGATGATGACGGCAAGAAAGAAGATGATGACTGCAAAAATGGCATATCCTGTATGGCGAGCCAACCGTTCTTGCGTTATCTTGTTGTTGGCGGTAGCGACATGTCGTGTATACTGTTCGTGCTCAATATTGAAGCTGACACTTTGCATGCGGTTCACCTTCTCCATGTCGATGAGACTGTCTTGAAGCGCAGCCGACCGTTCATGGGCAAGCAGCGCACTTCGCCAGTCGCCACGTTCTTTACAGAGTTTGTAGTAAAGGTCGTATATTTGTGCCAAATGCTCAGTGCTGTGTATGCTTGTGGTGATGTCCTTGGCCTTTGTGAGAAAACTTTCGGCCTTTTTGCAGTCTCCCTTGGTTATATATACTCCAGCGATGGCGATAAGCGAGTTCAGCGTGTGCCATTGGTCCTTGGAACTCTTCATCAAGTGGTAGGCTTTGTTGTATTCCGCCAGGGCCTTGTCAAGTTGATGCGCCTTCTCATAGAGGTTGCCGAAATAGGTGTGGCAGAGAGCTATGCCGAGCGTATTGCCATCTTGGGTGTTGAGTTCCATTGACTTTTTGTAGTAAATCCATGCAGAGTCGGTCTGTCCTTTGGTTTCAAATATAGAGCCGAGGTTAGCGCAGTTGATGGCTTGCCCCGTGATGCTACCGAGTGATTTTTCGCCGGCAAGGGCTTGTCGCAGACAGCTGTCGGCAAGGTGAAAGTTCTGGACGGTGAGATAGACGTTGGCAAGTCCATTGAGCGAGATGACGCGGTTCTTGCATGCGGTAAACGATGTGTCAGAACATTCTTCTGCCATTATCAGTGCGTTCTTGTGGTACTTTTGCGCTGCATCGAGAATTCCCATGCGGCGGTAGTCGGTGCCGATGTTGTTCAGCGCCTGCACCCATTCAAGCGTGTCGCCCACGTGCTCGGCAAGCTCCAATCCTTCGCCGTGTTTCTCCAGAGCCTCGTCGAAACGGCTTTCGTTGCGCAACTGCTTGCCCCACTCGCGCAGTACGATTATCTGCCCGAGCAAATTCTGTTGCTTGCGCATTGCTTGATGAATACTGTCAAGCCTGTCCATACTGTGCAAAGACTTCACGATGCTGTCTATCTCATGTCGCTCTTTAGCCGTGAACGAGATTTCGTGCTTTCTACTGCAAGATGCAAGCACAAAAATCACCGTTACCAATGCACACAGATAAAGTCTCCCTGTTTTTCCCATCCTTAATAATTTTCAGCTTTTGTTTTCAAAGTTAATGTTTTGTTCCTACGCAATTTCAACACGCAAGTGCAAAAATACGTTTTTTTCGTAAAAGTGCTTCTTCGGTGTAAAAAAAAATAATTTCTTCCCATTTGTGAAGAACTATCCTCTTATACTAAATGACGTAAAATTTGCGAAATTCCAACACGCCAAAACCAAAGCGTACTGTTACGCCTTTTATGTATATGTGTCTCCCTAAACATCCCACCCACGAGGGCTTTCAGTAAGGGTTTGACGATGTAAAGATAGCAAATGTTTTGGTTTCCGCAAACTTTTTAACCATATTTTTGTGCTTTACCAATAAAAAAGCGTATATTTGCACTCATCATACATAAAACAAGGCATAATTATGAAGCAGATGGAGCACTCATATAAAGGAGAAGAGAAGTTTCTCGTAAATGATTTGAAGACAATTGTCAGCAAAGCAAGGAGCAAAGCTTTCGCTGCCGTCAATTATTCTCTGGTGGAAAGAAACTGGAGAATAGGGAAACGTATTGTGGAAGAGGAGCAGAACGGAGAAGCAAGGGCTGAGTATGGAAAGCATATTATTGAGGTGGCATCCGCTGCACTTACAGAGGAATTTGGGAAAGGGTTCTCTGAGACAAACCTCATAAATTTCAAGAAGTTCTTCCTATTATTCAAAGAATTAGAAATTCATCAGACAGTGTCTGAGGAATTCAGAAAGCAAGTATTACATTTACTTCCATGGTCACATTACGAGCGACTTATTCGCATAGAAGACAAGCAGGCAAGGGATTGGTATGCAAAGGAAGCTTTCGAGCAAGGTTGGAGCTACCGCACATTGAGTCGTAACATCAATACCTTGTACTATGAGCGCCTCCTTATGTCAAAAGACAAAGCACCTGTAGAGAAAGAGATGAAAGAGAAAACAAATGAATTCCAGCAAGATAAACTGGAATACATCAAATCTCCTGTAGTCATGGAGTTTTTGGGATTACCTTCCGACTCTTCTCTCAAAGAATCGAAATTGGAATCTGCCATCATAGATAACTTAGAGAAGTTCTTGATGGAAATGGGAAAGGGATATGCGCTTGTGGCTCGCCAGCAACATATCCGAACCGAGGAGAATGACTACTATATCGACTTGGTATTCTATAATTATCTTATCAAGAGTTTTATCCTTGTAGATTTAAAGGTCAACCGCATCACCTATCAGGATGTCGGCCAAATGGACATGTACCTACAAATGTATGACAAGATGAAGAAAGGTCCAGACGACAACCCTACAATCGGCATCATCCTTTGTAGCGAGACCGATTCTGATGTGGCACGATACTCTACCCTCGCCAAAAACGACCAGATGTTCGCAGCAAAATACAAGCTTTACCTACCAGACAAGGAAGACTTGAGAAGAGAAATCGAACGACAGAAGGAACTGTATCTAATGGCTCATCCTGAAGAAAACGATAAAGAGTAATTCTTCTGGATGTATCAGAATAATTAGAAGGAACCATTACAAAAAGGTCAGGCGCTGCCTGACCTTTTTAAATCTCATTTTCCGTATAACTATCCATTTATCTATTAAACTATCACTTTTTCTTGCATAAAGTTTGCAATTTCCGATATTTATGCTTACCTTTGCCGTTGTTAAGAGGGAACTCGTAACACATTACAAAATATCTTATCATAAAAATAAGAAAGGAAATAGCGAATGGAACTGAAAGAGACTTTCCAAAAAGTGAAGGCAGCTAGCAAAACACTTGGTTTGCTAACTGATGAACAACGTAATGAAATCCTGCAGGCGGTGGCTGACGCTATCATCGCAGAAACCCCTGCGCTCCTTGCAGCGAACGCAGAAGACTTGGCGAAGATGGACAAGGCGAACCCGCTCTACGACCGATTGCAACTCACAGAGCAGCGACTCCAGGATATTGCTTCGGATATGAGACACGTAAGTACCCTGCCCTCACCGCTCGGAAGAGTTCTCAAAGACAAAACACTCGAAAATGGTTTGCATCTGCAGCGAGTAGCCGTTCCATTCGGAGTTATCGGCATGATTTACGAGGCTCGTCCTAACGTAACCTACGATGTTTTCTCACTCTGTTTCAAGAGCGGAAATGCGTGTATACTGAAAGGAGGAAAGGATGCAAACGCCTCAAACTCAGCGGGTGTCGAACTTATCCACAAGGTGTTGATAACTTTTGGTATTGATCCGAATGTTGTTACACTGCTCCCTGCTACCCACGAAGCTACCGGCGAAATGCTGAATGCCGTGGGCTATATTGACCTCTGCATTCCTCGTGGAGGAAAGAAGCTCATCAACTTCGTCCGTGATACTGCCAAAGTTCCGGTTATCGAAACCGGAGCCGGCGTGGTACATTGTTACTTCGACAAGGATGGCGACCTGGAGATGGGCAAGCGCATCATCACCAATGCCAAATGCAGAAGAGTGAGCGTATGCAATGCACTCGACTGTCTGCTGATTCACGAAAGCAGATTAAGCGACCTTCCTGCCCTCTGTGAAGGCCTCGCCGAGAAGCGAACCAAGATTCATGCTGATGCTAAGGCTTACGAAGTCTTAAAGGGACACTATCCAGACACCTTATTATATAAGGCAGAGGAAAGCGAAGCGAAGATGAAAGAGGCTGATGCCAACGTAAAGAGTATCTGGAACACCGAATGGCTCAGCATGCAGATGGGCATCAAAACCGTAGCTTCGGAAGATGAGGCGCTCGACCATATTGCCACTTACGGAAGTGGTCACAGCGAGAGCATAGTTTCCAACGATGAAACTGCCCAGAAGAAGTTCCAGGCATTGGTAGATGCAGCCTGCGTTTATGTAAACGCTCCTACCAGCTTTACCGATGGCGCACAGTTCGGATTGGGCGCAGAGATTGGCATCAGTACCCAGAAGCTCGGAGCCCGCGGACCAATGGCACTCGAAGAGATTACCACCTACAAGTGGTTGATTACAGGTCAGGGACAGACAAGAGCTTAACAGGACCCGCTCCGTACCTGCTCCGTACCCTCTCCGTACCAAGTCTTAGTTTCTGCCATGTTTGCAAGGTTTGCATGCAAACTTTGCAAACATCAAGATTCAAGAAGAAAGATTCAAGAGTAATATATATTAGAAATAACAAACAAAAAACGAAATAACAATGAAGACATTCTTTAATGTTGAAGACCTTGGCGACCTGAAAGCAGCGCTCGCCGAGGCACAGGAAGTGAAAGCAAACCGTTTCGGTTATCAGGAGTTGGGCAAGAACAAAACCTTGCTGATGATATTCTTCAATAACAGTCTCCGTACCCGACTAAGTACACAGAAGGCTGCGATGAACCTGGGCATGAATGTAATCGTGCTCGATGTGAATGCCGGTGCATGGAAACTGGAGACAGAGCGTGGCGTTATCATGGATGGCGACAAGAGCGAGCACCTGCTGGAGGCTATCCCAGTGATGGGTAGCTTCTGCGACCTTATCGGTGTGCGCAGCTTTGCCGGTTTGAAAGACCGTGACTACGATTATGCCGAGACCATCGTAAACCAGTTTGTAAAGTACAGCGGCCGTCCAGTCTTCGCTATGGAGACTGCTACCGTTCATCCACTTCAGGCATTTGCCGACCTCATCACCATCGAGGAGCATAAGAAGGTGGCTCGTCCTAAGGTAGTCTTGACCTGGGCTCCTCATTGCCGTGCCTTGCCTCAGGCTGTGCCAAACTCATTCGCCCAGTGGATGAACGCAGCCGATGTAGATTTCGTGGTTACTCACCCTGAGGGCTATGAACTCGACCCTAAGTTCGTAGGCAATGCCAAGGTAGAGTACGACCAGAAGAAGGCTCTGGAAGGTGCAGACTTCGTTTACGCCAAGAACTGGAGCTGTCCGGGCGTGAAAGACCCAGCCCAGTATGGCGAAATTCTGAGCAAGGATATGAGCTGGACCATCGACGAGGAGCACATGAGCTGGACCAACGATGGTTGCTTCATGCACTGTCTGCCAGTTCGCCGTGGCTTGATTGTAACCGATGATGTCATTGAAAGCAAGAACAGTCTGGTGATTCCAGAGGCAGCCAACCGTGAGATTTCAGCCGAGGTTGTCATCAAGCGCATGCTCGAATCACTATAAAACAGGAAATAAGAAAAGATAGAGGGAAGTAAAGGAAAGCATGCCTTTATTTCCCTCTTTTTCGTTCTATCCCACATCATCCTATCCCCATTTCTCGGTATTTTCATCTTTTCATCCTGTCTATATTCTTATATCTCACATATTATCCGTACCTTTGCCGGCGAAAAAAAGAAAAACAAGATGGACAAATACATAATATTATCACCAGAAGCCAAGGGGACGTTCAACGACCGCTTGAATTTTCTGTATCTGAAACTAGGTAACTATCTCGATACAGAGAAACTGGAAAATCGTACTTTGCAATATTGTAAGGTATTCCTCAGCGACTCCCAGAACCAGATAAGAGAGTTTGAGGAATCACTCCTTTATCAGGAGTATCTTAAGGATACCCATCTTACGGTTGTGGAGCAACCTCCGCTCAACGGGAGCAAGATTTCACTCCTCATCAAAACCACAGACGATAAGACCCCTATCCTGTTCCACAGTCTCCGACTCACAGAGGAAGAAGCGAAGGGAAAGGATTCATACGAACAGACCCGAATACTATTAGACAAATACCTGCAACTTATCACCGGTACAGATATGACGATGGAGCGCAACCTGGTAAGAACATGGATCTACGTAACTCATATCGATGTAAACTATCAGGGAGTAGTCGAAGCGCGCAATGATGTTTTCGACCAGCAAGGTCTGACGGCAGAAACCCATTATATAGCCAGTACGGGCATCGGCGGAGCAACATCCGTACGTCATGCATCTGTAGCTATCGACTTTCTGACCGTTCCCGACATTAGGGAAGAAGATAAGAAATATCTCCAGGCGCTCAACCATCTGAATCCAACTCATGACTACGGAGTAGCCTTTGAACGGGGAACCAGCCTTTCTCTGCCCCAGAAGAAACAATATTTCATATCAGGTACAGCCAGTATAGACAAAGACGGAGCGGTTGTATACGAAGGCGATATTGTGAGACAGACCGGCAGATTGCTCGAGAACATCGGTGCTTTATTGAAGGATGGCGATGCGATGATGAACGATATCCAATACTTTATCATCTACCTGCGCGACATCTCTGATTATCATGCCATAGAGCAACTGATGAATCAGTTTTACCCTCAGATACCACATATCATAGTAGAGGCAAGAGTATGCAGACCGGGTTGGCTGATAGAAATGGAATGCATTGCAGAAAAACAAGAACAGAAATAAATGCTGATAAATGCAGAAATTTACTTTCAAAGAGTAAGTTTCTGCATTTTTTATGATTCATTCTAATATATTTTTATTACCTTTGCCCCTGATAAGTTGCACCTTGGCAAAGAGTAAATGCTAAAACTTCACTACTTATACAAAACAAGATGCACAGATATAAAAACATATAAATCGACAAAAATGAGTGAACAGCAAACAAGCCAGTCTAGTTTTGGCATATATTCGTTATATGCATTGGGAGCCATCGCATGCTTTGTGTTCTTCCAATTCTTCTATCCCTACCATCTGTTTTATCAGGAGCAGAACCAACTGTTCCTGTCATCATGGGATTATCTGACTACTTATCTGGACAAACCGGGATGGCTGGCCTGTCTGGCTGGCGATTTCCTGACCCAGTTTTATTATTTCCGCTATGCCGGTCCTATCATCCTTACCCTCTGTATTCTTATTACGGGACATAATGTAAAATGCGCAGTAAGAGATGCAGACATCCAAGAGAAAAAGACGGCACATATCGTAGCCTTCATCATGATGATCCTATTGGTATGTTTCAGTTTTCACTACGACTACCGACTTTGCAGCATTCTGGCAATAGCAGGTGGTGCCAGTGTGTTCCGTGTCAGCACCAAGCTGCTCACTTCCACCCGAATGTTTCTCAAGAAGATAGAGAAGATGGACGACAATCCTTCTGCCGCAGCAGGTTTGGGAACAGCGCATTGGATTACCGCCTTCAGCATCATTGTTTCCGTATTCGTATGCCACTGGTTCTTTGGAAATGGAGTATGGATCTACGGAGCGCTGGTATTTACAGGATGTCTTTCCCACATCAAGAAAGTGGGAACCTACTATCGCCTGGCTGCCCTCGTGATTCCTTTCTTCCTGCTGATGCTGTCCAAGCGACTCTACTTCTGCGACTTCCAAACCCTTTATACCTATCCGGGGTTCGGAAAACTGGTAAAACCGCAAATGGATTTGGAGAAAACATTCGCTGTAGACTGTGAATATTACTTCGGTAATTATAATAAGGTTATCAACATCGTAGAAAAGACGGAAAATCCAGACCAATACATGAAGTTCTACTATAACCTCGTGATGGCGCAAAACGGATATCTTCCAGACAACCTGCTGAGATTCCAGAGCAACAACCTGGGTACATTCGATAAACTGGGACCAGACACCCCAACCCTCACCATCAAGACCCTGAACGAACTGTATTGGGTTCTGGGCGACATGACTTTCTGCGAACGTGCCACAATGCTTGCCAATGTCTGCTCTCCGAACAACCGGAATATCAGAATGGTAAAGCGACTTGCCGAAATCAATCTGGTAAAGGGCGACTACGCAGCAACCCGCAAATATCTCCGTATTCTGCAAAAGACCTTCGTATGGAGCAGATGGGCAAACCGTGCCTTCTCCTCACTTGCCAGAAAAGCAACAGCCGATGAAAAAGCCTTCCTGCAGCAATACATCGAAAAGCGCCCGTTCATCAACCGGAAGGATACGCTACGACTAAACGAGAATTGCCACACCATCATGTGCGAACTGGCAGAAAGTAATCCGAACAACAAAATCGCCATCGACTACATGCTCTGCAGCGATCTCCTCCTGAAAGATATGAAAACCTTCAAGCGGGATTATGATACTTATTATCTCAAACTGAAAAACGTTTCCTACGAGCGCCTGTATCAGGAGGCTCTCATGATTTATCTGGCGGGAACCAAGGCTAAGCCGGAAGAATGGGCAAAATATATCAAGCGTCAAGATGTTCTGCAGCGTTTCCATCAGTATAATGAAGAACGGGGCAACCAGGCATTCAGCGATACCTACTGGTATTACTTCGACAAGGCAGAGGTGCCTAAGTTGAACATCAACTGAGGAAACAATTGACGCTAACTGTTCTTAACCGCAAGGGCAAACTGCGCAAGCTGAACCTAAAGAACGCCAACATGATTTCTTCAAGTGTATATTACGGTTTCAGTCCATCGGGCAAATACGTCACCTTCTCTACCAATATCATCATCCCAGCCTTTCATGCCAACGCCGACAATCGACTGGAAGTATATGATTCGAAGAGCGATACCTATCACAGTTGGTCACATACCGGCAGATGGTTTGTCTTTGCCAGCAAACGCGACGACGGACTTTACGGCAAGCCTTACTTCTGCTATGTAGACCGCCAGTGCAAGGCTCACAAGCCTTTCGTATTGCCGCAGAAGGAACCAACCTTCTACGATGATTGCCTGAAGAGTTTCAACATACCAGAGTTGAGCCGCGGTCCCGTTCCATTCGATGCCATCGACATCGAGAATGTACTGAAGCAGAAAAGTTCAAATAAGAAAAAACAAAAACGCTCCTGTTACCATATTGCAACAGGAGCGTTTTCTATACATATACATTTGAACTCTTCACTCTTCACCTTATGCCCTAAAACGCCCATAAACAGGGCGTTTCAAGGGGTGAAGAGTTATCAGCGACTCTTCACCCACTCTTCACCACTCTTCACCTAGGCACGAGGCATCGAGGCGTAAGAAGAAACGCAAATCCGCCGAAACAGAAAGGTGAAGAGTGGTGAAGAGTAGGTGAAGAGTGCCCGAATACTCTTCACCGCCCGGAATGCCGATAAACACAGGGGATTCCGAGCGAAAGGTGAAGAGTGAAGAGTATTTCTTCGTAAGCTTCGCATAAAAACGAAACAAAGGCATTGGGGAAGGCTGTTCTAGGCGAACAGTCCACTAGCGGCTATAGCGCCAGTAGGCTGTCTGTGGTTTGCCAGTTAACAGTCTGCCTTAAACAGCTTATGAATTACCAATTAGGAGTCTGATTAAAACAGGCAGACAATAACAGTTTCCAGCATCATCAAACAGAAAAAGTATTACCTTGCCGCTATTGAACAGCAAGGTAATTACGTACAGGATTGGCATACATCTCAAGAATTCTCTCTCTCAAGTAAGCTTCATCCTTATTTGGAAGGTCAATTTTCGCAAGCTGACCAGCCATATATTTTTCAAATTTTGCCTTATCTTCGGCAGTATATTCAGCCTGATGAGCAGTTGAGTTTTCAAGCAAATCAAGAGCCACATAGTTGCCCGGATAGAGACGATAGTTCTTGAATATCTGCTCATCCATGTAGGCTGCTACCTTATTATATATATCCTGCTTAGGCATATCAGGATCAAGACTGTCCAGATAATCATCAAGACATGGGGCTGCATGATAATGCACATGACCCTTATAACCGAAGATACCGGTCTGCATGCTTACCAGGTCATCCATAGGTCCCTTCTTCCAATCGGCATTATCGCGCTTCTGCTGGAACTCCTTTGCCTTCAGGAAATCACATGGATCATATTCGTAACTGATGGAGAGCGGTACGAGATGGAGTTGTTTCAGGCGGTCGATAATGCTACCCTCGCCTCCCATCGACATCATCTGGAGGATACTCTTTTGGGTGCGGTCATTACTGTCCTTGGCTCTACCCTCACGCTGGGCTATCCAGATATTCTCGTTCTTCTCCTTGATGGCGAAATGCATATAGTCAGAGAGGCGCTTGCTCGACATCAGCATCTGGCGCATGCTCAGGGCACGCTCTACGATAAACGCTTTGTTGACACGTACCAGGTCCTTGACCCAAGGAAGAGAAAGGAGATTATCACCGATGGCTATCTCGCAAGTGGTCTTAAACCCATTATCGATAAGAAGAACATCGAGAATGGCTGAATCGAGCACGATATCACGATGATTACTGACGAAAGTATAATTACGGGTATTATCGAGCGATGTGCAATCCATCTCACAACCTGTTGCTGCCTTCTTCAGAATGCCATGAACAAAATCGTAAGCAAAAGCCAGCTGGAAATCCAGATTGGTCTTACATGCCTTCAACTTCTGGGCAATCATTTCGAAAGGTACTTGTGGATAGAGATAGGCAAGCACTTGTTTAAACTGATCGTTTGAAAGCAAACGGTCGAACACCTCTGGGAGATCTTCAGGCTCCCAAGGTCGAATGGTATCAAATTCTTGAGGGATATTCATAATTTTATGTTTTTTTTCGGGAGTTAAGGAGTTAAGGAATTATAGAAGTTAAGACAAATGTTCTAAAACGATATCTTTACATTCCATTAATTTCTACCGTTGTCTTAACTCCTTAACTTCTTTAACTCCTTAACTCCTCATTAATTATTAGAACTGATTCTCCACGATTTCGCTGAGCACATCCTTGATATCAAGACCTGCTGCACGAACCTGCTGAGGAATGAAACTGGTAACGGTCATACCTGGAGTGGTATTGATCTCCAGCATGTTCACCTTGTCTTTACCATCCTTATCCTTAGAGATGATATAGTCGATACGGATGATACCGTTGGCATGAAGAATGTCGTAGATGCGTGATGTGGTCTTGGCAACCTCTTCTGCAGTCTCTGGAGAGAGACGGGCTGGAGTGATTTCCTGTACCTGACCATTGTATTTGGCATCATAGTCGAAGAACTCGTTGGTGGTCACCACCTCTGTAGCTGGCAGTACAACAGTCTTCTCGGCTGTCTTGTAGATGCCCTGTGAAATCTCTGTTCCATCAAGGAATCCCTCGATCATTACCTCATTGCTCTCCATGAAAGCCACACGGAGGGCTGGAGCCAGCTGGTCAGCATTCTTCACCTTGCTCACACCAAAGCTACTTCCGTCAGCAGCAGGCTTTACGAAACAAGGCATACCGATACGCTTGGCAATCTCTTCTTCATCATAAGCTTCACCGCGACGGAGCAAGATACTGTCTGCTACGTTTATACCGAAACCGCGCAGATAATTATTGAGCACATACTTATCAAAAGTCATTGCCTCTACCAGAACACCGCTTGTAGAGTATGGCAGATGGATGAGGTCGAAATAGCCCTGCATCACACCATTCTCACCAGGCTGTCCGTGGATGGTGATATAAGCATAATCGAAATAGACATGCTTGCCGTTCATAACGAAAGAAAAATCGTTCTTGTCAATCTCGATAGTCTCACCGTTATCCAAAGCAACATGCCAGTCGGTGCCCTTCACATCGACGAGATAAATATTGTAGCGCTCTTTATCAAAGAAAGAGTACAAACCCTGTCCTGAGCGCAATGACACATCGTGCTCAGAAGAATCACCACCGCATACGATGGCTATCGTTCTCTTGCTATTTTCCATAATTACTAAATATTTTTGAATGTATCTTGTGTGGTGCCAGCGATGAAGCCGCGCCACTTTTCTATTAATTGTCTAAAATCTTCCGGCCACTCACTGTCAAAATCCATCTGCTGCTTGGTTGTAGGATGCACGAAGCCGAGTGTCTTGGCATGGAGAGCCTGACGCGGACAGAGTTTGAAGCAGTTCTGGATAAATGCCTTGTAGCTGCTACTGCGCTGACCTCTCAGAATTTCTGTTCCGCCATACGTTTCGTCCATAAAGAGCGGATGACCGATATGCTTCATGTGGGCACGGATCTGATGAGTACGGCCTGTTTCCAGCACACACTGCACCAAGGTGGTATAACCGAAACGTTCCAACACCTTGTAATGCGTAACCGCCGTCTTGCCTATTCCGCAGTCCGGATCGAAGACCTTCATACGGAGGCGGTTCTTCGGATCACGGCCAATATTGCCTTCTATGCGACCTTCATCTTCTACAATGTTGCCCCAAACGAGCGCATTGTAACTGCGATGGGTAGTCTTGTTGAAGAACTGCTTGCCCAGTGCGGTCTTTGCCGTAGGAGTCTTTGCCACAACGAGCAGTCCACTGGTATCTTTATCGATGCGATGCACCAAGCCCACTTCCGGATCGTTGGCATCAAACTCTGGCATATCCCTTAAATGCCAGGCTACCGCCTGAATCAAGGTTCCATGAAAGTTGCCCGCACCCGGATGCACCACCATACCTGCTTCCTTGTTAACCACCATCAGCTGGTCGTCTTCATAAACCACATTGATAGCGATTTCTTCAGGTTTGATACTCGTTTCATGACGAGGACGGTCGAGCATCAGAGTAACCAGATCATTAGGGCGCACCTTATAGTTGCTCTTTACCGGTTTACCATTGACATGGATGAATCCGGCATCAGCAGCCTGCTGAATACGGTTACGGCTCTGATAGGCCATCTTATCAGCCAGGTACTTATCGATACGCACCGGATCCTGGTTGGCATCCACCTGTACCTTCCAATGCTCATAGAGTTCATCTCCTCCTTCACCTGAAGCAGAAGATGCTCCCCCAGCTTCCATCTGGAGTTCATCATCCAGTTCGTCCATATCTCCTGCATCATCAAACCCGAAGTCATCCTCTACAGGAGCATATACCTTATTATATATATAATCTAAAAATATCATTCGTATTACTATTGAATTCTTCACTCATCGTTCTTCACTCTTCATTTCTCCTACTCCACCACTTCCTTCTGGTGGTGCTCATGCGAAGGAGCTGGCTCTGTGGCTTCCGTACCAGGAACCACCTCGAAGTTGTCTTCATGAGTTTCTCCGCTCATGTCACCTTCGCCTTCCATCACATCTTCTTCGCCGTGATAAACCGGATCTACCACATCGATAGAATCATCAACGCTCCGTTTACCATTGCCAACCTGTATGACAAGCACATCATCGATAGAAACCTTATCACCGGCTACAACATGCTTACCCTTAACGAGGATACCATAAACCCAATCCTCTTCGCCAGGAATATATTCAGGGGTACCCAGTTTGAATCCCATAGCAGTAAGTTTAGCCATTGCCTCTCGCAGCGAACTGTTGTCAATGACATCAGGAATGGTGATACGTGGAGAATGATCTGAATTGATGGTAACATAGATAACATGTCCCGACTTTACCACTTCTCCGAAAACCGGAGTCTGCTCCAGAATGACATCAGGCGGCAAAGAGCGGACATATCCCGTATCCGTTACAACAATTTCCAATCCCGCATCGTCGAGGATATGTGTAGCATCATCGATATTCTTATATCGAATATCCGGCACACGGATGGCCTCACCATGATGGGTATAGATATCGATGCCATACTTGACACCGACACAGAGCAACACCAGTACCAGAATCATGGCACCGATATTCCCCCAAAGGTACTTACTCTTAAACTTATTTATAAACTCTGATGAAGTCATATATTATTTTTTGGTGCAAAGATACAAGTATTTGGGGGAAGAACAAAATAAAAAGGAAAGTTTTTGCACTCTCACCACCTATTTTATGATATAAAAACAAAACATCTTTGTTCCCAAAAGAGCAATCTCAGAAAAGAAAGGGGCGTTATAAACAACAAAAAGCAGCAAAGAATACATCCTTGCTGCTTTTAATGTCATCGTCAACAGACGAATCTTTCCTCGGAATTACTTTCCGTGGTGCTCGTCAGATACAGTTAACTTCTTACGGCCATGAGCACGGCGAGAAGCCAATACGCGACGACCATTCTTTGTTGCCATACGCTCACGGAAACCATGCTTGTTTACGCGACGACGATTGTGAGGCTGAAATGTTCTTTTCATTTTTCTTATTTATTTTTTAATTAATATTCTTCACAAAAGTGCAAAACACGCCCTTTTTGGGCTGCAAAATTACGCATATTTTCTGAAATAACCAAGAAAACTACCAAATTTAGCTTAAATATTTATGTTTTTTTCGATATTTCCTTTGATTTTTCATGTTTTTGCCGTAACTTTGCACTCGATTTTGAGATTATTATAATAACATTCAAGATAAACAAGAAATGATTAATTCACAGGAAATTAAGATTGGTACTTGCATCCGCATGGATGGCAAAGTATGGGTTTGCATCGACTTTCAGCACAGAAAGCCAGGTAAAGGTAACACCGTAATGAACACAAAATTGAAGAATGTTGCCGACGGTCGTGTATTGGAACGTACATTCCAGGTAGGTTTCAAATTGGAGGATGTTCGCGTTGAGCGCCGTCCTTACCAGTACCTCTACGAGGACGCTACTGGTTGCATCTTCATGAACCAGGAGACTTTCGAGCAGGTGCCTATCGCTAAGGAGAACGTTACTGGTGGCCAGTACATGAAGGAGGGTGACGTTGTTGAGGTGGTTACTGATACAACTGATGGTACTATCCTCTTGGCTGAAATGCCAGTGAAGACTACTTTGAAGATTACTCACTCTGAGCCAGGTGTAAAGGGTAATACTGCTACCAACGCTACAAAGCCTGCTACATTGGAGACTGGTGCTGAGGTTCGTGTTCCTTTGTTCGTCAACGAAGGCGAGACTATCCAGATCGACACCCGTGACGGTAGCTACCTCGGTCGTGTAAGCGAGTAATACATCCTCCAACAGGAAGATTGTGCTCTTATTGAGTAAAACTAACCCTTAATAGTAAGAAGAATGAAATATTCCATCATAGTACCTGTATTTAATCGTCCTGACGAAGTGGACGAACTTTTAGAGAGTCTGACTCATCAATCTGAGAAAGACTTCGAAGTTGTCATCGTTGAGGATGGCTCACAGACTCCCTGCGAGGAGGTGTGCAAGCGATATGAGCACATGATGGATATACATTATTACTATAAGGAGAACTCTGGTCCGGGCCAAAGTCGCAACTATGGTGCCGAGCGCGCCAAGGGTGAGTATCTTCTGATACTCGATAGCGACGTGGTCTTGCCAGAAGGTTATCTGAAGGCTGTAAGTGATGAGTTGAGCCGTGAGCCAGCCGATGCTTTCGGCGGTCCCGACAAGGCGCACTCATCATTTACAGATACTCAGAAAGCCATTTCTTATTCCATGACTTCTTTCTTTACCACCGGTGGTATCCGTGGCGGAAAGAAGAAGATGGATAAGTTCTATCCCCGTTCATTCAACATGGGCATCCGCAGGGATATTTATCTCAGGTTGAATGGCTTTTCCAATATGCGTTTCGGTGAGGACATTGATTTCTCTATCCGTATCTTCAAGGCAGGCTGCCGTTGCCGTCTGTTCCCTGAAGCATGGGTATGGCATAAGCGCCGCACCGACTTCCGCAAGTTCTGGCGACAGGTCTACAACAGTGGCATCGCCCGCATCAACCTCTACAAGAAATATCCAGAGAGTCTCAAACTCGTGCATCTCCTTCCTATGGTCTTCACCGTGGGCGTAATAGGCACGCTGCTTCTGCTCTTCTTCGGCTTCCTGCCATACATGCTTGGCACCGTTCACGTATTCCCAACCTTGGGTAATGCGATGGCTGCATTGGGCTGCATCGGTCTCGCCGGCATCATTCTCTATACCATCGCACTGTTTATCGACAGCAGCAGAGAGAATCACAGCGTGAAGATAGGCTTGCTGAGCATTCGCGCTGCCTTCACACAGCTGATGGGTTACGGATGCGGATTCCTTTCTGCATGGTGGAAGAGATGCGTTCTGGGACAGAGCGAATTCAGCGCATACAACAAGACTTTCTACAAATAAGACTTCCCCGCCAAAAGAGAAGCCAATAATAATCTACTAATCAGTTATTATTATGGCAGAGAAACTAACCATTGCCAATTGGGCAGAAGAAGACAAGCCTCGCGAGAAACTGGAGCGCTTGGGAGCCTCAGCTTTATCCAATGCCGAGCTCTTAGGTATTCTGATTGGTTCGGGATCTACTGACGAAAGTGCCGTAGACCTGATGAAACGCATTCTGAAGGATTGCGACAACAACCTGAACCAGCTAGGAAAGAAGTCCATCAGAGAACTGACGCAATACAAAGGAATGGGACCCGCCAAAGCCATCACCATCCTTGCAGCCTGCGAACTGGGCAAGCGCCGTGCTCTTGACAAGATTGGCACACATCCCGACTTAGGCTCATCCCTTGCCATCTACAACTATATGCTTCCGAAGATGCAGGATTTAGATACAGAGGAAGCATGGCTCCTGATGATGAACCAGAACTTCAAACTCATCAAAGCGAGCTGCATCTCAAAAGGCGGCATTACAGAAACGGCAACCGATATCCGGCTCATCATCAAAGAAGCGGTGCTCAACAACGCTACCATTATCGCCTTCTGCCACAATCATCCCAGCAACAATCCTCAGCCGAGCAAAGCCGATGATGTACTTACCCAGAAGATCGCCAAAGCCTGCGAAATCATGCGCCTCTTCTTTATGGACCATGTCATCATAACCGATGGTGCCTTTTATTCATATCACGATAAAGGTAAATTGTAGTCTATTTGGGGTATATTAGACCTTCTGCAAGAAAAAAAACAGTTTTTCTTTTTGTTTTGTCTGCAATAATTATTATCTTTGTAGGCAAAAACAAAGATTATTATGACACAAGAAGAAAAGACAAAGATAGAAGAAAAGATCGTAGATGTGCTTAAGACCGTTTACGACCCAGAGATTCCTGTCAACATCTGGGACCTCGGTATGATTTACAAAATAGATGTGAAAGACGATGCCACCGTAGATCTCGACATGACCTTCACAGCCCCTTCATGCCCTGCTGCCGACTTCATCCTGGAGGATGTAAGAAGCAAGGTAGACAGCGTGGAAGGCGTAAAATCTGCCAATGTGAACCTTGTATTCGAACCGGCTTGGGATCAGAGTATGATGAGCGAGGAAGCTCGCGTAGAACTCGGCTTTGAATAAAGACAAAGCCGTTGAATTCTTCACTCTTCATTCTTCACTCTTCATTTAAAAAGAATCGCTTATGAAAAATGTATATTTTCTCTCAGATGCGCACCTTGGCTCATTAGCCATTCCGCATGCCCGCATGCAAGAACGCCGCCTGGTCCGTTTCCTGGACAGCATCAAGACGAAGGCTGCGGCAGTTTATCTCCTGGGTGACATGTTTGACTTCTGGAACGAATATAAATATGTCGTACCAAAAGGCTATACACGCTTCTTAGGTAAGCTCTCGGAGTTGACCGATATGGGAGTGGAAGTACATTTCTTTACGGGTAACCACGACCTCTGGACCTATGGCTACCTGGAGGAAGAGTGTGGCGTTACCGTACATTACAAGCCTCAGACCATAGAGATATACGATAAAGTATTCTATCTGGCACATGGAGACGGACTGGGTGACCCAGACAAGAAATTCAAGTTTCTGAAAAGAATGTTCCAGAACCATACTTGCCAACGCCTCCTTAATGCGATTCATCCTCGCTGGGGAATGGCTTTGGGCTTGAACTGGGCTAAGCATAGCCGACAGAAACGTGCTGACGGAAAGGAAGAGCCTTATATGGGCGAAAAGAAAGAGTTCCTGGTGCGCTTTGCCAAACAGTATATGCAAGGCCACAAGGATATAGATTACTTCATGTTCGGCCATCGCCACATCGAACTGGATTTGATGTTGAGCAAAAAGACCCGACTGATGATTCTGGGCGACTGGATATGGCAGTTCACCTATGCCGTGTTTGATGGCGAACACATGTTTATGGAAGAATATGTGGAAGGCGAAAGCCAACCATAACAATAAAGGGCAGCTTTATGAGCTGCCCTTTATTGTTATCGCTGTATGCGACCTCCTGAAGAAGTCATGTTATTGATGATTTCCTCTTCTGTAACCAGATTCTGATCACCCGGAACGGTATTCTTTATTGCACTTGCTGACAGTGAGAAATCCAGGCAATACTGGTTCTTGTCGCCCCACTTCTGATGGGCATGAATATAGGCAGCAATAAAGGCATCACCTACACCCATCGGGTCAACAATCGGCTCAATATCATAGATTCTTGTAGTATAGAGCTGATCTTCTACAGCATCATAGAGCAAGCCGCTCAAGGTATGATGACTGCTGGCAATCTGATTTCTTACCGCCATCAGCATCTTCTTACACTTAGGGAAGAGCTGATGCATCTTGCGGAAATACTTCTGATAAGCCTCCTTGTCAATCTCATAGTCTGCATCCAAAGCCTCGAAAGGAATATGAGGCACACCGCTGGCTACCTCCCACTCATTCTGGTCACCAAAGATGATGTCGCTATACTGCATCATCTGGAATAGCACATCATGAGGCTCCAGGCCATATCCCCAGAGATTCTTACGGTAATTGATGTCGCAGGCAATGGTCAACCCGTCAGAAACAGCAAGTTTGATGGCATCCATAGTTGACTCCATCGCATCGCGGCTGATAGCACAGGTAATGCCGGAGCAATGGAATACGGCAGCATCAGCCAGCACCTTTTCCCATTTCACCATTCCGCGCTTCAGCGTATAGAAAGAAGAATTCTTGCGGTCGTAAACCACACGGGAATTGCGCATAGCCACAGCTTCTTCGAAATAATAAGTTCCGAGACGTTCGCCGCCACGCACAACATGAGAAACATTCAGACCGTACTCTCTGAGATGCATCAACGCCGCCTCACCCATCTCACCGTATGGCACACGGGTTACATACTCTACATTATCGCCTAAATAAGCCAAAGAGATGGCTGCATTAGCCTCACTGCCACCATAATTGCCAAACATATGATGTCCCTGAAATAAGCGTTGATAACCAGGCTTAGAAATTCTAAGCAATATTTCTCCGAAAGTTACAATCTTTGTTTTCATAATTCTAAAAATTTAAAAAGGTGAAGACCATTCACTTATGTTTCTAGTCTTCACCTTATTATATATAGCGTATGATTACTTGTTAGCAACCAACTCCATTGTATCGCGAGCGATAACAATCTCCTCGTCGGTAGGAACTACTACTACCTTCACCTTACTGTCGTCAGTAGAGATGATAGCTTCCTCACCACGAACCTTGTCATTTACTTCCTTGTTAATCTTGATGCCAAGATACTCCAGGTTCTTGCAAGAATCCTCGCGGAGGTCGGTCTGGTTCTCACCAACACCTGCTGTGAATACGATAGCGTCAACACCACCCATAGCAGCTGTGTAAGCACCGATGTACTTCTTAATGCGATACTCATACATACGGAGAGCCAACTGAGCCTTCTCGTTACCCTCGTTAGCTGCCTTTTCGATGTCGCGCATATCAGAAGAAATACCTGTAATACCGAGCACACCACTCTTCTTGTTCAGGAAGTCAGCCATCTCCTGTGGCTTCATGTTCAACTTCTCCATCAAGTAGGTAACGGCAGAAGCATCGATATCACCACAACGTGAACCCATCATCAAACCTGCCAATGGAGTCAAGCCCATTGAAGTATCCAATACCTTACCATTCAATACAGCAGCTACAGAGCCACCGTTACCGATGTGGCAAGTGATGATCTTAGAGTTGTTCTGGTCGAGACCGAGAATCTCGCATACACGCTTAGAAACATAACGGTGAGATGTTCCGTGGAAACCATAACGGCGTACGTGATACTTCTCGTACAACTCGTAAGGAATTGCATAGAGGTAAGCGTAGTCAGGCATTGTGCTGTGGAATGCGTTGTCGAATACGCAAACCTGAGGAGTGCCAGGCATCAAAGAGTCTACGGCACGAATACCCTTCAGGTGACCTGCGTTGTGAACAGGAGCGAGGTCGCAAAGTTCCTCGATACCATCCTCTACGCTCTTGTCAACGATAACGCTCTCCTTGAACTTGTCACCACCCTGTACGACACGGTGTCCTACAGCGTCGATTTCTTTCAAATCCTTGATAGCGCCGATTTCCGGGTCGAGCAAGCACTTGAACACGAAGTTCACACCTTCCTTGTGGTCAGGCATGTCGTGCATGATCTGCTTCTTCTCGCCGTTAGGCAATTTTACCTTGATGAAAGCGTTATCAAGACCGATACGCTCTACACCACCCTGTGCCAATACAGACTCATCGTCCATATTATATAATTTGTACTTGATAGATGAACTACCGCAGTTCAGAACCAATACTTTCATTTTGTTTTCAATTTAAAATTTATAGTTTACAGTCTATAGCATAAACCACCCATCTTACAGCAGCTTAGCCCTATAAACTGTTAACTGTTAACTATTAACTATATACTTACGCCTTCTTAGCATCCTGTGCCTGGCAAGCTGTGATGGCTACCATGTAGTAGATGTCATCTACAGAGCAACCACGAGAAAGATCGTTAACAGGACGGGCAATACCCTGGAGGATAGGACCGATAGCGATGGCACCACCCAAACGCTGAACGAGCTTGTAGCCGATGTTACCAACCTCGAGGTTAGGAACTACCAAAACGTTAGCCTTACCAGCTACCTCTGACTTTGGAGCCTTCTTGGCAGCTACCTCAGGAACGAGGGCTGCATCAGCCTGAAGCTCACCATCGAGATGAAGCTCTGGGAACTTCTCCTTAGCAATAGCTACGGCATCCTTTACCTTGTCAATGATATAAACGCTCTTGCCAGTCTCCTTGTTGATAGCATCCTTTGCGCTACCCATTGTTGAGAAGCTCAACATGGCAATCTGTGGATCAGTAATACCTGCCACTGACTGAGCTGTATGAGCTGTAGTATAGGCAATCTGAGCAAGCTGGTCTGCTGTAGGGTTTGGAGTTACAGCAACGTCACCCATTACTACAACGCCATCCTGACCATACTGCTTCTGGTCTGAGATGAGCAACATAGCACCACTTACGCAAGTGATACCTGGACTGCACTTGATGATCTGAAGAGCTGGACGGAGAGTATCGCCAGTAGTGCTCAATGCACCAGAAATCTGACCGTCAGCGCCCTCAGTCTTGATAATCATACAACCGAGGTAGAGGTTGTTCTTAGTTACGAGTTCACGAGCCTGCTCTACGGTCATGCCCTTCTTCTTGCGAAGTTCAGCGAGCTTCTCAGCATACTCCTCAGACTTAGGGTTGTTTTGTGGATCAACGATAGTAGCCTTGTCGATGTTGTTAAGACCCCACTGAGCAGCGAGATTCTTAATATTGGCAGGGTTACCGATGAGGATGATGTCTGCGAGATCATCAGCCAAAACTTTATCGGCTGCTTTCAATGTACGCTCCTCTTCTGCTTCAGGGAGCACGATGCGCTGCTTGTCAGCTTTAGCGCGAGCTACGATTTGCTGTAATAAATCCATTTTACTTTTTAATATTTTATATATTTTGTTGTTTCCTAAGTAGATCTGTCAAAGTGTTAGGTGATGTTATCTTGTTTTTCACCTTTTTGCCACATCGACTTTGCAAAAGTACACATTTTCTTTGAAATAGCAGCGATTAAAATGTGTAAAAAAAGCTAAATCGGGAGATTATTCATATCGTAAAGGTTTACGTAGTAGGAAAAGTGATGAATTCTTCACTCTTCGTTCTTCGCTCTTCACTTAACTTATATCATTTCCAGAGTAAGGATGCTTTCCAGTTCCTCGGCAGAGAGTCGGAGTTTGAACTCGCCCTTGATGGCCACGCTGATTCGTCCGGTCTCCTCGGATACGATGACGGCGATGGCATCACTGCTCTGTGATATTCCGAGAGCGGCACGATGGCGGAGTCCCAGTTCCTTCGGAATATCGAGGTTATGACTCACAGGCAGAATACATCCGGCTGCCATGATGCGCTTATTGCTCACCACCATGGCTCCATCATGAAGCGGCGAGTTCTTGAAGAAGATGTTCTCTATCAGCCGCTGGTTAATCTTGGCGTCTATCTCCTCACCCGTATCCATGATGTCCTTCAGTGGAACACCTCGCTCTATAACGATAAGAGCTCCTACGTATTTCTTCGCCATACTCATACACGCCATCACAATCGGCATGATGGTCTCCTTGTTAGCCTCCTTCTGGCTCTCCTTGCTGGAGTGGAAGAAGCGAACCAGCCGGCGCATGCCTTTCTGCGAACCTATCTCATAGAGGAATCTACGGATATCCTCCTGGAAGATGACGATGAGGGCGATGACTCCCACGCTCACCAGTTTATCCAGAATAGAACCCAGCAGGCGCATTTCCAGTATCTGACTCACAAAGAGCCAGATAAGTACGAAAAGCATGATGCCCACGAAGATGTTCAGTGAGCGCGATTCCTTCATCAGACGATAAACATAGAACAGCAGCGAGGCTACCAGGAGAATATCGAGAAAGTCTTTGATGCCAAATTCTATCATGTGCGTCCCTCCTTCATTGCTTCTATTATCTTCACAGCCTCAGCAGCTTCTTTCACATCGTGCACTCTGAGGATGCTGGCGCCCTTCATCAGAGCGATGGTGTCGAGCACGGAAGTTCCATTGAGCGATGTCGTAGCATCTCCACCCAACAGCTTGTATATCATACTCTTGCGGGAGATGCCTACCAGAACCGGAAGTTCCATCACGTTCAACTTCTCCATCTCATTATAAATCTGATAATTCTGGATGAGATTCTTGCCGAAACAGAAGCCTGGGTCGAGGATGATGTCCTTGGCTCCCAGGTCACGCAACTGCTGTACCTCTCTGGCAAAGCCCTTCATCATCGTTTCGAGCGTAGGCTGCACCGACATTAATATATAAGGTACCTTCAGCTCGCCCACCACCCGGAACATTTCAGGATATTCCTCCTGTCTCTGCTCCAGCGGCACATTGACGATACCTGTGATTCCACCTTCTGATACATCGTTGATGATGTCAGCTCCCCATTCCTCGATACACTTGCGTGCCAAGGTAGGGCGATAAGTATCTACGGAGACGGCAGCATCCGGTTGTTCCCTGCGAACGATGTCGAGAGCGAACTTCAGTCGTCTTCCCTCCTCCTCTTCCGATACTTCATCGGCACCGGGACGGGTGGAGAATGCGCCCACATCAATGATGCTTCCACCTTCTTCTATAATCTGATTAGCTCTCTGAGCTATCTCCATTTCTGTCTGTTTTCTACTGCCAGAGTAGAAACTGTCGGGCGTAACGTTCAGGATGCCCATCACCTGAGGGGTACTCAAATCCATCAAGCGCCCCTTAATATTAATCGTATATTCCATCGGATTATAACTCCTTAAGCCACTTTTCGCCCGACGTTGTATAACTCCAAGCTATAAGAGCAATAACAACAATAGAAGTTATCATAAAAAATAACGCTAAATAACTCATACTATAAACTTTTTAGCCATTTCTTCCCTGATTCAGTATATGTCCAAAGCAAAATACCACCACCTATTAAAGTGCCTATTCCAAATATCAAAATCATTGTTTCCATTTTCTTAATATTTTAAAATTCGATTACCTACTATTGCAAACAAAATTGTCATGCACACACCAAATAAAACATACAGAAGATTCATATAATCGAATTCTCCTGTTATCATTGGCGTAAGCCCACCCAAAACCATCGCTCCAAAACTTAGTTTGGAGATATCGAAGAAATAACCAGCTAGCTTGTCTTTCCTCGTTTTTAATTTATCTCTTTCTATGTTTGCGCCCATTCCGACCTCACTTTCCAAAGATTACTTGAATATTTTTTGCAAAAATAGAAAGAATTATCGAGATTACCATCATTTTTTGGGAAAATTGTTTGTTATGTCCATAATTTAGATTACTTTTGCACCCAAAATAACAGTTATAGACTATGGATATTTCAGAACTCTATCAGATTTACCAAGCGCACCCAGTGATTACCACTGACAGCCGCGACTGCCCAGAGGGCAGCATCTTCCTGGCTTTGAAGGGCGCATCGTTTGATGGCAACAAGTTTGCCGACATGGCTTTGGAGAAAGGCTGTGCCTATGTGATTGTTGATGAAAAAGAGTATGCCAAGGAAGGCGACGAGCGCTACATCCTCGTAGAGGATTGCCTCACCACCTTCAAGGAACTAGCCCGTGAGCATCGCCGCCACTTCGATATTCCTGTGGTAGGCATCACCGGAACCAACGGCAAGACCACCACCAAGGAACTCGTCTCTGCTGTTCTCGGCGAGAAGTTCAACGTGATGTTCACCCAGGGTAACTTCAATAATGATGTAGGCGTACCAAAGACGCTCTTCCGTCTCTCTCCGGAAAACGAGATTGCCGTTGTAGAGATGGGTGCTTCCCATCCTGGGGACATCCGAAAACTCGTGGAATACGTGGAGCCAACCTGCGGTATGATTACCAACGTAGGCCGTGCCCACCTGCAGGGATTCGGCAGTTTCGAAGGCGTGAAGAAGACCAAGGGAGAACTCTATGATTACCTCGTAGCCAACGATGCCCTCGTCTTCATCAATGCAGACAACGAGCATCTGATACAGATGGCAGAGCAGCGCAACATCAACCGCCTCATCACCTACGGCAAGGATGGAAACTGCGATGTATGGGGAGAAGTCATCTCCTGCGCGCCTTTCCTGAAGTTCCGCTGGCGCACCGAGAGTTTCGACTGGCATGAGGTTCAGACTCATCTCATCGGCTCTTACAATATTGACAACATGCTTGCCGCCATCACCATCGGTCTTCATTTCGATGTGAAGCCTCAGCAGATAGATCATGCCCTGGAGAACTACATCCCAAGCAACAACCGTTCGCAGTTGGAAGAGACGGCGCACAACAAGCTGGTGGTAGATGCCTACAATGCCAACCCATCAAGTATGGCTGCCGCCATCGAGAACTTCCGCGTGATGGATGTGCCTCATAAGATGGCAATTCTCGGACAGATGGGCGAGCTCGGCGAAGTGAGCCACGAGGAGCACCAGAAGGTAGTAGACCAGTTGCAGGCAGCCGGTCTGGAGAATGTATGGCTGGTAGGCGATGAATTCAAGGATATTCCATGCAGCTACCGCAAGTTCCAGAATGTAGAGGAAGTGAAGGAAGCACTCAAGGCGAACCAGCCTCACGACCATTACATCCTCATCAAGGGAAGCAACAGCGTGAAGCTCTTCCAGCTTCCGGAGTTGTTATAAACGGTTATTATCGTACAACTAAAAGATGTGTGGTTGTACGATTATAGGGTGTTGCCACTAGGCTCGGCAGATGTGCTGACTGCAGTCGGCAGACCTGCTGACTAGGCTCAGCAGAGCTGCTGAGCCTAGTGGGAATCTCTTAGAAACAGCCTCCTTGAACCTGATATTCCGACTTCTTTAACCTGAGCAAACGTATTCTTTCACTTACTCAGTCGTATTTGTAAGCTTGTTCAATCATATCAGTAGGCTTATTCGGACGGCTCATTGAGTTCACTCAGGCACATTGTTTCGCTCACTCAACAGGCCCACAGCCCCATCTACATGAACTCTGCAATAGCTTTTTAAATACAAAAGGATTTAACTGTACCATAAGCATTTACATCATTATGAGTTTTACGTAACGAAGATTTCATAATGCAAAGATACGATGAATATTTGTAAACGGCAAACATTTATCTGTACTTCCCTGAAAAAGGTTGTCACTTAGGAACAAACAGAAGTGACAATGAAAC